>DXGC01000055.1 GCA_019114135.1 Candidatus Corynebacterium avicola
CATCGAGCTGTTCAACCCGGGACTCCAGTTCCTGTCCAATGAGCAGTTCAACCAGCTGTTCACCATGCACGGCACCATCATGCTGCTGTTGTTCGGTACCCCGATCGTCTGGGGTTTCGCCAACTACATCATGCCGCTGCAGGTCGGAGCGCCCGATGTGGCGTTCCCACGTCTGAACGCCTTCGGCTTCTGGCTGACCACCTTCGGCGGCATCATCATGCTGACCGGCTTCCTCACCCCCGGTGGTGCGGCCGACTTCGGTTGGACGATGTACATGCCGCTGGCGGACGCCATCCACTCCCCGGGTGTCGGTAGCCACCTCTGGGTCACCGGCGTCGCCGTCGGTGGTGTCGGCTCCATCGCCGCCGCCATCAACATGCTGACCACCATCCTGTGCCTCCGTGCACCGGGCATGACCATGTTCCGCATGCCGATCTTCACCTGGGCCATCCTGGTGACCTCGCTGCTCGCGCTGCTGATCTTCCCGCTGCTCGCCGCCGCCGGCATGGGTGTCCTCTACGACCGCATCCTGGGCGGCCACATCTACGACTCCGCCAACGGCGGTGCCATCCTGTGGCAGCACCTGTTCTGGTTCTTCGGCCACCCCGAGGTGTACGTCCTCGCCCTGCCGTTCTTCGGCATCATGTCCGAGATCTTCCCGGTCTTCTCCCGTAAGCCGGTCTTCGGCTACATCGGCCTGATCTTCGCGACCCTGTCGATCGCCGCCCTGTCCCTGGCCGTGTGGGCCCACCACATGTTCGTCACCGGTGCCGTCCTGCTGCCGTTCTTCAGCTTCATGACGTTCCTCATCGCCGTGCCGACAGGTATGAAGTTCTTCAACTGGCTGGGAACGATGTGGAAGGGCAGAATCACTTTCGAGACCCCCATGGTCTTCGCCATCGGTTTCTTCGCCACCTTCCTCTTCGGTGGTCTGACCGGTGTCATGCTGGCCTCCCCGGCGCTGGACTTCCAGCTCTCCGACAGCTACTTCGTGGTCGCCCACTTCCACTACGTGCTCTACGGCACCGTGGCCTTCGGCTCCTTCGCCGGCGTGTACTTCTGGTTCCCGAAGATGACCGGACGCATGCTCGACGACCGCCTCGGCAAGATCCACTTCTGGCTGACCTTCATCGGCTTCCACATGACCTTCCTGATCCAGCACTGGCTGGGCAACATGGGCATGCCGCGTCGTTACGCCGACTACCTGGACCAGGACGGCTTCACCCTGATGAACCAGATCTCCACCGTCGGTGCGCTGATCCTGGGCCTGTCCGTCCTGCCCTTCGTCTGGAACGTCTTCCGCTCCTGGCGCTACGGCGAGATCGTCACCGTCGACGATCCCTGGGGCTACGGCAACTCCCTGGAGTGGGCCACCAGCTGCCCGCCGCCGCGCCACAACTTCACCTCGATGCCGCGGATCCGCTCCGAGCGTCCCGCCTTCGAGCTGCACTACCCGCACATGGTCAAGCGCATGCGCGAGGAGTCGCACGTCGGACGTCACTTCTAGTCCGCAGGCAGTCCGCCGCTGATCCGCGCGGACCCCGGCCACAGCCACACCCCAACTACGCGGGGTGTGGCTGTTTCCTTTTCCCGGGCATGAGACAATGGTCGGCGTGGACAAGCAGACCGAAGCCAGCACACAGAGCAGCAGCAGCCACCTGACCGTCACCCTCGCCCCGGGACTGTCCCCGGGAGTCGTCACCGTCACCGGACCCGACGCCCCCGGAGTCTCCGCGGACTTCTTCCGCATCCTCGCCGAGCACGACGTCCAGCTGCTGGATGTCGAGCAGGCGGTCTTCCGGGGCAACCTCAACCTCGCCGCCTACATCGGTGTCGTCGCCGGCAGCACCGAGGCCATGCGCCAGGCGTTGACCGACCAGCTCGACGACCGGGGCATGACCATCAGTCTCGACGTCAGCGACGAGGTCCAGGCCAGCCGTCCCCGGTCCACCCACGCCGTCATCGTCCTGGGCAACCCGGTCACCGCCGAGCACATCTCCGCCATCGGCCGCACCCTGGTGGAGAACGGCGCCAACATCGACCGCATCCGCGGCATCGCCGACTACCCGGTCACCGGACTGGAGCTGAAGGTCACCGCCGCCGACCCGACCCCGGGCGGCAGTGCACAGCTGCGCCAGGCACTGGCTTCGTTGGCCCATGAGACCGGCGTGGACATCGCCATCCAGCGTGCCGGCCTGACCCGCCGCAACCCCCGCCTGATCTGCTTCGACGTGGACTCCACGTTGATCCAGCAGGAGGTCATCGAGATGCTCGCGTCCCACGCCGGCCGCGAGGCCGAGGTCGCCGCGGTCACCGAGCGTGCGATGCGTGGCGAGCTGGACTTCGCCGAGTCCCTCCACGAGCGGGTCAAGGCGCTCGCCGGGCTGGACGCCTCGGTCATCGACGAGGTCGCCTCCATGGTTGAGCTCACCCCGGGAGCCCGGACCACCATCCGTACCCTCAAGCGGTTGGGCTTCCGCACCGGTGCGGTCTCCGGTGGCTTCGTCCAGGTCCTCGAACCGCTCGCCCGTGAGCTCGGTCTGGACTTCTACCGGGCCAACACCCTGGAGATCGTCGACGGCAAGCTCACCGGACGGGTCATCGGCCAGATCATCGACCGTGAGGTCAAGGCTGAGAGCCTCAAGGAATTCGCCTGGCGCAACGGTATCGCCCTGCACCAGACCGTGGCCGTCGGCGACGGCGCGAACGACATCGCCATGCTGTCTGTCGCAGGCCTCGGTATCGCCTTCAACGCGAAGCCGGCCCTCAAGGAGGTCGCGGACGCTGCGGTGAACCACCCGTTCATGGACGAGGTGCTGTTCATGCTCGGCATCGACCGCGAGGAGATCGACGCCGCCGACCTTGAGGACGGAACCTACCGTCGCGTCCCGCTCGAGTACTGATGTCGGAGCTCGACGACGCCCTGTCAGGGACGGTGGAAGCCGACGAGGAGCAGAAGATCCGTGTCGCCCACCGACGCCTGCGGGAGGTCCTCGACCGTCACCGCGACGGTCGGGACGGGGAGGACCCCTCGGACCCGATGACCGTGCAGGTCATGCCGATGGTGCTGGAGATCCCGCACGACCCGATTCCCGACCGTCGGGCGATGCTGGAGGCCGCGGCGACAGCTTGTGTCGCGGTGTGCCTTGATCCGCGGGCAGGGGAGGAGACCGGCGGTACCACCGGTGGTCCTGATCACCCAGAAAGCTCGACAGGTACTTTCGCCGAGGCGCTGATGAGCTGGTACGACGCCAGGATCCGGAAGGTCGCCCGTCGGGCCCGCAACAAGAAGTGGCGGGACGTCCAGGCGTTACCCGGCGTCACGGCGGAGGTCGACGGTGCCCGGGCCCGTGCCTTCACACCGTGCCCGGTGAGCCGGACCCCGGCACTGATCAACCGTCTGCAGATCGAGGGCACCGACCTTGTCGACTCCCCGGACGATGCGGCAGGGACGGTCCCCGAGGAAACCCCGGTGATCTTCGTCGACGCCTCGTTGGGTATGTCGGTGGGCAAGGCCGCGGCGCAGGTCGCCCATGGGTCGATGTTGCTGGCCGCGGAGTTGCCGGAGGATGCCGCCCTGGCGTGGAATGCGGCCGGCTTCCCGCTGCAGGTCCGTGAGGTGGACAGGGAGCGTTTCGCCGAAGTCCGCGCTCAGGCGGAGACTGCGCAGCAACAGGGTTCCGGGGCAGCGGATGCGGCTGCCGCCTACGCCGCAGTGGTGCAGGATGCCGGCTACACCGAGGTCGCCCCGGGCTCGGTCACCGTCGTCGCGCTGGCTCCGATGTAAGGATTGACCCGTCTCAGGTTGGTGGGCGCCCCGAATACCGACCTCAGGCACCTCAAACCTGACATCGCCAGGCGGGAGGGGTTCGGCGAGGGATCAGGCGCGGAGTTCGCGGCGCAGGATCTTGCCCGTCGCGGACTTCGGGATCTGGTCGACGAACTCGACGGCGCGGACCTTCTTGTAGGGCTCGACGCGCTCGGCGACGAAGGTCCGGATCTCCTCAGCGGCGCCAGCGGCCCCATCAGCCCCGTCGGCCCCATCGGCACTGGCGTCACCCTGCCGGACGATGAAGGCCTTCGGCACCTCCGTGCCCTCGGCGTCGACCCAGCCGACCACGGCGACGTCAGCGACGTCCGGGTGGGTCAGCAGCAACGCCTCCAGCTCCGCCGGCGGCACCTGGTAGCCCTTGTACTTGATCAGCTACTTGAGCCGGTCCACCACGTACACCTCACCGTGGGAACCCTGGCGGGCGAGGTCACCGGTACGCAGCCAACCGTCGCCGGGCAGGGCTGTTGCGGTGGCTTCCGGGGAGTTCAGGTAACCGTTCATGACCTGCGGACCGTGGACCCACAACTCACCAGGGGCGCTGAGCTCACCCTCGGTGGTCGGGACCTCGATCTCCTCGCCGGACTCCGGGTCGACCAGCTTGTGCCGGGTGTTCGCGACAGGCAGGCCGATGGAACCACGCGACAGCCCACCGGGGGTCCCGGCGTGGTTGAGGTGGGTCACCGGGCTGGACTCGGTGAGCCCGTAGCCCTGGTACACCTCGACCCCGAGACGCTGGGAGACCAGCTGGGCGAGGTCCTCGTCCAACGATGCCGCACCGGAGAGCACACCGCGCAGGGAGGACAGGTCGAAGTCGTCCACGGCCGGGTGCTTGGCCAGGGCCACGGCCACCGGCGGGGCGATGAAGGTGAAGGTCACGCCGTGTGCCTGGTGGTTACGCAGGAAGGTGTTCAGCTCGAACCGCGGTGCGGTGATCAGCCGGGACCGCAGTCGAACCGCCAGGTTCGCCAGCACGGTGAGCCCGTAGATGTGGAAGAACGGCAGCACGCCGAAGATCACGTCGTCCCGGGTGACCACGGCGGCGTCCTCGTTCTGGGCCAGGTTCGCCACCAGGTTGCGGTGGGTCAGCTGCACGCCCTTGGGCAGTCCGGTGGTGCCGGAGGAGAAGGGCAGTGCGGCGATCTGCGTCGCCGGATCGAAGCTGACCTTGGGCGGGGCGTTGCGCTCGGCGAGCATCTGGTTCAGGCCGCGGGAGGTGTCGAGCTGCACCAGTCGCTCGGTGGGCAGACCGGCCAGCTCCGAGGCCTCCTCGCCGCCGTCGCCGAGCCCGGCCAGCGTCAGCAGGGTGCCCGCCCCGGACTCCCGGATCTGCTCCGCCACCGTCTGCGGGGTGGCCAGCAGCGGGACGGGGGTGAGGATCGCACCGAGTCGCCACACGGCGTGGGCGGCGACGATGAACTCCACGGAGTTCGGGCAGTGCAGTGCCACCACGTCGTCCTTGGCCACACCCAGTCGTGACAGCCAGCCGGCGGCGGAGTCGACGTGACTGCGCAGCGTGGCGAAGGAGGTCTCCGAACCCCCGGCCAGGTCGACCACCGCAACCCGGTCCTCGTCCTCGTGGGTCATTCCGCCGTACAGGTACTCGTAGAGCCCGACGTCGGGGATCTGGATGTCCGGGCGGTCACTAGGGACGGGCATGTGTGGGGCCTCCATGTGTTCGCGGGTCGTTGCACCCCGCCGGATGCTCTCGATTGCTGCCGGGTGCTTTCGGGTGCCAGCCTACCCGTCAGGACGCACGCAGGCGGCGTAATGCCCCCCGCGCGGTGTCCCCGTCCACCGTCGGCCAGAACTGTGGCATCGAGGCGCGCAGGAAAGACCCGTAACGCTTGGTGACCAGCCGTTGGTCGAGCACCGCGACGACCCCGCGGTCGTCGACGGAACGGAGCAGGCGTCCGGCACCCTGTGCCATCAGCAGTCCCGCGTGGGTGGCGGCGACCTCCATGAACCCGCTGCGTCCGGCGGCGTCGGCGGCCTCCTTGCGGGCCTGTGACAACGGGTCGTCCGGCCGGGGGAAGGGGATCCGGTCGATGACCACCAGCGACAGCGAGGGGCCGGGGACGTCCACACCCTGCCACAGGCTCAGGGTGCCGAAAAGGCAGGTCTCGGGTTCGGTGCGGAAGCGGTCGATGAGCGCACCGAGGGAGTCCTCGCCCTGGCAGAGGATCTCGTAGGGCACCAGGGTGCGCAGCTCGGCGGCGGCGTTCTCCGCGGCCCGGCGGGACGAGAACAGGCCCAGGGTGCGTCCGCCGGCGGCGTTGACCAGCTGGGCGAGCTCGTCGACGGTCTGCGGTGAGGTGCCCTCGCGGCCCGGCGGGGGGAGGTGGCGGGCGGTGTAGAGGATGCCGTGGGTGCGCGCGTCGAAGGGCGTGCCGACGTCCAGGGTGCGGCAGGACGAGGACGCCACTCCCCAGCTGGCGAGCATGGCGGAGAACCTCCCGCCCAGGGCCAGGGTGGCGGAGGTCAGCACGACGGTGGCGGAGGTGAACAGGCGCTGGCGCAGCAGGTCGGCGACGCTCAAGGGGGCGACGTACACCGAGCGCCGGGAGCGGTCCCCGGCGAGCCAGACGACGTCTTCACCGAGCAGGGATTCGGCGGCCGCCGTCTCTGAATCGGTGGTGTCGGAGGTGTCGGACGCACCGGCGTCACCCTCCGCCGGCGAAGCGTCGAGGATGCGCACCACGGCGTCGTGCAGTTCCTCGCAGGCGGAGACACAGGAGTAGATCTCCGCGGATTTCTCCGGGTCACTCTGCGAGCCGCCGGTCATCGAGGTGCTCCCGGCCAGGCGGGTGCGCGTCTTCCAGAGCGCATCGCGCAGGGCGTGCAGCGGCTCACCGAGGGCGGCCGGCACGCGCGTCCAGCGTCCCTCCGGGGCAGTGCCGGCGGTGACGGCCGACTCGATCGCCGCGGTCCAGTCGTCACCGGCGGTGAGCAGCTCGGTGGCGCAGTCGTCCGGCCCGACCTTCTCGCAGCGGCGGGCGAGGATGGCCACCGCCGCGCCCGAGAGTTCCTCGGTCGCCACCGAGGTGATCCGGGACTCCAGTTCGTGCGCCTCGTCGATGACCACGGTGTCGTGTTCGGGCAGGACGGGCTGCTCGGCGAGAGCGTTGATCGCCAGCAGGGCGTGGTTGGTGACCACCACGTCCGACTCGGCGGCGCGCTCCTTGGCGGCCTCGGCGAAGCACTGGTCGCCGAAGGGACAGCGGGACGCCCCGACGCACTCGCGGCTGGTCACGCTGACCTGACGCCACGCGCGGTCGCTGACGCCCTTGGGCAGGGAGTCACGGTCGCCGTCCTCGGTCTCCTGCGCCCAGTCGTGCAGTCGGGCGACCTGGGCACCGGTGGCGGTGAGCTCGGAACTGTCGAGCAGAGTGTCCGATGCGTCCTCGCCGTCTTCACCACCCTCACTTCCGAGGGCGTCGGTACCGCCGATGCGGTTGAGGCAGAGGTAGTTGTTGCGGCCCTTGAGGATCGCGAAGCTGGGCTCCCGGCCCAGGGAGGACGCCACAGCCTCCGACACCCGCGGCAGGTCCCGGTCGATGAGCTGGCGCTGCAGTGCCAGGGTGGCGGTGGAGACCACCACCCGGTTACCGGAGGTCACCGCATGCTGCAGGGAAGGGACCAGGTAGGCCAGCGACTTTCCGGTACCGGTGCCGGCCTGGACGGCGAGGTGCTTCTGGGTGTCGATGGCGGTCGACACGGCCTGGGCCATGGTGCGCTGCCCGTCGCGCCGGGTGCCGCCGAGGGCGTCGACGGTGTGGTCGAGCAGGTCGAGAGTGTCGGAAGAATCGGTCACAGGTTCACGAAGCGCACGGAGAGCGCAGGCTCGTCACGGGACAGGGCCAGGCCCTCCCACGGCAGGGTGACCAGCTGGGCGGCGAGGTGCTCGCGGGAGTCCTGCAGGGTCGGCAGATCGTCGACGACCACGCCGTCGCGCATCAGCGGCACGGTCAGTTCGGTGGCTTGCAACAGGCCCAGGTCGGGTGCCTGCTCGTCGAAGGGGTAGGCGACCTCCTCGACGGCGGTGCCGGTGGCGCGGCAGGCGCGCAGGGCGCGCTTGGCCCCACCGTGGCTGGCCTTGTGGCTGCTGCGCTTGGCCACCGGGTGGCCGTCGACGGAGGTCAGCTTGTAGACCAGGCCAGCGGTCGGGGCACCGGAACCGGTGACCACGGAGGTACCCGCCCCATAGGTGTCGACCGGCTCGCTGCGGAGGGCGGCGATGGCGAACTCGTCGAGGTCGGAGGACACCACGATCTTGGTGTCGAAGGCGCCGAGGCCGTCGAGCTGGGCACGGACCGCCCGGGCGTGCACGCCCAGGTCACCGGAGTCGATGCGCACCGCGCCGAGGGCGGTCCCGGCGACCTCGATGGCGTTCTCCACACCGGTGGTGATGTCGTAGGTGTCGACCAGCAGGGTGGTGCCGGGGCCCTGGGCCTCGATCTGGGAACGGAAGGCGGCCTTCTCGTCGGGCTTGCCGTCCTCGTCGACGTGCAGCAGCGTCCAGGCGTGCGCGCTGGTGCCACCGGCCGGGACGCCGTACCGTGCGGCGGCCTCCAGGTTCGAGGTGGAGTCGAAGCCGGCGAGGTAGGCGGCGCGGGCCGCAGCCACGGCGGACTGCTCGTGGGTGCGGCGCGAGCCCATCTCGATGATCGGGCGTCCGGCGGCGGCGACGACCATGCGGGCCGCGGCGGAGGCCACCGCCGAGTCGTGGTTGAGGATCGACAGGATGACGGTCTCCAGGATCACCGTCTCGGCGAAGGTGCCGCGGATGGTGAGGAGGGGCGAGTCCGGGAAGTAGATCTCACCTTCACGGTAACCGTCGATCTGCCCGCTGAACCGGTAGTTCGCCAGGAAGTCCCGGGTCTCGGCGTCGAGGAAGTCCAGTTCGTCGAGTTCGGCGAGCTGCTCCTCGGAGAAGCGGAAGTCCCGGACCGCGTCGAGCACCCGGGCCGTGCCGGCGACGACTCCGTAGCGTCGTTCATTGGGCAGCCTGCGGGTGAACACCTCGAAGGAGCACTGGCGGTGGGCGGTGCCGTCACGCAGTGCGGCCTGCAGCATCGTCAGTTCGTACATGTCGGTGAGCAGTGCGGTCGAGGCAGCGGTGGAGGCGGGGGTGTTGTCGGTCACCTGAGCCAGTCTAGTGCCTCCGGGAAGTGCGAGGACGGTGCGGTCGCATGCTGAGAGTCGGTAGGCTGGGGAACATGACTTCACCAGCAGCGCCTACCACTCCTGCCGCTCCCGCGGTGCTCCCCGTGGAAGAGCAGCTCCCGGAAACGCACTCGGAGGCTAATCTTCCGTGGTTGTGCATCTGCTGGGATGACCCGGTGAACCTGATGAGTTACGTGACCTATGTCTTCCAGACGGTGCTGGGCTACTCCCGTAAGAAGGCCACGGAGTTGATGCTGCAGGTGCACAACGACGGCAAGGCCGTGGTCAGCTCGGGGGAGCGGGACAAGGTCGAGGGCGACGTCAAGAAGCTGCAGACCGCCGGGTTGTGGGCGACGATGCAGCGCAGCGAAGGATAAGGCGAGGGGAAGAGCCATGAAAGCGTGGGCGAAGAAGAAGAGCCTGGTGCGGGGGATCCGTTTCCTCACCGAGCTGGAGCCGATGGAGCGCGAGATGCTCGGCGACAGTGCCTCGACCGTGGGGGAGCGGCTGATCGGACGTGCCCGGTCGGCGCCGAAGGACGAGCTGGCGGAGATGACCGGCCTGCCCTCCGGCCATTCCGACGCCCCCACCGACCCGGCCTTGGCGGCGCTGCTGCCCTCCTTCTTCCGTGACGGCGACGAGGAGGTCGAGGGCGAGTCCGGCGTGTCACGCCAGTTCAACGAGACCGACATCATCAAGGCCAAGCTGCTCAACCTGCGGCTGGTCGGTGACAAGTTGGGCCCGGACGGGTCCGTCCACGTCAACCTCACCGAGCGTGAGGTGCAGCCGTGGCTGGGCGCCATGGCCGACATCCGGACGTTCCACAACGCCGAGCTGGAGCGTTTCCGTGCCGAGCTCGGTGCGGAGTCCAAGGAGGTCGCTGCGGCGGAGAACTACCTGGAGTGGTTGGGATACCACCAGGACAGTCTGCTCACCGCCCTGATGGGGGAGCTCGATGTTCCCGAAGAGTGAGCCAGGCCCGCACAACGGCCTGGCTGACGTGGCCGGAGTGTATCTCGGGCACGCCGAGGTCGACAGTTCCGGAGTCACCGTGGTGGCCTGCCCGGACGGTGCCGTCGGTGCGGTCGACGTACGCGGGGGCGGTCCCGGCACCCGGGAGACCGACCTGTTGAAACCGTCGAACTCCATGGAGTCGGTGCATGCCGTCGCCCTGTGCGGCGGATCAGCCTACGGCCTGGACGCCGCGGGTGGGGTGATGGCGGGCCTCGAGGCCCGCGGTATCGGTTTCCCGGTGTTCGGCGATGGTCCGGACGCTCCGGCAGGGCCGATCGTGCCGATCGTCCCGGCGGCGGTGATCTTCGACCTGCCGGTGGGGGAGGCGTCCTCGCGTCCGACCGCGGAGACGGGACGTGCCGCGCTGGACGCCGCCCTGGACAAACCACAGGACGCACCCGGTGCCCTGGGCAACGTCGGCGCCGGTCATGCCGCGGTCGCCGGCGCGGTCAAGGGTGGCTACGGCGAGGCCAGTTCGGTCATCGCCGGCGAACCGGGCAGCGTGCCCGGGGCCGGACGCACCGTGGCCGTGGGCCTGGCCGTCAACCCGGTGGGGTCGGTCGCCGACCCCTCCGACGGAACACTGTGGTCAGCCGAGACCGTGCAGCACGCCCCGGCCGACCTCGGTGAGGACGGCACACTTCCTGTACCCACCGACCAGGGCCTGGAAGCCTTCCTCGACCGCGGGATGGCCGGGATGAAGTTCCCCTCCGCTTCACCGGAGTCGGCATCCTCCTCGCCGCAGTCGCTGAACACGACCATCGGGGTCGTCGTCACCGACGCCCCGGTGACCAAGGCACAGGCGGAACGCCTGGCCATGGCCGTGCACGATGGATTGTCCCGGGCGATCCGTCCGGCACACCTGCCGATGGACGGGGACACCGTCTTCGCCCTCGCCCCGTCCGGCGTCCGAACCGGACGGACCCAGGGCCAGTCAACTGACAACCATCCGGAGGCCGTCGACCAGATGGAACTCGCCGTGCTCAGCGCGGCGGTCGCCACCTGCGCCGAGCGCGCGGTCGTCCGGGCGGTCGTCAACGCCGACAGTGCCTTCGGCATCCCTGCCTGGGCAGAGATCATCACGGGAGGCACACCATGATCACCAGCTCTTCTGGTTCCAGCGGCTCCAAGGGCAAGGAGGTCTCACGGTTCAAGGACCGTGGCCGGGTCAGTCAGGCGCTGATCATCACCGCGGGGTTCCTGGCGGTGATCTGGGTGATCCAGATCATCAACGCCCTGTCCGGCTACCGGTTGACCACGCTGGGCATCCACCCGCAGGACCTCTCCCGGATCTGGGGCATCCTGCCTGCCCCGCTGATCCACGTGGACTTCGGGCACATCATCGCCAACACCCCGGCGGTGGCGGTGCTGCTCTTCCTGGTCGCCCTGTCGGGGCACAAGGCGGTGTGGGCGTCGTCGACGATGACGATGCTGGTCGCCGGTGCCGGTGTCTTCGCCTTCGGTGGTGAGAACACCGTGCACGTCGGTGCCTCCAGCCTGATCTACGGCTGGGCGGTGTTCCTGGCGATCAGGGGGTTCTTCACCCGCCGCATCCTGGAGATCCTGCTCGGTGTCGTGGTCGTCATCGTCTACGCCGGGCTCTTCTGGGGCATCTTCCCGAACGAGCCCGGGGTGAGCTGGCAGGGTCACCTCTTCGGTGCGATCGGTGGCGGTCTCGCCGCCTGGGGATCGGGACGCGTGGTGCAGAAGGAGAAGACCCAGGGCAAAAGTTGACCGACGGACTAAGCTTGTCGGTCATGAGCGACGCGAACTCTCCGATCGGGATCTTCGACTCCGGTGTCGGCGGACTCACCGTGGCCCGGTCGATCATCGACCAGCTGCCCGGCGAATCCACCATCTACATCGGTGACACCGCCAACTCGCCCTACGGCGACAAGCCGCTGGCCAAGGTCCGCCAGTTGGCCACCGGTATCGCCGACGAGCTGGTCGACCGGGGCTGCAAGATGATCGTCGTGGCCTGCAACTCTGCCTCCGCGGCCTTCATCCGCGACGCCCGCGAGCGCTACCCCGTCCCGGTGGTGGAGGTCATTCTGCCGGCGGTGCGCCGCGCAGTCGCCGCCACCCGCAACGGCAGGATCGGGGTCATCGGCACCCACGCCACCATCACCTCCCAGGCCTACCAGGACCTGTTCAACGCCAGCCCGAACGTCGAGATCTTCGCCCAGGCCTGCCCGCAGTTCGTCCCCTTCGTCGAGCGCGGCATCACCTCCGGACGCCAGCTGCTGGGGCTCACCGAGAACTACCTGGAGCCGCTGAAGGACGCCGGGGTCGACACCCTGGTGCTCGGCTGCACCCACTACCCGCTGCTCACCGGTGTGATCCAGCTGGTGATGGGCGACGACGTCACCCTGGTCTCCTCGGCGGAGGAGACCGCGAAGATGGTCTACCGCACGCTGTCGGAACGCGACCTGCTGGCAGATGCCGTCGACCCATCCGATCCGGACGACCCAGCCGCCAGGGAGGTCATCCGGACCTTCGAGTCGACCGGTGACCCGCAGCGTTTCGCCAACCTCGCCTCCCGCTTCCTGGGCCCCTCGGTGGCCGGGGTTGCCCAGATCCCGGACATGATGACCTGATCACACTGCCCCACCAGCAGTGATGAAATCCATGGAGGAAGGTAACCCGAACCTGGGGAGGAACGTGAGACAATGACCGGTATGGACATGACCATTCTGGGATGCTCCGGCAGTCTCGCCGCCCCCGACAACGCAGCCTCCGGCTACCTGTTGCGCATGGCGGACGGTCGCCAGATCCTCATGGACGTGGGGTCGGGCGTCCTCGCCCGGCTCGAGGAGCACGGCGAGCCCGGTGAGGTCGACGTCATCTTCTCCCACCTGCACCCCGACCACTGCTCCGACTTCGGCTCGCTGGTGGTCTGGCAGCGTTTCCACCCGACCTCCGCGGCAACCCAGCGCCACATCCTGCTGGGGCCGTCGATCTCCGCGGTGCACCTGGGACGTGCCAGCGCCGACCACCCGGACGAGGTCGAGGACTACTCCGACATCCTGGAGTTCGGCACCTGGCAGGCCCCGGACCCCGTGGCCATGCCGGTCGATTTCTCCGAGGAGACCCGCGGGACGGTCTACCCGGAGCACCGCATCGGTGAGACCAGGCTGTACGCCGCACCGGCGGTGCACCCCACCGAGTCCTACATGATCCGGGTGGAGACCCCGGACGAGGCGTCGCTGGTGTAC
This sequence comes from Candidatus Corynebacterium avicola, assembly GCA_019114135.1. Classification (GTDB taxonomy): domain Bacteria; phylum Actinomycetota; class Actinomycetes; order Mycobacteriales; family Mycobacteriaceae; genus Corynebacterium; species Corynebacterium avicola. The sequence goes on from DXGC01000055.1 coordinate 13,225, forward strand.
TCCGGCGATACTGCGGCGACCGGCCACCTGGCCGCCCTCGCCACCGGGGCGGACGTCCTGTTGTGCGAGGCGACCTGGGGGGAGCGCGACGACGGAAACAACCCGCCGCAGATGCACCTCTCCGGTGAGGAGGCCGGACAGGCGGCCGCAGCGGCCGGGGTGGGACGCCTGATCCTCACTCACATCCCGCCGTGGGGGGATCCCGAGGGTGCGCTGCGCGGGGCACGGCGCTACTTCGACGGGCCGGTGGAACTCGCCCGGCCCGACATGGTCGTCTCTGTGGGCACTGCGGGCTCAGCGGCCTCCGTCGGTTAGCGGTCCGCCCGGGGCGGTAGGCTGTGGTGCCATGACTGCTTCTTTCGATCCTGAGTCCGTTGTCCGTGCCGACGGCCGCGCCGTCGACCAGCTCCGCGACGTCCGCATCACCCGCGGATTCACCAGCAACCCCGCCGGCTCCGTGCTCGTCGACTTCGGCAACACCCGCGTGATGTGCACCGCGAGCGTCTCCGAGGGGGTGCCGCGGTTCAAGCGGGACTCCGGCGAAGGCTGGCTGACCGCCGAATACGCCATGCTGCCCTCCGCCACCGCCGAGCGCATGCCCCGTGAGGCGATGCGCGGCAAGGTCAAGGGCCGGACCCACGAGATCTCCCGCCTGGTCGGACGTTCCCTGCGCGCCGCGGTGGACCTGCGTGGCCTGGGCGAGAACACCGTGAACATCGACTGCGACGTCCTGCAGGCCGACGGCGGAACCCGCACCGCCTCGATCACCGGCGCCTACGTGGCGCTGGCGGACGCCCTGGCCGTGCTCCAGTCCCGCGGCGTGGTGCCCGGCCAGCCGCTGCTTCCCCCGGTCGCCGCGGTGAGCGTCGGCATCATCGACGGCGCCGCCTGCCTGGACCTGCCCTACGAGGAGGACAGCCGCGCCGAGGTCGACATGAACGTGGTCATGACCGAGGAAGGCAAGTTCGTCGAGATCCAGGGCACCGGCGAGGAAGCCGAGTTCAGCCGCGACGAGCTGAACACCATGCTTGATCTGGCCGAGGGCGGCCTGAAGGACATCATCGGCCTGCAGAAGAAGGCCCTGGACGCCGAGCTGGGCGAGTCGGTGTCGCTGTGACCGGCACCTTGCAGGTCCTGGTGGCCTCGCGTAACGCCAAGAAGCTCGCCGAACTCAACCGGGTGCTGGACGCCGCAGGTGTCGAGGGCATCGAACTGCTCAGCCTGCGCGACGTCGCCGAGTACCCGGAGACCCCGGAGACGGGTGCGACCTTCGAGGACAATGCGCTGATCAAGGCCCGGGACGGCGTCACCAATGCCGGGCTGCCGACCGTCGCCGACGACTCCGGCATCTGCGTCGACGCGCTCAACGGCATGCCCGGGGTGCTCTCGGCCCGCTGGTCCGGCGACCACGGCGACGATGAGGCGAACAACCGGTTGCTGCTGGCGCAGACCTCCGATGTGCCGGACGAGCGGCGCGGGGCGTCCTTCGTCTCCGCCTGCGCGCTGGCGGTGCCGCAGGAGTTGGCCTCTCGCCTGGGTGGACACACAGAGACAACGGTGCGCGGCACCTGGTCCGGTCAGCTGCTCCGCGCCCCGCAGGGGGAGAACGGTTTCGGCTACGACCCGCTGTTCGCCCCGTCCGAGGAGCCGGACAAATCCTCGGCGGAACTGACCCCGCAGCGTAAGGACGAACTGTCCCACCGTGGCCGCGCGTTGGCCCAGCTGGTCCCGCTGTTGGAGGCGCTGCGCGGGTAGAAGAGTCAATCTCGGTGGATTGGTCGGTACACGTCCGCTGACGGAGAAGTAGAGTGGTGGGCACCGTACATTCGCCCACTCGCGGCCACATTCCGTCGAGATTCCGTTGAAAGGATCAGTGACACCGTGCCCCTGACCGCCCCTCCCGCCGACATTGTCTCTGACTCGGTACTCGACATGGAGTGGGTGACCGGCCTCTACAAGGACCTCCACCAGCACCCGGAGCTCTCCGGGGCGGAGGAGTGGACGGCGATCAGGATCGCATTGGAACTGCGGCGCTTCCCTGACTGGGAGGTCACCCCGAAGATCGGCGGGCACGGCGTCACCGCGGTGCTGCGCAACGGTGAGGGGCCCACCGTCCTCTTCCGCGCGGACTTCGACGGGCTGCCCGTCGCCGAGAACACGGGGGTGGACTACGCCTCCACCCATTCCCAGCTGGACTCCACCGGCCAGCGCGTGCCGACCATGCACGCCTGCGGGCACGACGCACACACCGCCAGCGCGTTGGGCGCCCTGTCGATCATCGACGCGACCCGTGACCGGTGGCAGGGAACGGTGGTCTTCCTGTTCCAGCCGGCGGAGGAAGCGTCCATCGGTGCCCACGGCATGGTCACCGACGGGCTGCGGTCGATCATCCCGCGTCCGGACGTCTGCCTGGGCCAGCACGTGGTGCCCGGATTGGCCGGCCAGGTGCTCAGCGCGCCGGGGCCGGTGCTGACCAGCTCGACCACCCTGGAGATCACCCTGTTCGGCCGGGGCGCCCACGCCTCGATGCCGCACCGTGCGGTGGATCCCGTGGTGTTGGCGGCCTCGGTGGTGATGAAGCTGCAGACAGTGGTCTCCCGTGAACTCACACCGGGGAAGTTCGCCGTGGTCACCGTGGCGTCGGTGGAGGCGGGCAAGGCCAACAACGTCATCCCGGACTCCGCCCGACTGACGTTGAGCTGCCGGTTCTACGAGGAGTCGATGCGCTCCCGGGCGCTCGACGCCATCAAACGCATCGTGCGTTCCGAGGCCGCCGCGGCCGGCTGTGAGCGTGAGCCGGAGTTCAAGTTCCTCGGACGGTTGGACGCCACGGACAACGACGAGAGCGTCTTCAGCGTGGTGCGTCCCCACTTCGACTCCTACTTCGGCGAGGACTCGCTGGACATGGAGCCGTGGACGGCCTCGGAGGACTTCTCGGTGATCCCGCGGGCGTTCGGTGCGCCGTACCTGTTCTGGACGGTGGGGATTACCCCGCGCAGGCAGTGGAACCGTGCCGAGAAGGCCGGACGACTCGACATCGACGTCCCGACCAACCACAACCCGGGTTTCCTCCCGGATCTGTCGACCCTGCCGGTGACATCGAAGGCGGCCGCCGTCGCGGTGCTGGGGTGCCTGGGGCACCAGTGGCCGGACGCGCCGGAGACCTGGTCGACGGACACCGGGGCTGCCAGCGGGGTGGACGCCGCGGCGGTGCGTCGGGCGAAAGTGGAGACCTCCCCGGCGAATTAGCGCCGGGCCGTGTCAGCAGGTCCTACTTCAGCCACTCGGCGAGAGAGTCGGCCAGGGGAGTGGTGGGGCGGCCGATCAGTTCGGAGAGCGCACCCGGTGCCGGCTACACCCCGCCCGTCCCGGATTCCGCTAGTTCGCCGACGGCTGCAGGTTGAAAGTCTCGATGACCTCGTTGCGGCGGCGCTTCTCCAGCACGAAGGAAAGTACCGGAATTACGCCGGCGAGGATGGTGGTGACCCATTTGGCCGGCTCCCACCGTGCCTTGACGCCGAGATCCAGGCACATGATGCAGTAGACGAGGAAGATCAGGCCGTGGGTCTGGCCCACCACCGTGAACCAGCCGGGCACATCCCACTCCATGGCCGGGAAGACGATGTACTTCAGGATCATCTCCACGCACAGGAACAGCAGGAAGACACCGGTGACGTAGGCCAGGACCGAGTAGCGGGTCAGGGCGCCTTTCACGCGGCGGGCGCGGTCGTCGGAGACGGTTGCTACGGGGGTGTTGCTCATCGGGGGTCCGTTGTTCCTGTTCTGTCTGTGCTGTTTACGTTGTTGGCACTGTTGGCACTGCTGGCTTCCCGTGCCTGGCGTGAGGCCCGGCGCCGGTCGTCGACGAAAGCGGGGTTGGTGCCGGCGGTGGCGTCGACGGTGGAGCCGCTACCGCTACGTCGGTGGTTCACCTCGTCCATGACGTCCTGCGGGATCTCCCGCGGACTCTCGTCGACACTGGTCTTGGTGACCGCGGGGGCCTCCTCACCGAGGGCCCGCTCACGCTCGTACTCCATGTACTTGCGGTAGGCGATGATGAAGAAGAGGCCGAAGGCGGGCCACTGCAGTGCGTAGCCGAGGTTCTGGTAGGAGCCGCCGCCGCTGCTCCACCGCTCCCACTGCCACCAGGCCAGGCAGATCGTCGCCACGACGGCGAGAGCCAGGAAGGTCAGCTGGATCACCCGGACGCGCGTGGAGAACGGGTTGACCTTCTTGCCGGTCGACTGGTTGCTCGCCGGTGTCGGCTGGGGCTGTGACGCGGGCTGGGTGCCGCCGCTTTCTTCTTCGGGCACGTACTCAAGGGTACCCCTGACGGTCTGAGGGTTCGAATCCGCTACGATGACTCTCGCACCTACGCGTGGGTGCATGCGCCCGTGGCGGAATTGGCAGACGCGCCAGGTTTAGGTCCTGGTGTCTTCGGACGTGGGAGTTCAAGTCTCCCCGGGCGCACGGAGGCCCAGCCCGTAGTGGCGGCTGTGGGGGTCAACCTTGTAGTCGGCGAAGGGGCCGCGTTCCACGAAACCGTGGCGTTCGTAGAGCCTCCACGCGGAGGCGAAGAACTCGTCCGACCCCGTCTCCAGGTTGAGCTCCCGGAGGCCCTTCTCGTGTGCGGTGTCGATGATCCGCTGGAGGATCGCGGCGGCCACGCCCCGGCCCCGTGTTTCAGGGGCGGTCCGCATGGACTTCACTTCGCCGGTGTTGTCGTCGTGGATCTTCAGCGCACCGACCCCGAGCAGTTCACCGTCTTCACGGGCCGCCCAAAAAGACACGCTGGGTTGGTCGAGCTGGCCCACGTCAAAAGCGTGGCGGCTTTCTTCGGGAGCGGTATCGCTCATGTCTGCGAGGTGCTCGTCGAGCAGACGCATGGTGTCGGGACATCGCGGACTCTCGATGGCCAGGATCATGCCGCCACAGTCTAGTCGCGGTCTGACTTCGGCCGCCCCCGGAAAATGGTGGAAGAATCGAGGTATGTCCGAACTGCTCTTCCTCCTCGTGGGTCTCCTTGTGGGCCTGGCCGCCGGTGGCGCGACAGGTGTGCTGTGGGCGTCCCGTCGCGCCGGACGGAGGCCGCTTCAGGGTGGTCAGTCAGTGGAACTGACCGCCCACGAACACCTCTGGGGTGACTGGGAACCTCACCAGGAGGCAGACGTGTGGGGGAGCCACCCGGAGCATCCGGTGGCCTTCGACGTCACCCAGAAGCGGACCTGCCAGACCTGCGGTTTCACAGAGTTCCACACTGAGCGGTACTAGCGCTACTAGCGCTGCCAGCGTTTCTACGCAGATCATTCATAACGCCAACGTAACCTGAATCACATCTGTAGCTTTCATTGGGAAAGCACGATGGACCACGATGGATGTTGACTCAGGAGACTTCATGGCAGAACAGACCTCACCGGACGAGCCGGCCGACAGGACCCCGCAGGTCAACAGACGTCGTTTCCTCGGGCTCGCCGGAATGGCCGGGCTCGCCGCCGGCGGTACCGTCCTGTGGTCCAGCACGGCCACACAATCTGGCACCGCCTGGGCGGGCACTGCCGCGGGGGAGGGAAGCGGTGACTCGGGAGAGATGCTCGTGGGACGCGGCATCGCCGACTCCACCGGTGAGCCCCTCGGTGCAGGCATGGACGGATATGCGGTCCAGGAGCAGACCACCGTCGGCATCCGCCAGCGGCTCTACTCCCGCGCCTTCATCTTCCAGTCCGGCGACTCCCGTCTGGTCCACGTCACCGTCGACACCCCGTTGATGTTCCAGTCGGTGTTCCTTGAGGTAGTCCGCCGACTCCGTGCGTCCTACGGCGACACCTACACCACGAACAACGTCGTCATCAGCGCCACCCACACCCACGTCGGCCCCGGTGGACGCTCCGGCCACGCCATGGTCGACCTGGTCTCCCTCGGCTTCCGGCCGGTCACCTTCGAGGCCCAGGTCACCGGTATCGTGCGCTCGATCCAGCGGGCCCACGAGGACATCGAGCCGTCCGACCTGACGTTGGTCACCAGTGAGGTGGAGGACGTCGGTGCGAACCGCTCCCACGACGCCTTCGACCGCAACCCGGCCGCCGACCGGGCGGAGAACCCGGACGGCATCGACCGCACCGCCATGACCCTGCACGTCACCCGCGGCGGCACGCCGGTCGGCCTGATCAACTGGTACTCGGTGCACGCCACCAGCTTCAGCCACGAGATCAAGCACATCTCCGGCGACAACAAGGGCTACGCGGCCTGGTCCACCGAGGTCGCCGCCGGCGTCGACCATGCAGACCTGGGGGCCGCCCCCTTCGTCGCCGCGTTCTCCCAGGGCACCCCGGGGGATGTCACCCCGAACATGGGCCTGGAGCCGGAGTCCGGCCCCGGAGGTCCGGGAGTGTCGGGCCAGGCGAAGTCGGTGGAGATCCTCGGCACCCGGCAGGCCGCCGGAGCGTCCCGCGACGCCGGCACCGTGGTGGACACCGCAGGACGCACCGGCATCGTCGGACGCAGCCGCTGGGTCGACATGGACAGCGTCCGCGTCGACGGGAAGTGGACGCCCGACGGGAAGGTGGGCTCCACCGGCCCGGCCGTCCTCGGCGCCGCCTTCGCGGCGTCCAGCCAGGAGGACGGCGGCGGGCTGGACGTCGACATCGGACTCAACGAGGCCGAACGCGGCGGATCCCCGTGGGTGCGGGAACTCAACAACCTCGCACCGATCCCCGAGGACGTGCGCCGGGTGCACGCCCCGAAGGACATGCTGCTGCCGATGGGCTACATCGACGGGCTGATCCAGCAACGCCACCTCTTCGGGGTGTGGCGGATCGGCGGGCTGGTCATCGCCCACCTGGGCTTCGAGCCGACGACGACATCGGGACTGCGGATCCGCCGGACGGTCGCCGCGGCGATGGACGTCCCGGAGACCAACGTGGTGGTGCAGGGCTACAGCTGCGGCTACGGCCACTACATCACCACGCCGGAGGAGTACGGGCAGCAGGAGTACGAGGGTGGTGCGACCGCGTTCGGACGCCTCACCCTGCCCGCCGTCCAGCAGGTCTTCGACGGACTCGCCGGTTCTCTGGCGTCCGGAGGGTCGGTGCAGGTCGGTGGCCCGGCCGGTGACCTGACCGGGGTGATACCGGACAGCCCGGCGGCGGCCCACCTGGTGGACACCGCCCCGCCGGGGAAGAAGTTCGGGGACGTGCTGTCCGTGGAGCCGGGTAAGGAGGTCTCGCCGGGGCAGCGGGTGACCGTGAAGTTCGCCGGCGCAAATCCGAACAACGACCTGCGGCTGGAGGAAGGCTACCTGCGCATCGAGCGGGACGGGAAGCTCATCGCCCACGACTCCTCCTGGGAGACCCTGCTGACCTTCCAGAAGAACCTCACCGAGACCACCGCCGTCGTCTCGTGGAACACCGCCGACGTCGCGCCGGGGAACTACCGGGTGATCCTGCGGGGAGACTGGAAGGACGTCGCGCAGAAGAAAAATTCTTTTGAGGGGAGTGTCGACATCCGGGTCGGCCGATCGTCATGATGGTGTCGGGCAACCATGGTCCGGCGCCGGCCACCAAAGCCGGCAACGTCACAAGACAAGGAGCAAGACCATGAAGTACGCACTGCTGTTGATGGGCCACCACACCGACCCCGCCTGTGGCGAGGACGGCGGACCGGCCCCCGAAGAGTTCTTCGCCTTCGACCAGGAGATCGAGGCCGCCGGGGTGGTCGTCCACTCCTTCGCCCTCGAGGACCAGGAGGACGGTGTGCAGGTCGGCACCGACGGCTCGGGGGAGCGTGTCGTGACCTCCGGGCCGTTCGCCGAGGTCAACGAGTTCGTCGGTGGCGGCTACATCATCGACGTCCCAGGAATCGACGAGGCCATCGCCTGGGCGAAGAAGAGCCCGGCGTCTGCTGCCGGCGGGCACGTCGAGATCCGCCCCGTCGCACCGTACTGATGTCCTCCGGAGCGGCTGCCGGAGCAGCTGCCGTCCTCGGAGGGATCGGCCCGGATGCACGGGCCAGGCTGCTGGCCACACTCACCCGTCGCTTCGGGGACCTCGACCTCGCCGAGGACAGTCTGCAGGACGCCTTCGCCCAGGCATTGGACACCTGGCCGGAGTCAGGCGTCCCGGACTCCCCGGAAGCCTGGTTGACCACCACGGCCAAGCGTAAGGCGCTCGACGTCATCCGGCGGGACGCCACGGCGGCCCGCAAGCTCGCCGAACTGCACATCGAGCAGGGCGGCGGGACGCCGGATGCGGCACCCGACACCGTTCTCACCACCGGTGCCACGGTCACCGACGACCAGCTCGCCCTCGTCTTCGCCTGCGCCCACCCGGCGCTGAAACCAAGGGACCGCGTCGCGTTGACCCTCCGGTTCGTCGGAGGTCTGTCCACCGAAGACGTCGCCCACCTCCTGCTCATCCCCGTGCCCACCATGCAGCAACGCATCGTCCGGGCGAAGAAGAAGATCAGCACGCTGGGCATCCGCTTCACCGTCCCTCAGCCGGAGGACCTGCCGGAGCGGCTTGCCGCGGTGCTGCGGGTGATCTACCTGATCTTCACCGACGGGAGCGCGCGCCGGACCGGGGAGCAGCATGTGCGCGATGACCTCACCGATGAGGCGGTGCGCCTGGCCCGGGTGGTCCACGGACTGCTCGGCCGACGACCGGAATGCTCGGCCGAGGTCACCGGCCTGCTGGCGTTGCTGGTGCTGACCCAGGCACGGAGAAGCAGTCGGGTGGATGACCAGGGGAGACCCGTTCCGCTCAAGGACCAGGACCGTGGACGGTGGGACGCTGACTTGATCGCCGAGGGGATCGCTCTGGCGGAGACCGCCGCCGGTACCGAAGGGGCCGGGACGTATGCGGTCCAGGCCGCGATCGCGGCGGTCCATGCGGAGGCCCGGACCTACGAGGAGACGGACTGGGAACAGATCGCCGTGCTGTACGGCATGCTGCTGCGGTTCGAGTCAGGACCGGTGGTCAGGCTCGCCGCGGCGGTCGCGACGGGGAGGGCACTGGGCCCGGAGCGGGGTCTGGCGGCGCTCGACGCCCTGGTCGCCGGAAACGCCGATTCCCCTGACGGTGCCGACGGTGAGGTCCTGCAGGGGTTCCGACCGTTCCATCTGGCACGGGCCGTGACCCTGGAGGAGCTGGGACGTCCGGAGGACGCCGACACCGAGTACCGGAGGGCCCTGGAGCTACCAGGAAACGAGGGGGAGGACGCCTTCCTCACCGAGACCCTGGCAGGACTGGATGCTCCCGACTGACCGGGCAATATTTCCCGGCCGCTGTCAGAATTAGCACCTTCAGAGTTGCGACTCAGAGGAGTAAAACTCTCTGACCTGTAGGTCTCACGATGTGAAAACGCGCGAAGGTGCTAATTGCGACGACGAAGAGCGGCGGACTGGGAGACGGGGTCTGGCGAGGTCGCTACAGCACGTCCTTGGCGATGCGCGCGACGTGCCCGGTGGCCTTCACGTTGTACTTCGCCAGCGCGATCTTGCCCTCCTCGTCGACCAGGAAGGTCGAGCGGATCACGCCCTGCACGACCTTGCCGTAGTTCTTCTTCTCACCGAAAGCGCCGTAGGAGGTCATGACCTCTTTCGACTCGTCCGACAACAGCGGGAAGGTCAGCTCGTGATCCTCGCGGAAGGCCGCCAACTTGTCGACCTTGTCCGGGGAGATTCCGAGCACGTCGATGCCGGCGTCGTTGAGCTCGGTCAGCGAGTCACGGAAGTCGCAGGCCTCCTTGGTGCAGCCCGGGGTGTTCGCCCGCGGGTAGAAGTAGACGATGACCTTGCGTCCGCGGAAGTCGGACAGGCTGACGTCCTGACCCTTGTCGTCGCTCAGGGTGAACTCCGGGGCAGCGTCGCCGACCTCGAGGACTACTTTGGAAGATTCGTTGCTCATGGTGCCCGAGTGTACGTTGGGGGACGCTCCAGACGTTCTTGTCGGCGGTTCCTCTGCACCGTCGTGCCCGGAGAACGTACAATGCCAGAGAACCTTAACGACTTATCACGCAGGAGACTTCAGTGGCCCGCAATATCGACGCCATCCAGAGCGACATCGAGCGCACCCGTGAACAGCTCGCCAAGACTCTCGACGAGCTCAGCGTCCGCACGGCGCCGAAGAACCTCGCGGACGACGCGAAGAAGCAGGCCACGGACGCCCTCAGCAACCCGAAGGTGCAGCTGGCCATCGGCGGCGTCGTCGCCGGTCTCGGCCTGATCATCGCGCTGACCGTCAGCAGCAAGCGCAACGAGAAGAAGCAGATCAAGGAGATCCAGCGTCTCCTCGCCGACGCCCGCTCCTAGCGAACCGGCTGGTCACCGCCACGTCTGGCAACAGCTCCCGCCGACCGACACCCCGGTCCACCCCCGACGCACGACGCGTCGCGGTGGTGGCCGGGGTTTTCGGCGTCGCCGTCGGTGTCGGCGCACTGTGTGACCAGATCGGAGTCCCTGCCGCCTGGATCTTCGGCTTCCTGGTGGTCTTCGGCGCCTACGCGATCATCTCCGACCGGCAGACGACGCCGTCGAAGCAGGTGATGCAGCCGGCCCAGGTGGTGATCGCCATGGTGTGTGTCGCCCCGCTGGTGGAGTTGGACGGCCCGACCGTCCTCGGCTACGTCGGACCGACGGCCATCGCCTTGGCGGTGACCTTGGCCGTGTGCGCGGCGGCGGCACTTCTTCTGTGGCGCTCGGGGGCGGCGAGCGCGGTCAGTGCCATGCTCGCCACGCTTGCCGGTGGCGCCAGCGGGATGACCGTGCTGGCCGCGGAGCTGAAGGAGGACGTCCGCTTCGTCGTCCTGACGCAGTACCTGCGGCTGTCGCTGGTGGTGCTGACACTGCCGGCGTTCGTGCATTTCTTCGCTGCGGGCTCCGACGCGGGGACAGGGGAGGGAACCGCTGGCACTGACGACACCGTCGCCTGGTGGTCCCCGGAGTGGAAGCCCGTGGTCGGCGCCGTGGTGGTGTGGGCGGTCGTCTGGCTGATCGTTCGGGCCACCCGCCGGTGGATCAACCTGCCGGTGCCGTACCTGCTCCTGTCGATGTTGGCGACCTGGCTCGGCGGCGTCCTCGGCGTGCCGGACGAATGGTTGGTCCCGCAGGGGCTGGTGCTGATCGCGGCTTACGCGGTGATCGGTATCCAGGCCGGCGGCACGCTGACAAAGGGGGCGCTGAAGCAGTTCCGGAGCAGTCTGCCCCTGATTCTTTCTGCGGTGGTGGCGATGATCGTCGGGGCGATCGTGGCGGCGCTTCTGATCGCCCTGTTCACCGACATCGCCCTGTTGGACGCCTACCTCGCCACCGTCCCCGGCGGGATCTACGCGGTGCTCGCCTTCGCCCACGAAGCCGGTTCGGAGCCGGTTGTCACCGTGGTTCAGGTGATGAGGACGTTGGCCATGCTGGTCATCGGTGCCTACCTGCCGTCCATCATCGCCTGGTGGGGGCGGCGGCGCGCCGGTCACTAGACGGTAATGACGTTCACGGAGTCCCTTACCGCGTCCCAGGGATCTGCCAGGCACGACGGCTACAGTGACTCCATTATGAGCTTCATCTGGAATTTCCTGGTCCGTGCCGCGGCCACCGCCGCCGCACTGTGGGTCGTCGTCTACTTCGTGTCCGGGGTGACGGTCATCGAGCCGTCCCAACCCCTGGTCGGCGACGGCTCCAACGACCGTTTGTGGCTGTTCCTCGGAAGTGCGGCGGTGATCCTGCTGCTGAACATGACCGTCCGACCGGTGCTGCACATTCTGGGGCTTCCGCTGACCATCCTGACCCTGGGGATCTTCGCCCTGGTGATCAACGCCTTCGTTTTCCTGTTCGCCGGCACCCTGTCACAGGCGATGGGCCTTGGCCTGGTGGTGGACAGTTTCATGGCGGCGTTCTGGGGCGCGATCATCATGACCGTGGTCAACTGGATCCTCGGGCCGATAACTGGTTTGCTGTCGGCCCGCCGCTGAGTTGATGTGGGCTGCTACGACTGCAGCTTCGACATGAGCTTCGCCATCAGGGTGATGGACTTCGTCGGAAGCAGTCGGCCCAGCGTGTCCATGGCGACCGCGTCCTTTCCGATCCGCACCCGTGTCTTGCCCGTCTCGACGGCGCGGACGATGGCCGCCGCAGCGTCCTGAGGGGTGGTCAGCTTGGACGCTGCCGCCTCGGCCTCCGCGGCTGCCTCCTCCTCGGACTTCCCGGACGGTGTCGCCACCCCGGAGTTCTTCGTGATCTCGGTGGCCACGCCACCCGGGAAGACGACGCTCACCGACACCGCAGTCTTGAGGAGCTCGGCCTGCAGCCCCTCGGTGAACAGCTTCACCGCGGCCTTCGAGGCACCGTAGGCGCTCTGTCCTGGCACCGGGACGAGCCCGCCCATGGAGGAGACGTTGACCACGGCGGCCTTCGGGCGCTCCAGCAGCGTCGGCAGGAAGGCCTTGGTGGTGTTCACCGTGCCCCAGAAGTTGACGTTGATGACCTTTTCGATGGCGTCGTACTCCAGGTCGTTGATGTCGATGAACTCCTGGATGATGCCGGCGACGTTGACCAGGCCGTCGACGTTTCCGGTGGCGCTGATCTCCTCGGCGACGGCCGTGACGGCCTCGCGGTCGGCGATGTTGACCTGGTGGGGGACGAGCTGGCCGGGCTGCCCGGCGACCTCGGCGAGCCCGTCGGTCTTCAGATCGAGGACGTGGACGGTCGCGCCCTTGTCCAGGAGCTGACGGGTGACCTCGCGGCCGATACCGGCCCCTCCGCCGGTGACGACGATGACCGAGTCCTTGATCTTCATGGTGTTGTCCCTTCTGGTGTGTCTGGTGACAGCCCTGTCAACAACCATTGTCCGCGTACTTCAGCGACGGTGGGGGAGCGAGGACCTCGGTGTGGCCTAATCGACCACAACCGGGGGTGGGGTGTTCGCGATCTCTCTGCACTATCTCTCCGGGATCCTCCCTGGGATCTCCCCGGGAAGTGCGCCTCAGTGTCCCCATTTCAGTCATGTCATGTGTGGTCTGGCTATCGAACTGGGGACACTTGGATATGCAGCGGCAGTGGTGGGTGGCGGTGGCACTGGCGGTGGCGGGGTGCCTTCCCCGGCACCACCGTCATCGGAGTGTGCACAGCGTCATCGAGGAATGTCGATCTGGTAGGGGAGATTGACAAACTGCGATGACGCTCAGCACACTGCGATGACGTGCGGTTACAGTGACGAGAAGACCCCAGCCGGGACGACATCGGTCGTCCCGGCTGGGGTCTTGGTGGTGCGTCATCAGGGACTCGAACCCCGAACCCGCTGATTAAGAGTCAGCTGCTCTGCCAATTGAGCTAATGACGCAGCGTTGTCATCTGGCCCGGCGAGGCCGCGTTGGCAACGAGGAAAACTATAGACCGCACCACGATTGCAGTGCAAATTCGCTGGTAGTGAGATGTTTCTTTGCTTATATACGTCTGTCGGTCGTGAACTGGCGCGACCTGAGCGCAACACTGGCGTTCAGTTGATGTTCCACTGGTGTTCGGCTCGGGCAGCAACGGGTACTGGCGGGCGCTTGCGGGCACTGGCAGGCACTCTCAGGCACCCTCGGGCACCGTCGGAAAGTGGCGGGCATATACGGAAGTTGCCAGGTGTGACCCAGCAAACGTGCAGGCACGGGTAGGTAACGATTAGGACACAATGTTCCGGAACGCGGAGAATCTGCTTCTCCGGGACACGGGGGCAGGCATAGGATGAAGTCCGAGAGATCCACCACGATGTGATCGACAACTTCCGTCCGGCAGCTTCTGCAGGCTGTCGGACGGAAGTTGTCGGAGAAGAGACAGAACACACATGCTTTCACGCTTCGGCCGCGGCCGAATCCTCCGTACCATCGTCGCGGCCACCAGTGCCGCCGCCCTGCTCACCACTGCCGCCTGCACCATCGACAACGACGGTGAGGACGCCGACTCCACCTCCGTCGAAGATGCGCAGGACGGCGGAGACTCCGACTCTGACGGTGACTCCGACGATGACGACGCTGTCGAGCTGACCGCCAGCGTCGAGGACAACGACACCGAGGTCAAGGTGGATGAGCCGATCACCGTCAAGGACAGTGAGGGCATCGACTCCGTCAAACTCACTGACGGCGAGGGTGCCGAGGTCGAGGGGTCGTTCAACGACGACAAGACCGAGTGGACCTCTGACGGCAAACTCAACTACGCCACCGACTACAGCCTCGAGGCCACCGGTGGGGACGAGGACCTGTCGACGTCCTTCACCACCTTCAGCCCCGCCGTCCTGACCAACGGTGCCCTGTCCCCGCTGGACGGCTCCACCGTCGGCGTGGGTCAGTCGATCTCGTTGCAGTTCGACCAGATCCCGGAGGACCGTAAGGCCGTGGAGGATGCCATCAAGGTGACCACCGAGCCGAAGGTCGAGGGTGCCTTCTACTGGGTCTCCGCCCAGGAGGTCCGTTGGCGCCCCGAGGAGTACTGGAAGCCGGGTACCGAGGTCAGCGTCGACGCCGACCTGGTCGGCAAGGACCTCGGCGGGATGTATGGCCAGGTCGACCGCAAGGCCAGCTTCACCATCGGTGACGACGTCCGCGCGGTGGCCGACGACGCCACCAAAACTGTCACGGTGACGCGTAACGGCGAGACCATCAAGACCATGCCGACCTCGATGGGTATGCCCGGGTACGAGACGCCGGAGGGTATCTTCCAGATCGGCGACCAGCAGGAGGCCTTGACCATGGACTCCACCACCTACGGCCTGGCCCTGGACGCTGGTGGCTACGTCACCGACGTGCAGTACGCTACCCAGATGTCCTACTCCGGCATCTACTTCCACGCCGCCCCCTGGTCCGTGTGGGCACAGGGCAACACCAACACCTCCCACGGCTGTCTGAACCTGTCCGTGGAGGACGCCCAGTGGGTCTACGAGAACATGAAGCGCGGTGACATCGCCGAGGTCAAGAACACCGGTGGTCCGGCACAGACCGTCACCGACGGCCTGGGTGACTGGAACATCCCCTGGGACGAGTGGAAGGCCGGCAACGCCGACGCGTAGCGGGTAATTGCCGCAGGGACTACAGCGGGGGCTGTTCGGTGGGGAAGCGGTAGAACTGGTGGCTGCGGAACATCAGGGGGGCGGGCCCGGCGATGTCCGCGGCGGCGGTGGCGTCGCTGTGCCCGTCGGCCCCGCGGGCCACCGAGGTGACCTCGGCGGCGATCAAGGTGGACGGTCCGACCCGCAGCGTGTCCACCGTGTGGGCGCGCATCACCGCCAGTGCGTCCGGCAGCAACGGCTCGCCGCTGTCAGCCCGTGACCATCCCTGTTCCTCGCTGAACCGGATGCCGGCAGACCGGGAGAACTGGTAGGCGACGTCCGCCTGTTCCTCGCTGAGGAAGTGGATCAGGTAGGAGTCCGCCTCCAGGATCGCCCCTGCGCTGCCGTCTGTCTTGGTCAGGGAGAAGGACACGGCCGGGGGATCGACCGCCAGCGAGGCGATACTGGAGACCGTGATGCCGACATCCGCCCCGTCCACGTTCGCGGTGATCAGCGCGACGCCGGTGGGGTGGCGGCGGAACGCCGTCCGGAAGTTGTCCGCGGTGGGGTCCTCTGAAGCCATGGCCCCCAACGTACCCCTGACCGCTCCGGCAGTGTTGCTGCAGCCTTACCTGCTGCGTGCTACGCTCGGGCCCACGCCTGGGCGAGGGAGCCGTAACCAGGGGGAACACAAGGACGGCCTTGACATAGACACCGACACAGTGGAGCTTCCCTCATGGCCTGGTTCGTTCTCATCATCTCCGGACTCTTCGAGGCTATGTGGGCCACCGCGCTCGGACGCATCGAGGGGTTCTCCCGCTTCCTGCCGATCGCGGTGTTCATCGTCGGGATCACCGTCAGTATGACCGGGTTGTGGTGGGCGATGCGCGACCTTCCTACCGGTACCGCCTACGCCGTGTGGGTGGCCGTCGGCGCGGTGACGACGGTGGCTTACGCCGCGGCGACGGGGGACGAGACACTGAACCCCGCCAAGGTGATCTTCCTGGGGATGATCATCGGCGGGGTCGTGGGGTTGAAGCTGTCGTCCTGAGGCGGTCAGCCTCCTAGAAGTAGTTCGCGATGCGTCCGACCGGAGTGTCGATGACCTGGACCTCGGTGCCGAAGATCTTGGTCAGGACGTCGTCCTGGATGACCTCCTCCGGGGTGCCGAACACGGTCACCTTGCCGTCGTTCATCGCACAGATGTGGTCGGCGTAGCGGGCGGCGAAGTTGATGTCGTGCAGCACGATGATCACCGTGCGGCCGAGCTCGTCGGCGGCCCGGCGCAGCTGCTTCATCATCTGGACGGAGTGCTTCATGTCCAGGTTGTTCAGCGGCTCGTCCAGCAGGACGTAGTCGGTGTTCTGGGCCAGCACCATCGCCACGTAGGCGCGCTGGCGCTGACCACCGGAGAGTTGGTCGAGGTAGCGGTTCTCGAACTGCTTCAGGTTGAGGAAGTCGATGGCCTCGGAGATGTGTTTCTCGTCCTCGACGTTCAGCCGGCCGTGAGAGTAGGGGTAGCGTCCGAAACCGACGAGCTGACGCACGGTCAGACGGGTGACGAAGTGGTTCTCCTGGCGCAGGATCGACAGGTGCTTGGCCACCTCGCCGGACTTCTCCGAGAGGATGTCCATCCCTCCGACGGTGATCGTGCCGTCGTCCGGCTTCTGCAGTCGACCGATCATGGTGAGGATGGTGGACTTGCCGGCGCCGTTCGGCCCGACCAGGGCGGTCACACCACCCGTCGGGATCTCCAGGTTGACCGGACCGATGGTGGTGTCGGCACTGTAGGACTTGGTGAGGTTCTCGACGGTGATCACAGGCGTCCCTTTCGGAGGATGAAGAAGAGGAAGACGGAGCCGCCGACGAGCTCGATGATGACGGTCACCGCGCCTTCGGCGTAGAAGAAGTTGCGCATGATGAAGTACGCGCCGATGAGCACGTTGTAGCCCACCAGGACCGCGACCGGCAGGATCAGCCGGTGGTCGTAGGTGTCGGTGAACTGGTAGGCGAGCGTGGCCACCAGGAATCCGAGGAAGGTCATCGGGCCGACCATCGAGGTGGTCATCGCCATGAGGATCGAGATCAGCAGCAGCAGGAACATCAGTTCCCGCTTGTGGTTGAGCCCGAGGTTGTTGGCGGTGTCGCGGCCGAGCGCGATGACGTTCATCCGGCGGGAGCGCAGGTAGAGGATGGTGCAGACCACTGCGACGACGGGGATGACGATCGGGAAGTTGTCGGTGTTGGCGTTGCTTATGTTGCCGAAGGTGCGCGCAGTGAGGACGTCGAACTCATTGGGCTCCAGCAGACGCTGCATGAACGACGACAGCGATCCCAGGCCACCACCGATGACGATGCCCACCAGCAGCATCACGTGGATGTTGCCGAGTCTTCCGCTGAGCAGCCAGGTGAACAGGGTGACGGCGAAGAGGACCATCAGGGCCGACTGCAGCAGGAACTGGGTGGTGCCGGTGAACGCGGCCAGTCCGGCGGTTCCGAACAGGAAGATCACTGCGGTCTGCACGGCGACGTAGAGGGACTCGAATCCCATGATCGACGGGGTGATGATGCGGTTGTTTGTCGCTGTGTGGAAGGACACCGTGGCGAATGCCTGGCAGAAAGCCACGAGGATCATGGTGATGATCGCGTTCATCCGCATCTCGGCGATCTTCCAGTAGCCGGAGGTGCCGAAGTCCATCGGGTTGCCGTAACTCATGTGGGCGATCGTGAAGCCCACGCCGGTGGCAAGCAGGACGGCGACCAGCACGAAGTACTTCACTCGCTGGCCGTTGGTGGTGAAGGGGCCGGACTGGCGCCTGGAATCGGCGGTCGCGGCTTCGGTTGCTTCGACCGCCGTGTCAGTCTCGGCGGTGCGTGTTTTCTTACTGAGCATGACGACGGCTCCTCACCAGCAGGAGGACGAAGACGACAGCGCCGAGGACGCCGAGGATCAGCGACACCGGAACCTCGAAGGGCATGATCACGGTGCGGGCGATGATGTCGCAGATGATGAGGATCCACATGCCCAGCATCGCCACCCACGGCAGGTTCGAGCGCAGGTTGTCGCCGCGGAACATCGAGACGATGTTCGGCACGATCAGTCCCAGGAAGGGCAGGTTGCCGACCACCACGGTGACGACACCGGAGACCACGGCGATCATCATGATGCCGACGAACAGCACCTGGCGGTAGTTCAGGCCAACGTTGGTGGCGATGTCCTTGCCGAGACCGGCGACGGTGAACCGGTCGGCGACGATGAAGATCAGGACCAGCACGACCAGGACGATGAACAGCAGCTCGTAGCGGCCGCGGACGATGCCGGTGAAGCTGCCCGCGAACCAGATACCCAGCTGCTGCAGCATGTCGGTCTGGAGTGCCACGTAGGTCGATACCGAGCCGATGACCGCGCCCAGCATGATGCCGACGATCGGTACGATCAGGGAGGACTTCAGGGTGACCCGCTGCAGGAACAGGAAGAAGATGATCGTTCCGGCCAGTGCGAAGACGATTGCGCCGACCATCTTGGTGAACAGGTCGGCGCCGGGGATCATCACCATGGTCAGGATCAGACCCAGGCCGGCCCACTCGGTGGTACCGGTGGTCGTGGGTTCGACGAACTTGTTCTGCGTCAGCAGCTGCATGACCAGACCGCACATGGCCATCGCCGCGCCGGCAAGTGCCAGGGCGATGGTGCGCGGGATGCGGGTGATACCGAACATCCGCCACCCGTCCTCGGCCCCAGCGATGTCGTAGACACCGATGAAGAGGGAGGCGACGATCAGGCCGAGGGTGATGAGGATGCCGATGAGGATCGGCCAGGTGGTGCGCCACCAGGAAGGGTTCGGTGGCGGAGCGAGGGGCGGGGATTCCCTCTCCGGGGGCACGGTCTGCGCGGAGGTCATGGGGGTCCTGTCTGTGCTGGTCACGTGACAATGCCCGGGACCGGACGTTTCCACAGGTCACAACCTGTGTCGCGTACCGGTCCCGGGCGCCGTCGCACGGGTGGGTCTCACTCGGGGAGGGTTACTCCGCGGCAGCCTCGAAGGCGTCGGCGATGGAGTTCAGGACCTCGGTGTATGCCTCGATGTCCTCGGTGGTGTAGAAGTTCTGCGGGAAGTAGACGATGTTGTCCTCCTCCACGGCAGTGACGTTCTCCAGCGCCTCGGAGTCTGCGATGAGCTCCTCGGCGGAGGTGTAATCGGCGTCGTCGCGGCTGGAGGTGCCGCCGTCACGGTCGAGGACCAGGATCCAGTCCGGGTTGGACTGGGCGATGGTCTCCACGGAGACGTCGTCACCCTGGTGGTTGGAGGAACCCTCGTGGTCGTAGGCCGGGGTCAGGTCCAGCATGTCGAAGACCGGGCCGACGGAACGACCGGTGGACGGGGCGGCGTAGTTGATGTCGCCACCGGAGGTCAGCAGACCCATGACGGTCTCGTCAGAGTTGTAGGCGGCGGCTGCGCGCTCCTTGGCCTCGTCGAAGTCGGAGACGAGACCCTCGGCCTCGTCCTCCTTCTCGAAGACCTCACCGATCAGGTTGGTGATCTCCTTGAGGGTGTCCTCCAGAGGCTGGTCGGCCTCGCCCTCGGAGTCCTGGCCGAAGCTCAGGTCGATGATCGGGGTCTCCGGCAGTAGCTCCTTCATCTCCTCGTACTGGCTGGAGTAGCGGTAGCCGGTGATGATCAGGTCGGGCTCAGCGGCGACGAGTTCCTCGAGGTTCGGCTCGCGGTGCGAACCGGTGTTGTGGATGTCCTCGTCCTCGTGGTACTTGGTGATCTCCTCGGGGATCAGGTCGACCGGGGCGGAGACCAGGTCGATGTCCCAGTCGGCGAGAACCTGGAAGGTGCGGTTGTCGAAGGCTGCGACCCGCTCCGGATCGGCGGGGATCTCGACCTCGCCGCGGGCGTCGGTGACGGTGCGGGTGTCGCCGTCGGAGGAGCCGTTGCTGCTGTCGTCGTCGTCCGAGCAGGCGGCGAGGGCGCTGACGGACAGAGCTGCGGTCATGGTGACGGCCAGTGCACGGCTCACGGGGCCACGGAGGATGGTGCTACGCATGGTGAAGCGGGTTCCCTTTCATCGTCTTCTGCGATTGCGCGGGAGGGCCACGTCAGAGACCGCCCCGCCCAACCGCTCTCTCAAGCTGAGCAAAAACTCATTCCACTGCAGACTAACTGAGAGCCTGTGGACAGGGAAGCGGAGCCTAAGAACAGGGCAGGGTCATGAGTAGCGGATGTGGAGCGGGTGAGGGTAGGGGCCCCTTCCTTCCGTGCTGGGTATGGCGGAGAAAGCGGGCGAGAGGGGTGCGGTTCTAGCCAATTCCCGTGAAGGGTGAACGGGGGTAATTTCGGGGGGTGATTTACGGGTTCTGTAGTGCAGTTAAGGTTCTCCACTACAGGATTCTAGCTGCAGTTTTCGGTCACGCCGTAGCGTCCGCTACAGCCCCCATGCGTCCGCGGTGATCTCCATTCCTCGCAGGGTTCCGGCCGTGCTGGTGGACTGGACGGCCACCATCAACTCGTCCGCCTGGGCGTGCTCGGTGAAGCGGTCGAGGTAGTCCCGGACCTGGTCGCCTGTGCCCACAGCGGTGTACCGCATCATCGACAGGATCTGCTCGGCCGCCGGGGAGGACATCACCATGTCCAGCTCTTCCTCGGTGATGTCGCGTCCACGCAGGGCCATCGTCTTCACCCGTTGCCTCAGGTGCTGTTCATGTTGTTCAGCCGCCTCGGCCTCGGTGTCGGCGGTGGTGACGTTCACCGCGGCGATCACGTAGGGCTCCGGGTGCTCCGGGGAGGGACGGTAGTTCTCCCGGTAGGCGGTGACCGCCTGGGTCAGTGCGTCCGGCGCGAAGTGGGAGGCGAAGGAGTAGGGCATGCCCAGCGTCGCGGCGAGCTGCGCGCCGAACATGGAGGAACCCAGGATGTACAGCGGCACATTGGTACCGGTGCCGGGGACCGCAGTCACCCCGGCGACGCGGGAGCGTCCGGTGAGGAACCCTCTCAGCTCCTTGACGTCGTCGGGGAAGGACTCTGCCGCCCTCGGGTCACGCCGCAGGGCCAGGACGGTGCGCTGGTCGGTGCCTGGGGCGCGTCCCAGCCCCAGGTCGATGCGGTCCGGGTAGATCTCGGCCAGGGTGCCGAATTGTTCGGCGATGACCAGCGGGGCGTGGTTGGGCAGCATCACGCCACCGGCGCCCAGCCGGATCGTCTCGGTCTGTGCCGCGATGTGGGAGATCAACACCGCCGGGGCGCTTGAGGCGATCGACGGCATGTTGTGGTGTTCGGAATACCAGATCCGGGAGTAGCCGAGGTTCTCGGCCAGCTGCGCCATCTCCACCGACCGGCGGAAGGCTTCACGTGAGGTCTCGCCCTTGTAGACGGTGGCGAAGTCGATCAGGGAGAGGGGGACGCGCGGGGATGCTGAATTCATGCCCCCGACGCTACTCCGCGTGGTCTCCTAGCTGTTGCGGCGCATCAGGATGCCGGACACGACCGCGAGGACACCGAAGAGCAGGGCGTACAATCCCACGGTCCAGGCCAGCGCGACCACGCTGCCGGAGGGGTCGGACAGGCACAGCACGGCGAGGAGGACACCGAAGATCAGGTTGAGCACACCGGTCGAGATCGACCAGCCGTTGGACCGGGAGATCAGACGGGAGACACCGGTGACGACCAGGCCGATGGCGGTGATCCACAGGACGGCCAGGGTGCCGACGACGGCGAAGCCCACCGGGAAGAGGAGCACGGCGACACCGGTGAGGGCGGTGACGATGCCGGAGAACATCGTCCAGGCGCAGGATGCGCCGTGGGAACGCTGGTTCAGCCCCAGTCCGCACATGCTCAGTCCGTCGACGACCAACCAGGCGCCGACCATGATGCCGATGACCACGGCAGTGTCGACCGGGAAGAACAGGAGCAGCAGGCCAGCGACGACGCCGAGGGCCCCACGCCACAGCAGCATCTTTCCCAGAGAGTCGCGGAGATGCCGGCCGAGGTGCGGGCCGGGTACGGAATAGGACGCGCCAGTCACGTCCCCAGGGCGGGTGATCATGACGGATGATCGTAGGCCTGCCGTCTAGCAGACACAACTTACCGTCGGCTGTCAGCCTGTTGGTTCTCTGACCAGGCTTTCCACAGTGCGGCATAGCGTCCGCCTGCAGCGACGAGGGTGTCGTGCGGCCCGGCCTCCACGATGCGTCCCTGTTCCATCAGGATGATCCGGTCACAGATCACCGCCTGCGACAGTCGGTGGGCGATGACGATGCCGGTGCGGTCCTGCAGGGCGACGTCGGCGGCATGGTCCAGAATCGCGGCGTGGGAGGAGCCGGCCTCGGCCGTGGCCTCGTCGAGTATGGCCAGCTCAGGGTCGGCGATGAGCAGGCGGGTGAGCGCCAGGTGCTGCTCCTGCGCCGCGGTCAGTGGGTGGCCCTGCGGTCCCAGGATGGTGTCGAGGCCCGTGTCCGAGCCAGCACCGAGTTCGTCGAGCAGGTCCGCCGCGCCGATCCGGGTCATCGCACCGACGAGGTCCTCGTCGGTGGCGTCCGGATCGCCGAGGGTGAGGTTCTCCCGCAGGGTGCCAGCGAAGATGTGGGTTTCCTGACTGACCAGCATGGTCGACTCGGGGGGCTGCAGGCGTCCTGCCGACGGGGTGTGGATCCCGGCGACCAGCGCGGCCAGCGTGGTCTTGCCCGCGCCCGAGGTGCCGACGATGGCGATGCGCTCGCCGGCGTCGATCCGCAGTGAGACGTCCTGCAGGACGTCATCGCCGTCCTGGTAGGCGAAGCGGACGTTGTCGACGGTGACGGATGTGTCGCCTGCATCGGCCGGTGCGTCCTTCAGGCCGTCCGTCTTTCCGGCTGCCATGTCGGTGACGCCGATGACGCGGGTCAGCGAGGCGGCGGCCTGCAGGGTGTCGATCTCCATCATCAGACCACGCAGTGGGCCCTGCAGGCGCATGAAGAACAGCACCGCGGTGGTCGCGGCGCCGATGGTGACGAAGTTGGCATCCACCAGGTAGAAGCCGGTGGCCAGCACCGCCGCGATCACCGCGGCGAAGGAGAGGTCGATACGCCAGCTGAACATGGTCTGCACGGTGCGGGCCCGCAGGGACCAGGTGGTCACCGCCCAGGAGGCCAGGGCGGTCCGGGTGGTGTGCCAGGCCGACTGGCGGAACGCCAGCACCGTGTCCAGGCCCTTCAGCGCCGAGAGAAGGTGGTGGGCACGGGTGCCGAAGGCGGCGCGCTCGGCAGCGTACAGCGGCGGGGCCAGCCGTACGTACCAGCGCAGGGCCAGCCAGTACAGCGGCACGCCCACCAGGAACGCCAGGCCGAACCGCCAGTCCAGTGCGAACAGACCGAACATGGTGAGCAGGATGGTGAATATGGTGCGCGACAGGCTGGGCAGCACCGCCGACAGGGCCTCTGACACCTGGGCGACGTCGTCGCTGGCACGGGAGATAAGGTCACCGGTGCCGGAGCGCTCCACCCGTTCCTGCGGCAGGGCGAGGGCGGTGGAGACCAGTCGCTCACGCAGGGTGGCCAACAGTCGCTCAAGGACACGGGAGGCCATCAGCACGCCCACCACGCTGAGAACCGCGGCGGCGATGACCGCCAGGGCGATCAACACGCCGTAGACCCAGATGGAGGTGCCAGCATCATCGTCGGCGCTGACCACGTCGACGATGTCACCCAGCAGGACCGGGGTGACCAGTTCCAGGGCGGCGGCCCCGGCGGAGATCAGGGCGGCGAGGATCAGCAGCCAGCGGCGGGTTCCGAGGGTTTCCCAGACCGCGACGGTGGCGCGGCGTCCGGTGGCGACGGGGAGGCGGTTCGAGGTGTCGGTGCTCATCGGCTGGCCTCCTCGGTGCCGTCGGTGAGGTCGATGACCCGGTCGCAGCGGGAGAGCAGGGTGGGCGAGGCAGTGACGACGATCGTCGTCCGTCCTGTGCGCTGCGGGACGATCCGCTCGGCGATGGTGTTCTCGGTGACCGCGTCCACCGCGGTGGTGGGGTCGTGCAGCACGAGTACCGGCGGGTTGGCCGCCAGTGCGCGGGCCAGGGCGACGCGCTGACGTTGCCCGCCGGAGAGCCGGGTGCCAGCGTCACCGACGAGGCTGTCGATGCCGTCGGGCAAGGAGTCCAGGATGTCGTCGCAGGCCGCTGCATGCAGCGCGCCGGGGACATAGGTCTCGCGCTGCCCCTCGCCGTGCACCTCGCGGTCGGTGCCGGCCACGTTGTCGCCGATGGTGCCGTCGAAGAGGCTGGCGGCATGTGGGGCCGTCAGTACGGTCGCGCGGTAGTCCTCGATGCCCAGTTCTGCGGCATCGGAACCGTTCAGCAGGACCGTGTCCTTGCTGTCCCCGTCTCCGGCCCCGTCGGCGATGCGTCCGGAGGCCAGCAGGCCGACCAGTGCGCGTCCGGTCGGGCCGGAGGCACGCACGCCGACGAATTCGGCGTCCTGCACCTCGACGCGGTGGCCACCCACGGTGACGTCCACCGAGGTTGTGGCCGGAGCGTCCTGCGGGGTGGACGTGGTGGCGGCAGCGTCCGTGTGGGCGAAGGGGGTGCGCAGCAGCCCGAGCACGCGCTCGCCCGAGGCGACGCCGGTGGCCCACACCGCACCGGAGTTCGCCGGCAGCATGGTCAGCGGGCCGACGAGGAACTGCGTCACGCCGACCACCGAGATAAGTTCGCCGACGGAGAGGTGGCCGGACAGCGCCAGCCAGGCAGCGAAGACGGTCAGCGCGGCGATGAACACACCGGTCAGGGTGTTCATGGAGGCGTTGTAGGTGGCGCGCGCGGTACGGGCCCGCAGGGCTCCGCCGAGGGCGACCTGGCTGACGTTGTGGTAGCGCAGGGAGGCCTCGTCGTCGGCACGCAGGCCCTTGATCACCCGGTAACCGGTGATCAGGTCGGACGCCTTACCGGTCGCGCCGGCGGCGAGCGCCTGCTGTTCGCGGCTGCGGCGCTGCAGTGGACGGCCGCCGACCGTCATCGCCCACAGCAGCAGCGGGCCGCCGATGAGCACCGCCAGGCCCAGTGGCCAGGAGATGACCAGCAGCATCACCGCGGCGGCGAGGACGGCGGCGACCTCGCCGACCGGGTAGATTCCCAGCTGCATCGTGGCTGCCAGACGGAAGACGTCGCCGGTGGCGATGGAGAGCATTGAGCCGCCGAGTTGGCGTCCCTTCATGCCGGCCGGGTGCAGCAGACGCTCGGTGACCTGCATGCGCAGCCGGTGCTGCACGGTCTGCATGCCGAAGAAGCCCATGCGGGAGCCGAGGCGGAAGGTCAGCGACATCACCATGATGTCGGCGATCAGCAGGACCGTCCAGAGCGCCAGTTGTGTGAGATCACCGGTGGCGATGCCCTTGTCGACGGCGATGCCGGCGATGACGGGCAGGCCGGCGCCGGCGATGTTCGACAGGATCAGCAGCAGGCCGCCGGGTATGGTGAACCTGGTGGCGCCGAGGATGACGCGCCAGGTGAACCGCGCCGGGGACGCGCCGTCGTCGTACTCGATCGGTGCGGCGACCAGGGGACGCTCGGGGGCCTGGAGGAGCAGGGGCCAGCGGATACCGAGGAAACGGCTGCGAAGCGCTTCGCCGTCCACGGCAGGGGCCGGTGCGGAGGTAGGGGGAGAGGTGGGCATTCCTCGTACTCTACGTAACGTAGGCATCCCTCAGTTGTCCTGAGGTGACAGATTGTTAGCGCGTTCTGCATGCGGTGTCTGCGAGCGCGCGGAGGCAACCCGGGTGTGGGCTGCGAACCAGGCAATGTCGTCGACACGACAGTGTTACTGCGGACGATGTAGTATTCACGACATGGAACTGGATGACCGCATCGCCACCCACCGCAGTGTCCTGACCCCGGCCGAGATCCGCGTCTCCGAGTTCATGGCCGACAACCCGCACAGCGTCGGACACCTCTCCGCGCTCAAGCTGGCCGAAGCGTCCCACACCAGCGACGCCACTGTCGTGCGCACCGTGCGCAAGCTCGGCTTCGAGGGGCTGGACGAGCTCCGCGAGAACCTCGCGACCGAACTCTCCCGTGCCGGACGGCTGGACTCGTCGATCCAGGCGATCACCGACCACCGTGGTCATTCCAACCGTGGCGACCAGACCGATGGTCCGATCAGCCGCCACATCAGGGACTCAGCCGCCGCCCTCGACTCCCTGAAGGACCGGGTGGGGGAGGACGCCTTGATGGTCGCCGTCGATACCCTCAACCGGGCACAGCGAATCGTGACGATAGGGTTCGGGCCGTCCCGGTACCTCGCCGACTACGTCGCCCACCGCTTCCGTCGGTCCGGGGTGTCCGCCGCTGCCGCGGGATCCGCCGGACGCACCTTCGCCGATGAGCTGTCCTGGCTGACCACGGGTGACGCTGTCATCCTCATGTCCTACGATCACCCGACCCGAGAGGTTCGTGTCCTGTACGACCGGGCCGAGCAGCTGGGTATTCCGGTCATCCAGCTCAGCGAAGACATTCACACCGTTGACCAACGATGCGCCGCTGTCCTCGGGGTGGGGCGTGGCAACCCGACGTTCATCCCGGGCTACGCGCCGACCGTCGTCGTGCTTGAGGCACTGGTCCTGGCCATCGCCGCGTCCGACCCAGAGCGCAGTGGGAAAGCTGGTCAGGCCCTCGACCACCTGCGGGAGCGACTCTCGTGAGCGGCACCGGGACGCTGTTCAGCTTCCGGGACGTCACCCTCGACAGCGGCGGACACCGCATTCTCGACGGAGTGACCATGGAGATCCCCGCCGGTGGTATCACCGCGCTCACCGGGCCGTCCGGCTCCGGGAAATCGACCGTGCTGCGCTGCTGCAACCTGCTGGAGTCGCCGACGTCAGGACGCATCACCTACCAGGGCGAGGATCTCGCCGACGCAGACCCACTGGTACTGCGCCGCGACGTCGCCATGGTCTTCCAGCGGCCCACGGTCTTCCCCGGCAGTGCCCTGGACAACCTCCGCGCCGGCGCACCGGACCTGACCGAGGACGAGGGCGCCGAGCTGCTCGCTGAGGTCGGACTGTCCGCCGAGCTGCTGCACCGGGAGGCCGACAACTTCTCCGGTGGCGAGGCCCAGCGACTCTGCCTGGCACGTGCACTGACCACCGGGCCACAGGTCGTCCTCGCCGACGAGGTCACCTCCGCCCTCGACGACGAAGCCACCGCGGTGCTGGAGAACCTGGTGCGCACCGTGCTCACCAGACAGCGCGGGATCTCGGTCCTCTGGGTCTCCCACAGCGCAGAGCAGGTCGAGCGCATTGCCGACCGGGTGATACGCATCGAGTCCGGGACGGTGGTGGCGTGATGGGTGCCGACGTGGGCTCCAACGTCGGCTGGCTGGGACTGGTTGCCTCCCTCCTTTTCGTGGCCATCGCCCTCGGGGTGACCGTACCGTTGAAACTGCAGCTGAACAGGCCGATCGTGGTTGCGGTGGTGCGCTCGCTGGTGCAGATGATCATCGTCGGCGCCGCGCTGGTGCCGTTGGTGCGTCCCGAGACCCCGCTGCTCTGGTCGTGGCTGTGGGTCGCGGGAATCGTGGTCTTCGCCTCCTGGACCGTGACCCGTCGGGCTCCACAGGTGCCGGGACTGCTGTGGGTGTCGATGCTGGCGCACGTGATCATCGCGATCTCGAGCCTGGCGATCATCTTCGGGTTCACCATCTTCGAGATGGAGGGACGCACCATCGTTCCGGTCGCCGGCATGGTCATCGGTAACTCGATGAAGGCCGGGGTGGTGGCCGCCTCCCGGGTGGCGGAGTTCGCCTCCGACCAGCGCGCCGAGATCGAGGCCGGCCTGGCTCTGGGGATGACGACGCGCACTGCGTCGCGTCGGCTGATGCGTTCGGCGCTGCGCACCGCGATCTCCTCGCAGGTGGAGCAGACCGCAGCCCTGGGCATCGTCTTCCTGCCCGGGGCGATGACCGGCCTGATCCTGGCCGGGGCGGACCCGATGGAGGCGGTGCGAACCCAGTTGGCGCTGATGTACGTGATTCTCGCCGGGGTGGTCATCGCCGCAGTGGTCACCGGGGTCGGGACATTGCGCTGCCTGACCACGCAGAAAGAGACGCTGGTCCGGCTGTCACGCGCCTGAGCGGGGAGGCCGGGTGTCGGATCCGTGGGATCAATCGTCGTGATTCCTCGCGAAAACCAGCGATTCATCTCACCCATCCGACACCTGGGATGGGAAGAGAGGATGAGCACCTCCGGACACAGATCGCCCCCGGGGCGTCGGTTGGGACGCGCGCCGGGGGCTCACTGCTGACGTTTCAAGAGGAGAATGCTCAGCTGCCGTATACGGTCCTTCCATCGTGCGGTTCGGGTCACATCATGATCGTCGCGTTGACTTCGGTGACCACCACGACTGTGGTGTCCTAGTGGCCTCCGAAGGCGCTGACATTCAATCTACGAACCGATCCTTGGAATGCCATGGCAGTGGACTGGGGTGTCACTGCTGTGTTGGTGCTGTGTCAGTGGAGGGGAAGTGGAGAGTCGGTGAACGGCCCGCTGGGGAGACGGCAGACGGCCCGACGAGGGTCACGGCAGGCGCTGCGTCCACTCCTCGGTGTTGAACTTCTCGTCGCAGAGCTGGCGTGCGACCTCGAGGTCCCGACCGGTGATCTCGCCCTCGGAGGCGCCGTACTTCTCCTTGAAGGTGTCGTGGAAGACCTTGAGGATCTCCTCGCGTGGCAGCTGTGTCTGCGAGCGCATCGGGTCGACACGCTTCACCGCCGAGCGGTGCCCCTTGTCCTTCATCTTCTCCTTGCCGATCCGGAGGACCTCGAGCATCTTCTCGGCGTCGATGTCGTAGGACATGGTCACGTGGTGGACCATCCACCCGTTGGAGAATCGCTTCTGCGCGGCCCCGCCGATCTTGCCCTCCTCAGAGGCGATGTCGTTGAGCGGGATGTAGTGGGCGTTGATGCCGACCTTCTTCAGCGCCTCCATCGTCCACTCGTCGAGGAAGGGGTAGGACTGGGCGAAACTCAGCCCGTCCACCAGCGCCTGGGGGACGACCAGGGAGTAGGTCACACAGTTGCCTGGCTCCATGAACATCGCCCCACCACCGGTGACGCGACGGGAGACGGTGATGTCGTACTTGTCGACGCCATCAGGGTTGATCTCGTTGCTGTAGGACTGGAACGATCCGATGACCACCTGCGGTGCATTCCATTCCCACAGCCGCATGAAGGGCTTGCGGCGGCCGGCGGCGACGTCGGCGACCAGGGTCTCGTCGAGGGCCACGTTGACCATCGGGTCGACGGAGGGGCCGTAGATGACGTCGAAGTCGATGTCGTCCCACCCGACGGCATGGCCCAGCGCCCGGCGCACAGCGATGCCGACGCCCTCGGCGGTGATTCCGAAGAGGACGTCGCTGCGCAGCAGGGAGTCGCTGACCCGCTCGGCGTAACCCTCGGCGGAGAGGTCGGCAGGGGCACCTTGCAGTGCGGAGGTCATGCGGATCAGGACCTCGTCCGGCTCCAGGAAGAAGTCACCGGCGATGCGGACGTCGGTGAGGACGCCGGCGCTGTGGTCACCCGAGGCTCCGTCGGACGTGCCCGTCTTCCCTGTGACCTCCAGGTCGACGACGATGAGTTTTCCGCCGGTGACCTTGTACTCTCCGTGCACTGCTACGGACCTTCCTCTGTTTGGTTCCCCTTACCCGGCCGAGTCTACGCGCGCATCGCCAGGGCGAAGGGCAGTACCGCCACCGCCCCGGCCCGCAGCAGCTCCCGACCGGCCACGGTCATCGCCCACCGGGAGCCGATCTCTGTGTCCACCAGCAGGACGACCTGCCCGTTCACTGCCGCAGCAACCTCCGACGGCACGTGCACCGCACCGTGGAGATTGCGCACGCGGAAGGCACTGTTGACGTCCGGATCGCCCGGGTCCTCGGTGTACTCCAGGGCACCGGCGTCGGCCATCTTCCCTACCTGGGCCAGACCCGAGGCCAGGGCGGAGGTCGTCGCCGGACGGGTCACCGAGGGCATGGCCACCACCGTGGTGGGGCGCTGCTCCCAATCCCATTCCTTGAGCACCTGGATGCACCAGTCGGCGATGTTCTTCGGCACCGGGGCGTCCTCGGCGCCGGTCTCCAGGAACTTCCGCAGCACCTGGCCCGGGCCCAGGTCGGTGTAGCGGGCGATCACCCGGCCTTCGGCGACCTTCTCCTCGGCGGGGATCTTTCCCTTGAGCGGAACTCCGACCTTGTCCATCCCGGAAGGCCATTGACCCCGCGGGTCGACCGGTACACCGATCCCGGAGAGCACCTGACGGGCGCCGGAGGTGTTCGTCTGGTCGACCGAGGTGTCCCACCAGACCCCGGCGCAGACGTCGCAGCGTCCGCAGTCGTGCGCGGTGGGGTCGTCCAGAGATTCGGCGAGGAACCGCATGCGGCACATCTGCCCGGATTCGTAGTCCAGCATCGCCTGGGCCTCCCGCTTCCGGGCGGCGGCGACCGCGGCATAGCGCTCCGCATCGTAGTGCCAGGTTTCGCCCGTGGAGACGACGCCGCCGGCGACCCGGTCGACCGCCCCCTCGACCTGGAGGGTCTTGAGAAGCAGGTCGAGCCGTGTACGTCGTACCCCGACCAGGGGCTCCAGGGCGGGGACGGACATCGGCGAGGTGGCCTCCGCCAGGGCGGCGAGGACCGCGGCCGCCTCGTCCTGGTCAGGCATGGAGGCGGTGGCGAAGTACTCCCAGATGTCCGGGTCCTCCGGGCCGGGCAGCAGAAGCACGTCGGCGGAGTCCGTGGCGCGGCCGGCACGTCCGACCTGCTGGTAGTAGGCCACGGCGGAGGACGGCGCACCCAGGTGCACCACGAACCCCAGGTCCGGCTTGTCGAAACCCATGCCCAGGGCGCTGGTGGCCACCAGGGCGGTGAGCTCGTTGTCCTTGAGCTGCCGTTCCAGCCGTGCCCGGTCCTCGGCGTCGGTACGGCCGGTGTAGGTGGCGACGTTCCACCCGGCCTCGCGCAGCACCCGGGTGGTGTCCTCGGCGGCGGAGACGGTGAGACAGTAGATGATGCCGGAGCCGGTGAAGTCGCCGAGGTGCTGTGCCAGCCAGCCGATCCGGTGCTCGGCCGAGGAGGTGGGCGCGACACCCAGGCGTAGGGAGTCCCGCGACAGTGCTCCGCGGACGACCATGGTGTCCTGGCCGAGCTGCTCGGCGACGTCTTCGACGACCCGGCTGTTCGCCGTCGCCGTGGTGGCCAGCACGGGCAGGTCATCCGGGAGGGATTCGAGCAATGCGCCGATCCGGCGGTAGTCCGGTCGGAAGTCATGGCCCCAGTCCGAGATGCAGTGGGCCTCGTCCACCACGATCATGCCCACGCCGCCGCCTGAACCAGCGCCGTCCAGCAACGGCTGCAGCACCCGTTCCCGGAAACGCGGGTTCGTCAGTCGCTCCGGGGAGATCAGCAGCACGTCCAACTGCCCGGCGTTCAGTGCAGCCAGGATGTCGTCCCACTCGGTGACGTTCGAGGAGTTCACCGTCGCCGCACGCACCCCGGCGCGCTCCGCGGCGGCGACCTGGTCGCGCATCAGTGCCAGCAACGGGGAGATGATCAGCGTCGGCCCACCACCCTGTTCCCGCAGCAGCCGTGCCGCTACGAAGTACACCGCAGATTTTCCCCAACCGGTGCGCTGGACCACCAGCACCCGTCGGCGGTCGGCGACCAGCGCGGAGACCGCCTCGAACTGGCCGTCGCGGAAGGCGGCGTCCTGCCGCCCGGTGAGGTCACGCAGGATCGCGGTGGCGTGGTCGTGCAGCTCGTTGGTCATGGTGCCCCACCATAGGGCAGGGGCCGGACACGGAATCGTCCGATCATCGGCTGAGCCGGTCCACCGCCTCGGCGATGAGCAGGTCCTGCCAGGACATGCCGACGCTCTTGAACACCACCGGACGCCGTCCCGGGGCCACGGTCTTCTCCGTCAGCGCCGAGCGCATCGACACCAGGTCGCCGGGGTTGATCGCCCCTTCGTAGTGGGCGAGCACGATGTCACCGGCGGTCTCCAGGGCGGTGTCGATGTCCTCGACAATCACCTTCGCACCGGCGATGAAGTCGGCGTCCAACTCGCGGGTGTTGGGTTCGTGGGATCCCACGGCGATGACGAGGACGTCGTCGCGGACGTGGTGGGCCTGGAACAGGGGAGTGTCCGCACTGGTCGCGGTGACGATGATGTCGGCGTCGGCGAGGGCGTCGAGCGTGTCCTGGGAGTCGGTCGGCAGGATGCGTCCCACCCCCTCGACGGCCGCCTGTGCCTCGTCGCTGGCGTTGTCGGGGTTGCGGACCACGATGTCCACCGAGTCGAACGGGGAACCGTCGGCCCGTGGCCCCAGCTCCGCGGCGAGCGCCTCGATGTGCGCCACCCCTTGCGGGCCAGCCCCGAAGACCACCAACTTCACGGGGGTGTCCACCAACGCCAGAGTCGGGCGCAGCGCGGCGATCGACACCGCCGGGGTGCGAAGGTTCGTCAGCGCCACCCCGTCGATGATGCTCTCCAGTTGCAGGGACTCGGCGTCGTAGAGCAGGTAGGTGGCGTCGATACGGGGCCGGCCCAGCGCGGGGTTGCCCGGGGCGACCGTGGCGACCTTCACGCCGGCGAAGGTGCCGACCTCCGAGGGCCCGAGAAGGAAGTGGCCGTGGCTGGTGTGCGCGGTACGGCGGGGAAGGTCGGAAGCCGGGTCGAAGTTGATCGCCGGGTTGGTGAAGGGGGTGCTGATGGCGTCGGCCGCGGCGGTCGGGGACAACGCCGAACGCACGGTCGCGGCATCGATGTGGCGGGGGAGTCCTGGTGCACTCATACCCCCGAGTCTAGCGACAGATATTCCATGTCCGGGGCGCTGACTACGATGGGGGAAGAAACATCATTCACCAGATCTCTGACGTAGCTCGGCTGGTGAAAGGGAGGAGGTCCGTCGTGGCCGTCGAGGGCACACAGTGGCACACGATGAGCGTCGACGACGCCCGGGGGGAACTCGGTCTGCGGGTGTTCGCCGAGGGGCAGGACGCCGGCCTGACCAGTGCCGAGGCGTCCGAACGGGAACGTGTCCACGGTCGCAATGAGCTGGACGAGGTGACCGCCGACCCGTGGTACGTGGTGCTGGGACGACAGTTGACCTCCCCGATGGTGATCTTCCTGCTCATCGCCGGCGTCGTCACCCTGCTGCAGCGGGAGTGGTTCGACGGGGTGGCGATCTTCGTCGTCGTGGGGTTGAACACCTCGATCGGTTACTGGCAGGCGCGCAAGGCCGAGAGGGACGTGGCGGCCCTGGCCCAGCTGTCCTCCCCGGAGGCGACGGTGGTGCGCGACGGTCATGTCGCCCGTATCGACGCTGCCGGACTCGTCCCCGGTGACCTGGTCCGACTCGAGTCCGGGGACAAGGTGCCGGCCGACCTCCGCCTGGTGGACTGCAACGGTCTTCGGTGTGACGAGTCCATGCTCACCGGCGAGGTCCTGCCGGTGAGCAAGTACGTCGAGGTAGGCGACCTGGAGGTGGACGCTCCGGTCGGTGACCGTGTGACCATGGCGTACTCCGGGACGCTGGTGGTGTCCGGTCGGGCGACCGGCCTGGTGGTGGACACCGGGTACGGCACGGAACTCGGGTCGATCGCCTCGTTGGTGCAGGAGGCACCGGAGAAGACCCCGTTGCAGGTGCTCACCGATCGGCTGGAGCGCGTCATCGGCGTGGTGCTGATCATCGCAGGTCTAGCGGTGTTCGGCGCGAACATCATCCTCGGCAACGACCTCGGTGATGCCTTCCGCACCACCGTCGCCCTCATCGTCTCGGCGATGCCCGAGGCGCTCCCGGTCGTGCTGTCGGTGGCGATGGGGGTGGGCGTGTCACGGATGGCCGCCCAGCATGCTGTGGTGCGTCAACTGCCCAGCGTGGAGACCCTGGGGTCGACCACGGTCATCGGCTCGGACAAGACCGGCACCCTGACGATCAACAAGATGACCGTCGAGAAGGTGTGGACCCCGCGAGGTGCCTACCTCGCCGCAGACCTGTATTCGGCAGATGCCGTCGCGGTGAACTCCCTGCGTACCGGAGCGTTGACCAACGACGCGACCCACACCGGCGGAGACCCCACGAAACCCCTGATCGGTGACTCCGTTGACGTTGCCATGGCCGAGGTCGCGCTGGAGGCCGCGGCCGTGACCCCGGACGAACGCGCCGGGGACGCCGTCGCCGCCATGCCCTATGAACCGGAACTGGCCTACTCCCAGACCCTCGTGCGCGAGGTCGACGCCGACGGCGTCGAACGGTTCGTCCTGCACGTCAAGGGCGCGCCGGAGACCATCGCCTCCTTCAGTGACATGACCGAGGCGGAGCATGCGGAGATGGAAGCGGCCAACGCCGACATGGGGCGCGACGGGCTGCGCGTGATCGCCACCGCCTACCGGGTTCTCGACGCAGACGAGGCACGGCAGCTGGCGGCAGGTGCGAAGCTACCGAGCCCGGAGCACCTCGAGTTCACCGGACTGCAGGGCATGATGGACCCGCCCCGGGAGGGCGTGCGCGAGGCGATCGTCCAGTGCCGCAAAGCCGGGATCCACGTCATGATGATCACCGGTGACCACCCGGTGACTGCCGCCGCCATTGCCGGACGTCTCGGACTACGCGGTGGGGAGAAGGCCCTGACCGGGCGCGACATGGCCGGGATGGACGACTCACAGCTGCGCGAACGGCTGAAGACCACCACCGTCTGCGCCCGGATGAGCCCGCAGGACAAGCTGCGGATCGTGCGCCTCCTCAAGGCCGACGGGGAGACCGTGGCGGTGACCGGCGACGGTGTCAACGACGCCCCGGCACTGAAGGCGGCGTCCATCGGCGTCGCCATGGGCGCCTCCGGGACCGACGTCGCACGCGACTCCTCCGACGTGGTGCTCACCGACGACAACTTCGTCACCGTCGTCGAGGCCGTCCGACTCGGCCGGGTGACCTTCGCCTCGATCCGCAAGGCTACCTTCTTCCTGCTGACCAACGGTATGGCCCTGATGATCGCGGTCATCGTGAACACCTTCACGGACCTGCCTCTGATCTTCGTTCCCGTCGTGCTGCTGTTCATGAACGTGATCACCAACGGCATCCAGGACATCGCCCTGTCCTTCGAGAAGGGGGAGGGCGATGAACTGGAGCAGAAACCCCGGTCGTCCAGTGAAGGGGTGCTGGACACCAGGATGTGGATCCGGACGGTCGTCACCGGGGCGTGGATGGGCTTCGGCACCTTGCTGGTCTACCGTCTGGCCCACGAGGCCGGGCTCCCGCTGGAGGAGGCCCGCACCCTCGCCCTGATCACCATGGTGATGTTCAACCTCTTCCAGGTGTTCAGTGCCCGCGCCCTGCGTCGTTCCATCTTCACCATGAACCCACTGGGAAATCCCCTGTTGTCAGGGTCGGCGCTGCTGGCCCTGGTGCTGCAGTGGGGTGTCACCGCCTGGCCGGCAGGTGCCGAGATGCTGGGGTTGACCGCGTTGAGTTGGCAGCAGTGGCTGATGTGTACCGGAATAGGTGCGACGGTGCTGGTGATCGTCGAGATCGAGAAGCTCGTCTGGCCCGTGGCGGCGGCGCGGTTCCGGACGATCCGCAGCCATCGTCGCGTCCGACGGTGAACCTGCGGTGGCCCGGCAGTGACCCCGGCGGCGCCCTGTGTGCAGGGTCATAGAAATTCGCGTCTACCAGCAGTAGTTGTGTCTGCCTTACAACGGGTACTGTGTGGGGCAGTCGGGAGGGACCGGAACTGCACTCGAGTCCCCGAAGACGAGTAACCACCAAGAACTGACCTGATCTGACCCTGGAGAGTCACCGTGACCCCTGTATCGGTCGCCGCGCCACTGGAACTTCCGTGCGGCACCACTGTGAAGAACCGCCTCGTGAAAGCTGCGATGAGCGAAGGCCTGGCCACCAAGGCAGGCGGACCGTCCGACCAGCACATCGACCTCTACCGTCGGTGGGCTGAGGGAGGCGCTGGTGTGCTCGTCACCGGGGCCGTCATGGTCGACCCGGAGCACCTGGGCGAACCGAACACCGTCGTCGTCGCCGATGACCGTCACCTCGATGCCCTGCGTGACTGGGCCGAGGCTGGCACCGTCAACGACACCGAGCTGTGGATGCAGCTCAACCACCCGGGCAAGCAGTCGCCCCGTAGCGTGAACGAGTACCCCGTCGCACCCAGTGCGATTCCGATGGACGGACCTGCGGCACGGTTCTTCGCCACCCCGCGTGAGCTCACCGTCGACGACATCCGGCTGATCGTGTGGCGTTTCGGATACGCCGCCCGCATCGCCAAGTCCACCGGCTTCACCGGTGTGCAGATCCACGCCGCGCACGGTTACCTGATCAACCAGTTCCTCTCCCCGAAGGACAACAAGCGCACCGACGAGTACGGCGGTGACCTGGAGTCGCGGATGCGTCTGCTGGTCGAGGTCTTCGAGGCCATCCGTGACGAAGTCGGCGAGGAGTTCCCCATCTCGGTGAAGCTGAACTCCTCCGACGGAGTCGAAGGCGGTTTCGGCGAGGACGAGTCCATCGCCGTCGCCGAGAAGCTCTCCGAGATGGGTGCGGACGTCATCGAGGTCTCCGGCGGCAACTACATCGCCCCGCTGATGCAGGGGGAGAAGGTGGACGCCTCGGGCGACACCGGCCAGATCTACTTCGGTGACTACGCCCAGCGTCTGCGCGAGAAGGTCTCCACCCCGGTGCTGCTCACCGGTGGCTTCCGGTGTGCAGCGGACATCGAGAAGGGACTGGACGGCCTGGCCGACCTGGTCGGCATGGCCCGCCCGCTGGTCATGGTCCCGGAGTACCCCAATGAGTTGATCAAGCAGGGCAGCCGCAAGCTGGTCCGCCTCCCGCGGCTGAGCACCGGTTCCAAGAAGCTCGATGAGCCGCTGGAGCACCTGCTGGGCACCAACTGGTACGAGATGCAGATGGACCGGATCACCGACGGCCGCGCCATCGGTGGCGACGGTCTGGCCACCCTGTGGTTCACCGTGAAGAATCACGGCCTGACCGGGCTGCTCTCCAAGCGCCGCTGAGATCACCCTCCTCGTCGATAATCCACGCCGGCCAGAGGGCAGAAGGGTGGGATCATTCGATGGTATTCGAGTCGAAAACCATCGAATGGTCCCACCCTTCGGACATGGAGGCAGTGCGAAGATTCAGACGGTCTTGGTCGCCTCGATTGTGGCGGCGCTGGAACGGGCCGCGCGAAGTCCGTTGCCGATGACGACGACCTCCGCAACCTCGTGGACCAGGACCACCGCAGCCAGGCCGAGGATACCGAACAGTGCCAGCGGGAACAGCACGACGATGATTGCCAGGGCCAGGATGATGTTCCCGGTCATGATCCGGCGTCCGCGACTGGCGTGGGCCAGGGCAGCAGGGATCAGCCGGAGGTCGTTGCCGGTGAAGGCGATGTCCGCAGACTCGATGGCAGCGGCCGAGCCAGAGGCCCCCATGGCGATTCCGACGGTGGATCCGGCGAGGGCGGGGGCGTCGTTGATGCCGTCACCGATCATGGCGGTGGGGGTGCGCTCGGCGGATTCCTGAACATGACGGGCCTTGTCGCCTGGGAGCTGGTCGGCATGGACGCGGTCGATGCCCGCCTCTGTGGCCAGCGCCGCAGCGGTGCGCTCATTGTCGCCGGTGAGCATCATCGTCGTGACGTCCTGCTTGTGGAGTGCGGCGATCGTGTCGGCCGCCTCCGGACGCAGTTCGTCGCGGATGCCGATCACGCCGTGTACCTCGCCGTCGACCTCGACGACGATCAGGCTCATGCCCTGGCTCGCCATGTCTTCTGCATCCTCGGCGAGCTCACCCGGGTCGATCCACCGTGGTCCACCGACACGGACGGCGCCGGAGGTGCTGCCGGACGCGTCACCTTCGTCCGTGGCTGCGATGAGGTGTCCGGACAATCCATGGCCTGGTTCCTCCTGCACATCAGCGACTTCAGGATGTCCCTGGGTGCCGACCGTCACCGGAACTGCGTTGGTCACCGCCTGGGCGAGCGGGTGGCTGCTGGATGCCTCCAGGGCGGCGGCCAGCGTCAGGACGTCCAACTCGGAGCGCGCACCACTGGTTCGGACCTCGACCACGCGAGGTTCATTGCGGGTCAGCGTGCCCGTTTTGTCGAAGGCGACGGTGCGGATCGTCCCGAACTCCTCGAATGCCTCGCCGGACTTGATCACCACTCCGAACTTGCTCGCCGAACCGATCGCCGAGATCACCGTCACCGGTACTGCGATGGCCAGGGCGCAGGGGGACGCGGCGACCAGGACGACCAACGCGCGTTCCACCCACACACCGGGGTCGCCGAGCAGTGCTCCGATGCCGGCGATCAGGGCAGCGGCGATGAGCACCAGAGGGACCAGGGGACGGGCGATGCGGTCGGCCAGTCGGGCGCGTTCTCCCTTGGTGGCGTGAGCCTGTTCGACGAGACGGACGATCTGGGTCAGTGAGTTGTCGCCACCGTCGGCCGTGACGGTGACGGTCAGGGTGCCCGAGCCGTTGACGGAACCGGCGAGGACATCGTCGCCCGGGTTGGCGCCCACCGGGATTGACTCACCGGTGATTGCCGAGGTGTCCACCCAGGACTCACCGGCGGCGACGGTGCCGTCGGTGGCGATGCGTTCACCGGCGCCGACCAGCAGTGTGTCACCGATCCGGACCTCGGCCGCCGGGATCGTCTCGTCGGTGTAGCCGCAGCACTCGTCACCGCGACGCACGCGGGCAGTCTCCGGGACCAGGGAGAGCAGGGCGCGCAGGCCGTGCTTTGCGCGGTCCATGGCACGGTCCTCGAGCGTCTCCGCGATGGAGAACAGGAAGGCCAGTGCGGCGGCCTCGCCGACGTGTCCGAGCAGCACGGCGCCGATGGCGGCGATGGTCATCAGCAGGCCGACACCCAGGCGGGAGCGTCCCTTGCCCTTGATGAGGCGTTCGATGGTGCCAGGCACGAAGGTCGAGGCACCGGCAGCCAGACCGAGGGCGAACAGCACGGTGGCGGTGGTGGACGCGGTGGAGTTGTCTCCGCCGGTCCACTCGACGATCAGGCCGGCGATCCACAGGACGCCGGACGCGATCGGCAGTGCCAGTGCGCGGTCGCGCCACCAGGGTGGGAGGTCCTCGTGGACAAGCGGCTCAGGAGGTGCGGTGTTGTTCGTTGCACCGCCAACGGAAGTGACCGGGATGGTCGGGGTGATCGGGCCGCAGCATTCGTCGCTCACTGATGGGCCTCCGAGCAGTCGGCGCAGCAGCCGGGAACGTCGCAGTTGTCGTCGGTGCAGGCTTCTTCTCCCACGTCGACGGCCAGGACCACGTTGACCAGGGACTCCAGGGCGCGGGTGAGGTGGGGGTCGGCGATCTCGTAACGGGTGCGTCGGCCCTCGGGGACGGCGACGACGATGCCGCATCCGCGCAGGCAGGCCAGGTGGTTGGAGACGTTGGTGCGACTCAGGTCGAGGTCGCGGGAGAGTTGGGCCGGGTAGCCGGGTTCGTCCAGGAGGGACAGGAGGATCCGTGACCGGCTGGGATCGGCCATGGCGCGACCGAGACGGTTCATCACGTCGATCTGTGGGGCAATGGTTAGCATGTGGTGACTATACATCGAATGCTGACCTATTGACCAGAGGGAACTGGCCGAGTGGGGGCTTCGTTATTGACATGCAAGTGCACACTTGCCTATCGTGTGGGCATGGGTGACATCTACAAGGCCATCGCCGACCCGGCGCGACGGATGATCCTCGACGGTCTGACCCAACGTGAGAACCAGACACTCTTCGAGATCTGCACCCGCCTGACCGAGAGTCGTCCGATGTCGCGTCAGGCGGTGTCGCAACATATTGCGGTTCTGCAGGACGCCGGCCTGGTGACGGTCCGCAAGGAGGGCAGGAGCAACCTCCACAACATCAACCCGGCCCCGCTGGCGGAGATCGTCACTCGATGGAAGGCGCCGAAGACACCGCCCACCGACAACGCCCCGGATACTCCGTCCGACATCTAGAGAGGACCCGTCATGAGCACGTTCCGAATCACCCTGACCAGCGTCATCGTCGATGACACACTGAAAGCCGAGGCCTTCTACACGGAGAAGCTCGGCTTCGTCGTCCGGCACAACGTCCCCCTCGGTGACGAACCCGACAACCGGTGGCTCACCGTGGTGTCGCCGATCGACCCGGGCGGCACGGAGTTGCTGCTGGAGCCCTCCGGACACCCGGCAGCGGCGCCGTTCAAGGAGGCCCTGTATTCCGACGGGATCCCCTGGACGCAGTTCACCGTGGACGACGTGCAGGCCGAACACGACCGACTGGTGGGGCTCGGGGTGCGGTTCACCCAGCCTCCGATCGAAGCTGGCGGGGTGACCACCGCCGTCTTCGACGACACCTGTGGCAACCTCATCCAGATCATCCACCAGGGTTAGATCCTGATGGACACGCTGATCCAGCGGCAGACTGCCACCCGGGCGAATGAACTTCCCGGGGCGGAGCTCGTGCACCCGTTCGGGCCGGATTGGGACGTATACAAGGTCCGGGGCAAGGTCTTCATGTTGCATTCCAATGTCAGGGGAGAGCCGCTCGTGATCCTTAAGGCCACTCCGGAAGACAGCACGACACTGCGGACCGGGTTCGCCGGGATCACCCCGGGCTACCACATGAACAAGAAGCACTGGATCACCCTGCACCCCGACTGCGACCTGGGGCGGCAGCTGATCGAGGATCTCGTCACGGATTCCTACCTGCTGGTGATCGAGCACAGTGTGCCGAAATCCCAGTGGCCGGTGAATCCCCACACCTTCGGGCAGCGGGATCAGCAGTGAGCTGATTCTGCAGAGGTCGCCCCGGCGAACCGGGACGACCATTCGTGGAGCAGGTCGACGAGTTCCGGCGGATCGGTCGCCAGCACCTTTGCGCCGGAGATGCCGAGGATGAAGGCCGCCCATTCGGGAGTCGCCCTCTCGATCGTGAGTCGGCTGCGGCCGCCCTCGAGTTCGGAGACGGCACCACCGTTCCTCGCGTCCGGTGTCTCACCCAATCCGGTGCGCGACCTGACCTCGTCTGCTGGCGCGTCCAACTCCGCGGTCACCGTGATCCCACCACGGCGGAGTCTGGCCTCCACGAATTCGGCGGCATCGCCGCCCGGGATCTCCCGGTGTCGGACGACCTGACGGGTGGAGGTTGCGTCCGTCAGCCGGTCGACCCGGAAGCTGCGCCAGTCGTCACGGTCCAGGTCGAATCCGATGAGGTACCAGTTGCGGTCCACGGTCACCAGCTGCACCGGTTCGACCCGGCGTTGAGTCCGGGCGCCGTCGGCCGCCGTGTAGTTGAACCGGATCCGCTCTGAGTCGCGGCAGGCCTGGGCCACGGTGACGAGCTCATCGGGGTCGATGTTCGCCTGCGACCACGGTGAGACGGTCTGTGTCGTCGCCGCTTTCAGGGCGGTGACCTGTTGGCGCAGGCGCGGCGGCATCACGGGGATCACCTTGGCGAGTGCGCGAACAGATGCTTCCGCTACTCCGGCGACAGGGAGGTGGGCACAGTTCAGCAGGCCGACGGTGACGGAGACCGCCTCCTCGTGATCGAGCACCAGGGGAGGTAGAGCGGTCCCGTGGGCGAGTTGGTAGCCACCGCCGACCCCGCGGTCGGCCTGCACTGGATACCCGAGGTCGCGAAGCCGCTCGACGTCGCGACGTAGCGTCCGGAGGGAGACGTCCAACCTGTCTGCGAGCTCGGTCCCGATCCAGTGTCGTTGACTCTGGAGCAGTCCGAGCAGCTGTAGTGTCCGTGAACTTGTGCCGGTCATGGGGCTTCCTGAAGCTCTCTTCTGACATAGGTGACAGAAACTGTCACCTACCGAGGTTAGCGTGAGAAGTGATCCACAATCCACCAGAGAGGACGTCGCCATGAATGCGACACAGGCACAGGAGCCTACCACCACAGTCACCGATTCCGCAGAGCGGGAGAACCTGCTGGCATGCCTCGCGCACGCTCGCTACTTCCTGACTTTCACCGCCCGGGACCTGACCACCGAGCAGGCGTCGACGCGCACCACCGTCAGCGAATTGACCATCGGCGGGCTCATCAAGCACGTCACCGGCGGGGAGCGCAGCTGGGCAGACTTCATGGTGTCCGGTAAGGATACTGAGGCGAAGGAGTACGCGGACTTCACCGAAGAGGATTGGTTCGCGCGTCAGCGCGAGTTCGATCTCCTGCCGGGGGAGACACTCGAAGGGGTGCTCGCGGACTACATCGCCGAGGGGAAGCGG
This sequence comes from Candidatus Corynebacterium avicola, assembly GCA_019114135.1. Classification (GTDB taxonomy): domain Bacteria; phylum Actinomycetota; class Actinomycetes; order Mycobacteriales; family Mycobacteriaceae; genus Corynebacterium; species Corynebacterium avicola. Next base: position 55,500 of record DXGC01000055.1, read on the forward strand.
ACAGAGGAGATCGTCCGCAACTTGCCCTCACTCGATGTCACCCATGAGCTGCCGAGGGCGCCGTGGTTCACGGAAAAGTCATGGTCGGCGCGCCGGGCGTTGATGCACATCATCCTGGAGACCTCCCAGCACGCCGGTCACGCCGACATCATCCGGGAGTCCCTGGACGGTGCGAAGAGCATGGGGTGAGGGAACGCATATGCCACATTCACTGGGAATGATCGAGTTCTCCTGCCACGACGCCGAGACCCTCGCCAGGTTCTGGTCACATCTCCTGGGCCTGCCGGTCGACGACGGTGCGTCGCCTGAGTACGCGCCACTCACACCGGAGGAGCCGTTGCCCAAGTGGCTCTTCGTCCGCCGGGATCCCGTCGGCGACACCGGGTCACGGTTGTGTCCCGGTGAGTGGTGTAACCCCCGCCCCGCGGTGACCCCGGTGTGAAGACAACGGCGGCCACCGCAGTACCTTTCGAATCAACGACCAAGAATCCTCGAAAGGCAGACCCACGATGGCCACC
>DXGC01000056.1 GCA_019114135.1 Candidatus Corynebacterium avicola
CCACGACGTCGGGGTAGGGGGTGTAGCCGACGGTGTTGCGGCGGCGCAGCAGCATCTGGATGTTGGTGTTCGGCATCACCTCACGCAGCTGGTCGAGGCGCTCCCACGGGTCCTCGTGGAGGAACTGCAGCGCGACGTCGTAGGTCGCGCCACCCCAGGCCTCCACCGACAGCAGCTCCGGGGTGAGCCGTCCGACGGCCTCGGCCGCGGAGATCAGCGAGGTGGTGCGCACGCGGGTGGCCAGCAGCGACTGGTGGGCGTCACGGAAGGTGGTGTCGGTGACGGCCAGCGCCTTCTGGGCACGCAGCTGGCGGGCGAACTCCGCGGGGCCGACCTCGAGCAGGCGGTCGCGGGTGCCCAGCGGCATCGGCGGGGCCATGACCCCCTCACCGGCGGTCTTCGCGTCGCGCGGGGTGACCACGGAGGGCAGCTTGTGGTGCGGGACGATGTCGGTGGGACGCTCCCCGTTGGGCAGGTTGACTGTCACGTCGGCGAGGAAGTCGAGCAGTCGGCCCGGCTCGTCGTCGGCCGGCGGGGCGGCCAGCAGGTGCGGGTGGTCGGCGATGAAGGACGTGGCGATGCGCTTGGTCTGGAAGTCCTCCTCGCGCAGCAGGGCCCGCAGGAAGCCGATGTTGGTGGCCACACCGGAGACGGTGAACTCGTTGAGCGCACGCTGGGCGCGGGTGACGGCCTGCTGGAAGTCTGCGCCACGGCAGGTCATCTTCACCAGCATCGAGTCGAAGTGTGCGGTGATCTCGCCACCGAGCGAGGCCGCACCGTCGAGACGCACGCCCGCGCCGCCCGGGGAGCGGTAGGCGGTGACGACACCGGTGTCCGGACGGAAGCCGTTGTTCGGGTCCTCGGTGGTGATACGGGTCTGCAGGGCCGCGCCGCGCAGCTCGATGCTGTCCTGGTTCAGGCCCATGTCCTCCAGCGATGCACCGGCGAGGATGTTCATCTGGGCCTTGACCAGGTCGACGGAGGTGACCTCCTCGGTGACGGTGTGCTCGACCTGGATACGCGGGTTCATCTCGATGAAGACGTGGTTCTCGTTCTCGTCGACGAGGAACTCCACCGTGCCGGCACCGTGGTAGTTGATCGACTCGCAGAACTTCACCGCGTCCGCGCAGATCCGGTCACGCAGTTCCTCGGAGATGTGCTGCGCCGGGGCGATCTCCACGACCTTCTGGTGGCGACGCTGCAGGGAGCAGTCACGCTCGTAGAGGTGGATGATGTTGCCCTGGGTGTCACCGAGGATCTGCACCTCGATGTGCTGCGGGTTGATCACCGCACGCTCGATGTAGACCCGACCGTCACCGAAGGCCGCTGCAGCCTCGCGGGACGCCTCGGCGGCCTTCTCGCGCAGCTCCTCGGGGGAGCCGACGAAGCGCATGCCGCGTCCGCCACCACCGGCGACGGCCTTGACGAACAGCGGGTAGGTCCGTCCCTCGGCGTAGGAGACGAGTTCGTCGAGGTCCTCGCTGGGCTCGGAGTCGTCCAAGATCGGCAGGCCGGCCTTACGGGCGGCCTCGACGGCGGCGGCCTTATCACCGGTGAGGTCCAGGGTCTCCGGGGACGGGCCGATGAAGGTGATGCCGTTCTCGGCGCATTCGCGAGCGAGCTGGGCGTTCTCGGAGAGGAAGCCGTAGCCGGGGTAGACGGCGTCCGCCCCGGTCTGCTTGGCGGCCCGGATGATCTCGTCGATGTCGAGGTAGGCCTTGACCGGCGAACCCTCGGTGCCGATACGCACGGCCTCGTCGGCGAAGGCACGGTGGAAGGAGTTGCGGTCCTCGCGCGGGTACACCGCGACGGTGGACGCGCCGGTCTCGTAGGCGGCGCGGAAGGCACGGACGGCGATCTCACCGCGGTTGGCGACGACGATCTTGGAGAATGACGGTAGGGGAGCCATGTGGTGGCGTCCTTTCGGTCGGACAGGTGTGGGTTGTACCCACGCTAGTCGGGTCTGGTCTTGAGTTCTGGTCGAGGGGCTTGTCGCGGGGGTCGGCAGAGACGGCAGAGACGGCAGAAACGGCACAGGCCCGGCGATGCACGCTGTGACTGCGGTGCTTCACCGGACCTGGGATGGTTGCTGGCGGCACGTGGCCGCGATGTGCCGCGGACGCCACCACCGGGGTTGCGGCCGCAGCAGGGGGCTAGTTGTTGCCCTTGACGGCCTCGGCGACGTCGCGCTGGGGGACGCCGTTGTAGGCGCTCAGCGGGCGGATCAGAGCGTTGGACTCGTTCTGCTCCACGATGTGTGCCGTCCAGCCGACCACGCGGGAGATCACGAAGATCGGGGTAAAGAAGGGGATGTCGATGCCGAGCATGTAGTAGGTCGGGCCGGCGGGGAAGTCGAGGTTCGGCAGGATGCCGGTGCGCTTCTCCATGGCCGCCTGCATGTTGTCGTACATCTGGACCCACTTGTCACCGTCGTGGTTGGCGGCGGTGCGGCGCATCGCGGCCTCCATGGACGGAACACGCGAGTCGCCCTTCTTGTACACGCGGTGGCCGAAGCCCATGATCTTTTCCTTGTTGTCGGCCTTGTTCAGGACCCACTCCTCGGCCTTCGCCGGGTCGTCGACCTCGAGGAAGTTGTGCATCACGGCCTCGTTGGCTCCACCGTGCAGGGCACCCTTGAGGGCGCCGACGGCACCGGTGACCGCGGAGTAGACGTCCGAGGTGGTCGAGGTGATCACGCGACCGGTGAAGGTCGAGGCGTTGAAGGAGTGCTCGGCGTAGAGGATCAGCGACTCGTCGAAGGCCTTGACGTCGTCGACCATGTTGGCCGGGGAATCCGGGGTGTCGCCGAAGCACATGTACAGGAAGTTGGACGCGATCCCGCGGGTGCGCGACGGTGGGATGTACTCCAGGTCGCGACGACGACGCAGGTCGTAGGCGACGATGCCCGGCAGCTTGGCCAGCAGGTTCACACCGGTGCGGCGCACGGTGTCGGAGCTGTTGTCCTCGTTGGTGACGTCCTCGGCACCGAGCCAGCTGATGGCGGTACGCACCACGTCCATCGGGTGGGCAGTCTTGGGCATCGAGTTGATGACGTCCAGGAGGCTGCGGGACAGCGGACGCATGGCGCGCTCACGCTGACCGAACTCCTGGGCCTCGCGCCAGGTGGGCAGCTCACCGTTCCAGAGCAGGTAGGCGACGTCCTCGAAGGTGCAGTTCTTCACGAGGTCCTGCACGGGGTAGCCGCGGTAGGTCAGGGAGTTGGTCTCCGGGTTGACCTTGGACACGGCCGTCTCGTCGACGACGACGCCGTTCAGGCCCTTGCGGATCTCGGGGGTGGACTCGCTCATCAGTGGTTCCTCTCGGTGGTTGAGTTGTGGTGGGTAACTCGGGTTACTTGGTGGGGTCGTAGTTCTCGCGGGAGTAGGTGAAGACTCCCTGGTCGAACTCGTTGTACTCGTCGTAACGCAGCAGCTCGTAGAGCCGGGAGCGGTGCTGCATGCGGTCCAGCCAGTCGGTCTGGGTGCCGGTGGCGGCGATCTCGCCCAGGGCCTGTTCGACCTGGCCCATGGCGATACGCAGCGTGGTGACCGGGAAGATGACGGCGTTGAAGCCGATCTCCTCCAGCAACGTGGCCGGCAGCAGCTCGGACTTGCCGAACTCGGTCATGTTCGCCAGCAGCGGGACGTCCACTGCCGCACGGAACTTCTCGAAGTCCTCCGGGGTGTGCAGGGCCTCGGTGAAGATCAGGTCGGCACCGGCGTCGGCGTAGGCCTTCGCCCGCTCGATGGCGGAGTCGATGCCCTCGACACCGGCGGCGTCGGTGCGTGCGCAGATGACGAACTGGTCGTCGCGACGCTCCTTCACCGCGGCGCTGATACGGCGCAGCATGACGTCGGCGGGGACGACCTCCTTGCCGTCGAGGTGACCGCAGCGCTTCGGGTTGACCTGGTCCTCCAGGTGGCAACCCGCGACGCCGGCATCCTCGAGCTCGGAGACGGTGCGGGCGGCGGACATCGGCTCACCGAATCCGGTGTCGGCGTCCACCAGGACCGGCAGGTCGGTGGACCGGGCGATCTGGCGGGAGCGTCCGGCCACCTCGGTCAGGGTGGTCAGGCCGATGTCCGGCAGGGCCAGGTCGGCGGAGACGACGGCGCCGGAGACGTAGACGCCCTCGAAACCGGCCTCCTGGATCGCCCGGGCGACCAACGGGGAGAACGCGCCCGGCAGGCGGGTGATCTTCTCCGACGCCAGGCTCTCCCGGAACGCCCTACGACGGTCCGTGGCGGAGATGTTGCTGGAGTAGAGCCCGGCCATCCTAGAACAGCCCCTCGTTGATCTTCGGGGCCTTGGCCAGCTGCTCCTCGGAGAAGGTGACGGTGAGCTGGTTGAGCTCGCCGGCCTCCAGGGACAGGGTGTTCTGGGCGGCCTCGAGGAAGCGGTCCTGCTCCTTCTCGTCGACCAGGCCCTCGGCCAAGGTGCGGAACTTGTTGATGTACTGGTCCCGGGTGAAGGGGTGCGCACCCAGCGGGTGGGCGTCGGCGACGGCCAGCTCGTCCTCGAGGACGGTGCCGTCCTTGAGGGTGATGACGGCCTTGGCGCCGAAGGCCTTCTCCTCGGGGTAGGTGGAGTGGTAGCGGCGGGTCCACTCCGGGTCCTCGACGGTGGAGATCTTGTTCCACAGCTCGATGGTCTCCGGACGGTTGGCGCGCTCCGGGGCGTAGCTGCGCTCGTGGTGCCACTCGCCGTCCTCCAGGGCCACGGCGAAGATGTACATCACCGAGTGGTCCAGGGTCTCGCGGGAGGCGTTCGGGTCGAACTTCTGCGGGTCGTTCGCACCGGTGCCGATGACGTAGTGGGTGTGGTGGCTGGTGTGCAGGACGATGGACTCGATCTGCGACAGGTCCGTGCCCTGGTCGCGGAGGTGGTTGCCCATACGGCGGGCCAGGTCGATCGGGGCCTGGGACTGGTACTCCGCGGAGTGCTCCTTGGTGTAGGTGTCCAGGATGCCGCGCTTCTCCTCGCCGGCGACGGGCAGCGGGACGGTGTACTGGGCGTCCTTGCCGCTCAGCATCCAGGCGATGAAGCCGTCCTCACCCTCCCAGATGGGGGCCGGTGCACCCTCGCCGCGCATCGCGCGGTCGACGGACTCGATGGCCATCTTGCCGGCGAAGGCCGGGGCGAAGGCCTTCCAGGAGCTGATCAGGCCCTTGCGGGACTGACGGGTGGCGGTGGTGGTGTGCAGCGCCTGGCCGATGGCCTGGTAGATGGTCT
>DXGC01000003.1 GCA_019114135.1 Candidatus Corynebacterium avicola
GAGACCGCCGGCAAGTGGATGAGCGCAGACGTCATCAACATCTCCGCGTCCTCCTCGAGTGTGAAGAAGGGCGAGTCCCTCAAGGACACGGCCCTGACCCTGAGGGCCATCGGCGCGGACGCCGTCATCATGCGCCACCCGTCCTCCGGTGCGGCCCGCCAGGTCGCCAACTGGGTCGGCCAGGGGCCGGACGGCATCAGCGTGCTCAACGCCGGTGACGGCCTGCACGAGCACCCGACCCAGGCACTGCTCGACGCGGTGACACTGCGCAACAAGCTCGGCGGGGAGACCGGGAACCTCTCCGGCAGCCACGTCGTGCTCGTCGGCGACATCCTGCACTCCCGCGTGGCCCGTTCCAACGCCCTGCTGCTCACCGCACTGGGCGTGGACGTCACCTTCGTCGCCCCGCCCACCCTGCTGCCGCAGGGCGTGACCAACTGGGTGCACCCCGACGGCTCGGGCAGCGTCCGGGTCAGCCACGACATGGACTCCGCCATCGCCGGGGCGGACGCGGTGATGATGCTGCGCGTGCAGGCGGAGCGGATGGACGGTGGCTTCTTCCCCTCGCACCGCGAGTACGCCACCCGCTACGGCCTGTCCCGCGCACGGCTCGAGTCCCTGCGGGACGACGTCGTCGTGCTGCACCCCGGCCCGATGCTGCGCGGCATGGAGATCAGCGACGCCGTCGCCGACGCACCCCAGGCCGTGGTGCTCGACCAGGTGACCGCCGGTGTGCACGTCCGCATGGCCGCACTGTTCACCCTGCTGGTGGGAACCGGCGACGCGACGGGGGAGGCCTCGCTGTGACGGACCGAGACAAGACACAGGACACCTCACGAGAGAAAGCGAACACCGTGAACGACTACCCGGCCACAGGAGTGCTCCACGACGCCCAGCCAGGCGAGGTCCTGCTCCGCGGCGTCCTCGTCTACGGCGAGGGTGACCCCGCGGACGTCCTGGTCCGCGACGGCGTCATCGCCGAGATCGCCGCCGCCGGCACCCTGGAGCTCAGCGACAGGGGAGATGGGGCTGCTGGCGAGGTACTCGACCTCGACGGCCAGGTGCTGCTGCCCGGCCTGGTGGACATGCACGTCCACCTGCGCGAGCCCGGCCGCGAGGACACCGAGACCATCGCCACCGGCTCCGCCGCCGCAGCCCGCGGTGGATTCACCGCGGTGTTCACCATGGCCAACACCGAGCCGGTGACCGACACCCCGGCCATCGCCGAGATGGTCTGGCTCAAGGGGCAGCAGACCAACCTCTGCGACGTCCACCCCGTCGGCTCCATCAGCCGCGGTCTCAAGGGCAGCGAGCTGACCGAGTTCGGCATGATGGCCGACTCCGACGCCAAGGTCCGTATGTTCTCCGACGACGGAAAGTGCGTCGACGACCCCCGCCTGATGCGACGGGCCATCGAGTACGCAGGTGGTCTGGACGTCCTGCTCGCCCAGCACTGCGAGGAACACCGCCTCACCGAGGGCGCGGTCGCCCACGAGGGTGAGACCGCCGCCCGCCTCGGCCTGCGCGGCTGGCCGCGGGTCGCCGAGGAGTCCATCGTCATCCGCGACGCCCTGCTGGCCCGTGACTACGGCGGACGCCTGCACATCTGCCACGCCTCCACCGAGGGCACCGTGGAGCTGCTGGGTTGGGCCAAGGAGCACGACATCCCGCTGTCGGCCGAGGTCACCCCGCACCACCTCATCCTCACCGACGAGAAGCTGGAGACCTACGACGGGCACTACCGGGTCAACCCGCCGCTGCGCGAGACCCGGGACACCCTGGCCCTGCGCCAGGCGCTGATCGACGGCACCGTCGACTGCGTGGCCACCGACCACGCCCCGCACGGCTCCGAGGAGAAGTGCTGCGAGTTCGACCAGTCACGCCCCGGCATGCTGGGCCTGGAGACCTCGCTGCCCATCATCGCCGGCCTGTTCGTCACCGACGTCCCGGAGGGGCACCAGGCACAGGACTGGCGCTTCGTGGCCAAGGTGATGTCGGAGCGTCCCGCCGAGATCCTCAAGCTTCCCGGCCACGGCCGACCCGTGGCGGTGGGGGAGCCGGCGAACCTCTGCGTCGTCGACACCGACCGCTCCTGGACCGCCCACGGCGAGGACCTGGCGTCCAAGTCGTCCAACACCCCCTACGAGGGGATGGACCTGCCGGTGAAGGTGTCCACCACCCTGCTGCGCGGCAAGGTGACCTGCCGGAACGGCGAAGTCGACGGTGAGGCTTAAATGACTGTAGAAGCTGTAGACAACTCAAACATCCACAACCCTGCGACAGAGAAGAGTACTGCTGTGAGTTCCTCCCGCACCCCCGCACTGCTGGTGCTGGCCGACGGACGGGTGTTCCGGGGCCGCGCCTTCGGTGCGACCGGCACCACCCTGGGTGAGGCCGTGTTCACGACCGCACTGACCGGGTACCAGGAGACCCTGACCGACCCCTCCTACCACCGTCAGATCATCGTGACCACCGCCCCCCAGATCGGCAACACCGGGTGGAACGACGAGGACTCCGAGTCCCGGGGCGGCAAGATCTGGGCCGCCGGCCTGGTCATCCGTGACCTGTCCCGCTCCGTGTCCAACTGGCGCGCCGCCCGCTCGCTGCCCGAGGAGATGGAGAAGCAGGGCCTGATCGGCATCCAGGGCATCGACACCCGCGCACTGGTCCGCCACCTGCGCGACCAGGGTTCCGTCGCCGCCGGCATCTTCTCCGGCGAGGCCGCTGAGCGTCCCGTCGAGGAGCTCGTCGCCGAGGTCGCCGCACAGCCGGCCATGGCCGGTTCCAGCCTCGCCGTCGAGGCCTCCACCGACGACGTCTACGTCGTCGAGCCGGAGGGGGAGACCCGCTACACCGTCCTGGCCTACGACATGGGCATCAAGACCAACACCCCGGCGAACTTCGCCACCCGCGGGGTGCGCACCGTCGTGGTCCCGGCCGACACCCCGGTCGAGCCGCTGCTGGAGGAGTACCGGCCCGACGGCGTCTTCATCTCCAACGGCCCCGGTGACCCCGCCACCGCCGACACCATGGTCGAGCAGGTCCGCACCGTGCTGGAGCGGAGGATCCCGCTGTTCGGCATCTGTTTCGGCAACCAGATCCTGGGCCGCGCCCTGGGCATGGACACCTACAAGCTGAAGTTCGGACACCGCGGCACCAACGTGCCCGTGCTCAACCACCTCACCGGCCGGATCTACATCACCTCCCAGAACCACGGCTTCGCCCTGCGCGGCCGCCCGGGTGAGCCCTTCGACACGCCCTACGGCACCGCCCAGGTCACCCACACCTGCCTCAACGATGACTGCGTCGAAGGTGTCGCCCTCGACAACGGACTCGCCTTCTCCGTCCAGTACCACCCCGAGGCCGCCGCCGGCCCCCACGACGCCAACCCGCTGTTCGACCAGTTCATCGAACTGATGGAAGGGAACAACTAAATGCCGAAGCGCAACGACATCAACCACGTCCTCGTCATCGGCTCGGGTCCGATCGTCATCGGCCAGGCCTGTGAGTTCGACTACTCCGGCACCCAGGCCTGCCGGGCGCTGAAGGCCGAGGGCCTGCGCGTCTCCCTGATCAACTCCAACCCGGCCACCATCATGAC
>DXGC01000057.1 GCA_019114135.1 Candidatus Corynebacterium avicola
CTTCGCGAGCAGGTCCTCCAGGTGGGCCGAGGCCTCCGGGACGGTGTCCAGTTCGAAGGTCAGGGTCGGGGTGAAGCGGACGGACAGCTGGTCGCCGACGATCTTGCGCAGCTGACCGCGGGCGCGGTGCAGCGCCTCGGCAGCGGCCTCGGTGTCCGGCTCCTCCTCGATGGTCTCGCCGCGGACGGTGTAGAACACCGTGGCGTCGTGCAGGTCACCGGTGACCCGGCAGTCGGTGACGGTGACGTACTCCAGACGCTGGTCCTTCACCTCACGCTCGATCGCCGACGCGACGATGGTCATGATGCGCTTGGCCATCCTGGCCGCGCGTGCGTGGTCTGCCATGGTGGGCACCCCTGTCTGCTCGAAAGGTTGTTGATCAGTTCTATTATCACCGGAAAAGGCCCCACGCGCACAGACCACGGGGGTCGGTGGCGCAGGGCCGTCGCCGGTCGGCGTCCCGGCCGGGGTGGCCAGGTCATCGTGGACGACTAGGAGGACTAGTCGTCCTTCTTCTTGTCCTTCTTGTCGGACTGAACCTGGTCACGCGGAACCTCAACCAGCTCGTAGGCCTGGATGATGTCGCCGACCTGGATGTCCGGGTAGGACAGGACCATACCGCACTCGTAGCCGTGGTTGACCTCGGTGGCATCGTCCTTCTCGCGGCGCAGCGACTCGATGGTCGCCTTCTCCGCCACGACGTTGCCGTCGCGGACCAGGCGGACCTGCGCGTTGCGGCGCATCTTGCCCGTCTGAACCATCGAACCGGCGATGAGGCCGACAGCGGACGCCTTGAAGATCTGACGGATCTCGGCGGTACCGAGCTCCCGCTCCTCGTAGACCGGCTTGAGCATGCCCTTGAGAGCCTGCTCGACCTCGTCGATGGCGTCGTAGATGACCGAGTAGTAGCGGATCTCGACACCCTCGGCGTTGGCGACCTCGGTCGCCTTGCCCTCGGCGCGGACGTTGAAGCCGATGATGATGGCGTCGGACGCCGCGGCCAGGTCGACGTTGGTCTGCGTCACCGCACCGACACCACGGTCGATGATGTTCAGCGAGACCTCGTCGTCGACCTCGATCTGCATCAGGGAGTCCTCCAGCGCTTCGACCGTGCCGGCGTTGTCGCCCTTGAGGATGAGGTTGAGCTGGCTGGTCTCCTTGAGCACGTCGTCCAGGTCCTCCAGGGAGATCCGCTTACGGGAGCGGGCCTGCAGGGCGTTACGACGACGGGCGTTGCGCTGGTCGGCGATCTGGCGGGCGGTGCGGTCGTCGTCGACGGCGAGCAGGTTGTCGCCGGCGCCGGAGACGCTGGTCAGCCCCAGCACCTGCACCGGGGTCGACGGACCGGCCTCCTTGACGTCCTCACCGTGCTCGTCGACCATGCGGCGCACACGGCCGTGCGCGTCGCCGACGACGATGGAGTCTCCGACGTGGAGGGTACCGCGCTGGATGATGACGTTGGCCACCGGGCCACGACCGCGGTCCAGGTGTGCCTCGATGGCGACACCCTGGGCGGGCATGTCCGGGTTGGCGACCAGTTCCAGGGACGCATCCGCGGTCAGGACGACAGCCTCGAGCAGCGACTCGATGTTGGTGCCCTGCTTGGCGGAGATGTCGACGAACATGGTCTCGCCGCCGTACTCCTCGGGAACCAGACCGTACTCGGTGAGTTGGCCACGGATCTTGTCCGGGGACGCACCCTCCTTGTCGATCTTGTTCACCGCGACCACGATCGGGACCTCAGCGGCCTTGGCGTGGTTGATGGCCTCCACCGTCTGCGGCATGACGCCGTCGTCGGCGGCCACGACCAGGATGGCGATGTCGGTGGCCTTGGCACCACGGGCACGCATGGCGGTGAACGCCTCGTGACCCGGGGTATCCAGCAGGGTCAGCAGACGCTCCTCGTCGTTGACCTCCACCGGCACCTGGTAGGCACCGATGTGCTGGGTGATGCCGCCGGCCTCGCCGCCGCCGACGTTGGTCTTGCGGACCGTGTCCAGCAGGCGGGTCTTACCGTGGTCGACGTGACCCATGACGGTGACCACCGGCGGGCGGTACTCGAGGTCCTCGGAGCTGCCCTCGTCCTCACCGAACTGCAGGTCGAAGGACTCCAGGAGCTCGCGGTCCTCGTCCTCCGGGGAGACGACCTCGACCTTGTAGTCCATCTCCTCGCCGAGCAGCTTGAGGGTGTCGTCGGCCACCGAAGCGGTCGCGGTCACCATCTCGCCGAGGTTGAACATGGCCTGCACCAGCGCGGCGGGATCAGCCTTGATCTTCTCGGCGAAGTCGGACAGGGAGGCACCGCGACGCAGGCGGATGCTGGCACCCTTGCCGTTCGGCAGCTTGACGCCGCCGACCACGGACGGGGCCTGCATTGCCTCGTACTCGTTCCTCTTCTGCCGCTTCGACTTACGTCCACGACGCGGTGCGCCGCCCGGACGTCCGAAGGCACCTGCGGTACCGCCGCGACGTCCGCCGCGTGCGCCACCGCCACGGGGGCCGCCGCCCGGGCCGCCGCCGGGGCCGCCCTGGCCGCCGCGGCCACGACCGCCGCCGCCACCGGTACTGGCCTTGGCCGGCATCTGTCCGGGGCTCGGGTGGCTGGGCATGGAGGCGGGGCTCGGACGACGTCCGCCCTGTCCGCCCGGCTTCGGGGAACCGCCCTGGGACTGTCCACCCTGCTGGCCGCCGGGACGCGGCCCCGGACGACCGGTGGAGCCACCGGGGCGAGGCATGTCGGACTTGCCCTGGCCACCGCGGGGACGCGGTGCCGGACGCTCCGTGGGAGCGGCGGAGAACGGGTTGTTCGCCACACGCGGGGCACGGCCACCGGGCTTCGGCTTGCCGGCGCCCGGCTTCGGGCCGGGACGTGCGCCCGGCTTCGGGGACGCGGCATCGCCAGCGGACTTGGCGGCGCCGGGCTTCGGCTTGGCTGCGCCCGGCTTGCCGGCGGCGTCACCCGGGGTGGCCTTCGGTGCCGGCTTGGCGCCCGGAGTCGGCTTGGCGGCCGAGGAATCGGCTGCAGCAGCGGAATCCTGTGCGGAGTCGCTCTTGGCTGCGGCCGGTGCCGGCTTCGCGGCACCCGGCTTGGGCTTGGCTGCGCCCGGCTTGGGCTTGGCTGCGCCCGGCTTGGGCTTGCCCTCGGTCTCCGGAGCCTCCGGGTCCGCCGCCGGCGCGGAGGCCTGGGCGGTCGGCTGGGAACTGAGATCGGGCAGTGCGGCCGCACCGGCGGCCGGCTCGGACTTGGCGGCGCCAACCCCGTAGTGGTTCTTCATCTTCTTGACGACCGGCGGTTCCACCGTCGAGGACGCCGACTTCACGAACTCACCCTGCTCCTTGAGCGTGGCGAGAAGTTCCTTGCTGGTCACGTCGAGCTGCTTCGCCAGCTCATGGACACGTAGCTTTCCGGGCACTACTCTCCTTAGATTTCTTCGGAGTCGCAGGCCGGTGGTCGGTTCACATGGACTCTCTCCGCCATGTTCTCCGGGTCGGCTACATGCGACTCCAGGTCAGTTGGACACTCATCGCTGATGCTGCTTCATCGTGCGCTCATCAGTAATCGGTTTCCTTTTCCTTCTCGGCCACCGGGCTGGTGGTCAATGTGGGTGTCCGCTTCGACGACCCGGCCGTGTCCTCTGTGTTCTCCGTGTACCGGATGTACTCGAGGACCTCGGTGGTGTCCGTCTCGGCGGGCACGTTCAACGCCCGGGCGAACGCCCTGCGCTGGACGGCGGTCTCGTACGCCTTCCTGGTCGCGGTGATCCATGCACCACGGCCGGGAAGACGACGACGGGGATCCGGGACGACTCGTGTCGTACCTTCACCGGCCCCGGTCTCCCCTGCCCCGTTCCGGCTGTCACGCTGCACGACACAGCGCAGCAACTGCGTATCGGGAAGGACGTTCCGGGTGGCGATGCAGGTCCGTTGCGGACCAGCTGCCGCGGAGGGTGTGGACGGGCGTGTGGACATGCCAGACCTCCTTCTCCTCTTCGTCAGACCGAATTACATCTTAACGCTTCAGCCCCCTCCACGGCCAACCACACACCGTGCGGCGGGGTCAGGAGGGGCCTGAACATGTCTGAAGGAGACCCCAAGAGCCGGTTCAACTCCCGAAGAGCCGGAGAAGCGAGTCAGAAAGCGTCGGACGACGGGGTGGTGCCGTCGGTGCCGTCGATGCCGTCGGTGCCGTCGGTGAACGCCTCGGAGAGGTCGGGCACCTCATCATCGCCCGGGTCGGACTCCGGACGGATGTCGATCTTCCAGCCGGTCAGACGGGCCGCCAGGCGGGCGTTCTGCCCCTCACGACCGATGGCCAGCGACAGCTGGTGGTCCGGGACGATCGCCCGGGCTACCTGCATGTCGTGGTCGGTGACGTCGACGCGCACGACCTTGGACGGCGCCAGGGAGTTGCCGACGTAGACGTCCGGCTTCTCGGAGAAGTCGATGATGTCGATCTTCTCGCCACCGAGGGCCTCCATGATCGCCGAGACGCGCTGGCCACGCGGCCCGATGCAGGCGCCCTTGGCGTTGAGGCCGTTGACGGTGGAGCGGACAGCCATCTTCGAGCGGTGGCCGGCCTCGCGGGCGATGCCGGTGATCTCCACGGACTCGTCGGCGACCTCGGGGACCTCGAGGGAGAACAGGCCACGGACCAGCTCCGGGTGGGTACGCGAGAGCAGGATCTGCGGGCCACGGTGGCCCTTGCTGACGGCGGTGACGTAGCACTTCACGCGCATGCCGTGCTCGAGCTTCTCGCCGGGCATGTGCTCGGCGGCGAGGATCAGGCCGTCGTAGCCGTCGGCCTCGGTACCGAGGTGGACGACGGTGATGCCGCGCTCGTTGGCGCGGGCGTCCCGGTTGACGACGCCGGAGACCACGGTCCCCTCCAGACCGACGTACTTGTCGAAGGTGGTCTCGGCGCGTGCCTCGTTGATCTGACCGCGGATGGCGTCGCGGACGGCGAGGGCGGCGGTGCGTCCGAAGTCCTCGGGGGTGTCGTCGAACTCGCCGGTGATGCGTCCCTCGTCGTCGAGTTCCTTGCGCAGCACCTGGACCGTGCCGTCGGTGCTGTCAATCTCCACCCGTGCCGGGCCCTCCACCTTGGTCTGCTCCCGGTAGGATTCCAGCAGGGCGGCGGAGATGGCGCGCAGCAGTGAACTGCTGCTCACGTTCTCCATATCCTCCAGGGCGGTGAGGGCACTCAGATCAATTTTCACTTGTCGTCCTTCTGCGCTGACGTTGTTGCCGACGTTCTTGTCCGCGGTCAGCGAGTCTTCTTGTCGTGGTACTGCTCCGGCTCCAGCCCGACCAGCGCACGCTGCTCGGCGGGAGCCTCAGAGAACTCAACTTCTACCAAAGCACCAGCCACCGACGCCAATCCGTGGGGCTCCACCGTCGGCGCGTCCTTCTTCTTCTCACCGGGGCGGATGAACCACACGGTGGCCTCGGACGATGCCTCTGACGGGCCCTCATCCACGGCAGCGATGCGCAGCGTGTCCTTGGTACCGCCGTTACCACTAGTGGCGAAGGTCACCAGGCGGCCGACGTTGCGGCGGAAGTGACGGGGCTGGGTCAGCGGGGTGTCCACGCCGGGAGTGGTCACCTCGAAGGTGTAGCCGGGGCCGAAGTTGAGGGCCCCGGAGGCCTCGCGGGCGTCGAACTCGTCCGACACGGCCTTGCTCAGTTCCTCGATCTTGTCGAGGTTGGGACGCTCGTCTGCGTCGACGGCAACCCGCACCGACGACTTCGCCCCCGCCTTAGTCACGGTCACGGTCTCCAGCTCCAGGCCGAGAGCGGACGCCAGCGGCGACACGACCTCGGCGAGGGCTTCTTCATCTGGGAAAGCCATGCCCTGAACACTAGCACCGGTGCCGGATGGCACTATGGAGTCCGTGCAACAGTCATCCCTCCTCCGCCGGTCCGCGACGAAGAGCCGCACCCGCACCGTGTCCGCCCTGGTGCTCTCCGTGGCCACCCTGACGACAGGCACGCTCACCGCCTGTTCCACCGAACCGCCCGAGCGTGACACCATGCTCGACGACATCGAACGCCAGCTCTCCGCCGTGAACACCGACCTGGTGGTCGAGGGCCGTCTGGACACCCCGGTCTTCGAGCAGCAGGCGGGCATGGTCGAGGAGGAGATCCTCCGACTGTGCGGCACCGACGACGACGGTGAGGTCCCCGAGGAGTGCTCCACCCGCGACGACGTCGGTGCCGAGGGTGAGCCCTCCATCGCCGACGTCCGTTCGGCGATGATGGCACTGATCTCCGGGGAGGACGTCACCCTCGACGGTCAGGAGTACTCCGCCACCGACTACCCCGGCGCCCCCGACGAGGACGACGCCGCGGACCGGGCCGTCCTGCTGACCGGCCTGCACGCCGCACTGGCGACGTTCAGCACCCGGCAGTCCGGCGGCGAGGCCATCGACCAGGAGCTGCTCTCCGAGGGATTCAGCGACAGCGAGGAGACCTCCGAGTCGCTGAAGAAGACCGCGGAGCTGATTCACCAGGCGGTGTACCTCGGCGGAGCGGTGCTGCCGTCGTCCGGCGAGAACCGGGGAACCATCGTGCTCGTGGGCAACCGGATGCGGTCCCTGCGCGACGCGGTCGCACCGGTGGCCGGGGTGACCGCGGAGTCCGGCTACACCACCGACGTCGACATCAGCGACCAGACTGCCGCAACGCAGGGACTGCTGGACGCGGTGCATGCGGTGACCGTGGAGCTGCGACGGGCCGTCGACGGTGTCGCCCCGGAGGACCGTGCAGTCACCGCGATGTGGTGCGCGCTCGCCGCCCGGTCCGAGGCTGCCCTGGAGGGCCTGCTGGGTGGGGACCCCAGCGCGATCAGCATCCGCGGCGAGTAGCGACGGCGGCGGTAAACCGTTACCAGGAGGGGAGCACGTCGTCGTGGGTGAACAACGGGAAGGCCTCGACGGGGTCGTCCTGCCAACCGTGGCGGGACGGCGCGGCGGACGTTGTCCTCACGTTCGTTGAACCGGAAACTGCACGGTGCCTACTCCTAAGACCAGGACTGATCCCTCAGACGCTGCAGTCCTGAACCCTGGTGCCCCCGGGCCCGCCCCTATGTTCGAGAGTTGTCAGTTTGCTGTCCGGCACCTCCGATAGGTTATCCCTCATGACGATTCAAGAACTCTCCCGACGATTCGCCTGCGCCTCGGCTGCCACGATCCTCCTTGCCACCGGTGTCACCGCCTGCTCCGACACCGGCTCCGGTGCCGACGGTTCCGACGGTTCCGGCGACGGTGCACCCAACCCGACCGCTGCGTCCGACTCCTCCGACGCTTCCGACTGTGACCAGCCAGAGCTGCAGGAGATGGACTTGGTGGACACCGAGTTCGGGCACGTCTTCGCCGACGGTCGAGTCGCCACCACCGGTGAGCAGACCTTCCATTTCGAGATCGACGAGAACATGTTCGACGCCTGTCAGGACCTCAGCTGGGTCGTGCTCGACGGTCAGTACGGGGACATGCCGGAACGCGACGAATCCGAACCCCATCTGCAGACAGTCGTCCTCTTCGCCGGGGAGGACGCGGTAAACGACCCTGCTCCCCTGATGATGGAGAACGTCGAGGAGGTCACCCGGGCCGCCAGCAACGAGCTCACTGTCTCCTACGGCGACGGCATGGAGGTGACCTACCGCGTCGACGGCGGCTCCGTAACCGCCGAGGACACCGGCGACACCGCAACACCGGAGGCCTCGAAGGGCACCGGGGGCTCGGGGGACTCGCTGACCCCCATCGACCTCGAGGGCGACCCGATCCCGACCTCGGTGGCGCTCAACCCGATCGGCAACGCCCAGGGAAGCCCCTACGCCGAGGAACTCGACGACGGTTACTACATCGTCCCGGTCAGCGACGACCTGACCCTGGAATGCAAGTTCGACCGTGCAGGTTCGTCCAACACCTGCCAGGGGCAGGGCAAGTACGACTGGACCGACAAGCACGGCGAGTTCCTCAACGGCTTCGGGATGGGCTACATGCCGACCTCGATCCATGCCGAGGCAGGAAACTGGGGCCAGACCCCCTTCGAGCACACACTCGCCGACGGTGACCTGACCCTGATCGGCACGACGGCGGTGGACACCACCGAGGACGACAAGGTGACCTTCCGCTCCGGTGACCAGGAAGTCTGGATCACCCCGGACGACTTCGGCCCGGAGAGCGCCCGTTGGATGGAGGATGAACCGGTGATGTCATCGACCGGCGACTCCTGTGGGACGGTCGAATCCAGCGAATTCCCGCCACTGGACGGCCGCGAAGTCGAGGTGTCCGAAGGATCCGTGGACTGCGACGAGGCCCTGGATGTCATGGAGGAGTACCTCTCCACGCCCACCGACGCCGCTCACGGCAACGCGAACATTCGGGAGTTCGGCGAGTGGAACTGCGCGATGCCCACCGCAGGCTCCGCCACCGAGTCGAACACCGCAGCATCCTGCACACTCACCGAGGGTGACGGCGCAGTGAAGATCCCGATGGAGTCCTAGACACCCCTGACCTGTAGCGCCAACCACACCTTCCCAAGAAACCCCGAAGGGCCTGCCGGGAGTTCCGGCAGGCCCTTCGGTCGTTCTTCTTTCTCTTGTCGGGGATCGTGCGTGCCCGGGATTTCAGCTTCAGGTGCTCCTGCAGCTCCTCCGGGCCCATCTTCGGGTTCCCCGCGACAGGCCGGGTCTCCCCGGGGCTTGCCGTGTCAGTCTTGCTGGCCTTTTTGGCCTTGGTGACTTTCTTGGGCGCCAAGTGTCTCACCTCCTCGTGGAAGCGTCAGCGGTCATGGTCGACCGTGAGACTAACACGTCCCCCAACCACCCCGGTATGCCCTCATCCCTCCCCTACGTGTCAGATCCGTGGGACAGATCGCTGTGATTTCTTCCGAAACCCAGCGATTGATCCCACCTATCCGACAAGGGCGTCAGATCGGAGTGCGAACAGGAGCAGACGCAGGGGCGCGACTACTTCCCGACGAGCTCGCGGATCGTGGCGACCGCGTCCTCGTAGGCGATCTCGGAGGTCTCGCCGGTGAGACGGTTGCGCAGCTCCACGGTGCCCTCGGCGAAGCCGCGTCCGACGACGACCACGTAGGGCATGCCCAGCAGTTCGGCGTCCTTGAACTTCACACCGGGGCTGACCTTCGGGCGCTCGTCGAAGAGCACCTCGAGGCCGGCGTCCGACAGATCGTTGGCCAGCGTCTCGGCGGCCTCGCCGGCGGCGGCGTCCTTGTTGGCGATGACCACGTGCACGGCGAAGGGGGCGACCTCGACCGGCCAGCGCAGACCCTTCTCGTCGTGCATCTGCTCGGCGAGCACGGCGATCAGGCGGGAGACACCCAGGCCGTAGGAGCCCATGGTCGGCACGGAACGCTTGCCGTTGATGTCCAGGATCTGCACGTGGAAGGCCTCGGTGTACTTGCGTCCCAGTTGGAAGATGTGGCCGATCTCGATGCCACGCTCCAGGGTCAGGGTGCCCTTGCCATCCGGGGCGGGGTCGCCCTCGCGGATGTTGGCGGCCTCGACGTATCCGTCAACGGTGAAGTCGCGTCCGGCGACCATGTTGACCACGTGCTTGCGCGGGGCGTCCGCGCCGGTGATCCACGAGGTTCCCTCGACGATGCGCGGGTCGGCGAGCACGGTGACGCCGTTGTCCGCCAGGGACTTCGGACCGACGTAGCCCTTGACCAGGAAGTGGTTGGCGGTGAAGTCCGCCTCGGAGGCGAGCTCGACCTCGGCGGGCTCCAGGGAGGCCTCGAGGCGCTTCATGTCGGCCTCGCGGTCACCCGGCAGCAGCACTCCGGTCAGCTCAGGCTCCTTACCCGGCTGGGTGACCTTCACGACCAGGCACTTGAGGGTGTCGGTCAGCTCGACCTCGCGACCGTCGACGGTGATGCCAGTGTCGCGGGCCCAGTCGACCAGGGTGTCCATGGTGGGTGCGTCCGGGGTGTCGTGGACCTCGGCGGCGGGCAGACCCTCGATGGAGCGGGCCTCGGGGGCGGGGGTCACGACGGCCTCGACGTTGGCGGCGTAGTCGCCGTCGGTCGCGCGCACGAAGGTGTCCTCACCGTTGGCCGAGACCGCGAGGAACTCCTCGGAGGCCGAGCCACCCATGGCGCCGGAGGTCGCCGCACAGATCGCGTACTCCACACCGAGACGATTGAAGACGGCCTGGTAGGCCTTGCGGTGCGCCTGGTAGGCCTCCTCGAGGCCCTCGTCGTCCATGGTGAAGGAGTAGGAGTCCTTCATGATGAACTCGCGACCGCGCAGGATGCCGGCACGCGGACGCTCCTCGTCGCGGTACTTCGTCTGGATCTGGTACAGCGTGACCGGGAAGTCCTTGTAGGACGAGTACTCGGCCTTGACCATCGTGGTGAAGAGCTCTTCATGGGTCGGGCCGAGCAGGTAGTCCTGCCCCTTGCGGTCCTTGAGACGGAACAGGGAGGAGCCGAACTCCTCCCAGCGGCCGGAAGCATCGTAGGCCTCGCGCGGCAGCAGGGCAGGCAGGCGGATCTCCTGGCCGCCGATGGCGTCCATCTCCTCCCGGACGACCTTCTCCACGTTCTGCAGGGCACGCAGGCCCAGCGGCAGCCATGAGTACACACCCGGGGCCGCGCGCCGGATGTAACCGGCGCGGACGAGAAGCTTATGGCTCGGAACCTCCGCGTCGGCGGGGTCGTCGCGCAGCGTGCGGAGGAAAAGAGAGGACATCCGGGTGATCATGACTGCGTACTCTAGTTCATTCCGTTCAGCAGTTTCACTAGGGTGTACATATGTTTATTCTTCTCCCCCCGTCAGAGACGAAGGCCCCCGGCGGCGACGGCGCCGCGTTGGATCTGGATGCTCTGTCGTTCCCCTCCCTCACCCCCGTCCGCGAGGAGATCCTCGCCGATCTCTCGGCGCTGGATGTGGACGCTGCGCTGGGTATTCTCGGGATCTCGGAGAAGCTGCGTCCGGAGGCCGAGGCAAACACCCGCCTGCGGGACGCTGCGACGATGCCGGCGTTGTTCCGCTACACCGGGGTGCTCTACGACGCCTTGGACGCCGCGTCCCTTCAGGACGCCGACCCGGACGCGTGGTCGCGGTTGGGCGTGGGCTCGGCGTTGTTCGGTGTGCTACGGGCGTCGGACGCCATCCCGCACTACCGGCTGTCCTCAGGAACGAAGCTGCCGGAGCGGGAGGCTGCCGGTGGTGGTGCCGCGGTGATCACCGCGGCACCGACGCTGAAGAAGCGCTGGGGACGCCTGATCACCGAGGCGCTGGCGTCGACGCCGGACGGCCAGGGGGACGGCGTGATCGTCGACCTGCGTTCCGGTGGTTACCAGGGGCTGGGCAAGGTGCCCGATGCGGTGACGGTGCGGGTGGAGTCCGTGCAGCCGGACGGTTCGCGCAAGGTCGTCAGCCACTTCAACAAGCACTACAAGGGTGTTCTCGCCCGGGCACTGGCGACCGCTGGCGAGAAGGCCGACGCCGCCCGGAGCGCCGAGGACATCGCCGCGATCGCCAAGGACGCCGGGCTAACCATCGAGGTCAACGAGCCGACGGTCGCGGCCAACGGGAAGACGACCCCGCCGAAGGACACACTGACCCTGGTGGTCTGAGGATTCTGTGAGTAGACGTCTGTTCGTGGTGACGCACCCTGAGGCCACCCATCACGTGGATGGCCAGGTGGGCGACTGGTTCGACTCCGCGTTGACTGAGCGGGGACTGAGTGATGCGACCCGTATCGCGAAGTCGTTACGTGAGGACCTCGGTGTCGGAGCCGGTGACGGCGACGGACAAGGCACCGGGGTCCGGATCATCTCCTCCGACCTGCTGCGTATCCGGCAGACAGCCGAGGTGACCTCCGACGCCCTGGGTGTCCCGGTCGAGCTGGAAACCGGTCTGAGGGAGAAGTCCTACGGTGTCGTGGAGGGGCGTCCACAGTCCCGGCTCGACGAACGGTTCATCACTCCTCCGGCCGTCGGCGAGCGCATGGACCACGACGAGGGCATCGAGGGCGCGGAAACCAAGCTCGAGTGGTTCACCCGCGTCTACGCAGCGATGAACCGGTTCGAGGAGGCCGAAAACACCGCGAACACTGCCTCAGACCTCGTGATCGTGACCCACGGCGGCACGGCGACGCCGGTCATCGCCTCGTGGATGCGGATCCCCCTGGAGGCCTGCGACTACGCCGCATTCCGGGTCAGCTCCGGAAGCATCTCGGTGCTCACCGAGGACGACCACTTCCACAACCGGAGCCTCACCGTGCTGGGGCTTCTTCCCGGTCGATACAGAAACTCCTGACGGGTCTGAACAAGGTCGGCCTCAGACCTCTACACGACTCACAGCAGGAAGCCGCTACGGCGGAGTCTCCAATGATTCAGCTCCCCGAATTCAGAATCGTTCTTAGATCCTCTTCTAGCTCTTCCTCCGAATAGGAACTGTCAATCAATGCTTCGGAGCAAACCGCCAAGACATCTACAGGCTCGGTCTCCAGCTTCATCTGGTCGATAGCATCGATCACCGAATACGCCAATACATCTCGATCGCTGGTTTCCCGATCGAGTTCCTCCCCATCAAGGCGAGCGGCAAGGTCATCATACTGCGACTCATAATCCAGAGAGTTGAAGCTCCCCGAATCCACGTCAATTTCCACTGACTGCACAAGAGCTTTCACGTTGTACACGTCCTCACCCCGGGAAAGATATGCCAGCAAAATATCCTTCGCTCCCCGCTCCACACCTAACTGCGTCGCGATTTTACCCAGTAGATCTTCATTGACGCTATTCAGCTCAGTATCCACAATTCGTTCCTTTACTCGATTCAAACGGAGTCGAAGTAGGGATGACGCCTACGAGTGGCTCACATAGTTTTTCACAGATCGGTTTCCCGCTTCGGGCACTGCTGGCACCCGGTGAGTTTGTTGGCAGTAAAGCAGGTGACTCAGAGCGGACCCATGACCTTCCGCACCGCTGGTAGGAACTGGCCCACAGCGGTGGTGAGATCCGATGACCCCACTCCCCCGAGGCCACAGAGCACTGTCCTCGAGAACTAGCGACGTGCCGCGGCCTCGCCGATGACGATGATCGCCGGGGACCCCAGGCCCTCGCGCTCGATGGTCTCCCCCAGCGTCTCCAAGGATGCCCCGGTGACCCGCTGCTTGTCGGTGGAGGCGTTCTCAATCACCACTACCGGGGTCGCGGCGTCCTGTCCCTTGGCGATGAGCTCGGTGGCAATGGCGCCGGCATTGCGCACCGCCATGATCAGCACCAGGGTGCCGGTCATCTGCGCGAGGGCGTCCCAGTTCACCAGGGACTTCTCGTGGCCGGGCGGCAGGTGGCCGGAGACCACGGTGACGTCGTGGTTCACCCCGCGGTGGGTCAGAGACACCCCGGCCGCCGCCGGGGCCGAGGTCACCGAGGTCACCCCGGGGATCACCGTCACGGGGATGCCGGCCTCGGCGCAGGCGGTGACCTCCTCGTGGCCGCGTCCGAAGATGAACGGGTCGCCGCCTTTGAGCCGCACGACGTTCAGCCCGGCCCGGGCCTTCTCGAGGATGATCTCGTTGATCCGCTCCTGGGAGACCTGGCGGGAGTACGGGATCTTGGCGACGTCGATGACCTCCGCCCCACGCTCGGCGGCCTCGTCGGCCAGGGTGATCGCACCCAGGTGGTCGGCGAGGATGACGTCCGCAGCCTCGATCGCGCGCACACCGGCGACGGTGACCAGGTCGGCGTCGCCGGGGCCGCCACCGACCAGGGTGACGCTACCGGTGGAAGTGTCAGCGGAAGCGCCGACAGCCGAAACTGGGGACGTCCTCCCCCGCCGGTCATCCACCGGGATGCCGTTGCGGTGCGCCCACGCCAGAGCGTCCTCCGCGGCCTGTGCCTCGGTACCGGCTGGGATGCGCACCAACCCGATGCGCGTGGCGATGTCGCCCCAGGCGACGGGCACCGCACCCTGGTCGCGCAGCAGTTCGGCCGTCACGTCGGCCTCCGGCCCATCGACCACCAACACCGGCACCCCGGTCAGCACAAGACTCATGTCGATCAAGTCTAGTCCCCCACCGGGCGTAGCCCTGCAGTGGCTGCTCACCCCAGTCCTGCCCCACAGCTGGCCATCCCATATTCACCCCGGGGTTGTCAGAATTAGCACCTCCGGCGAGATCCATATGGTGAGATCTGCAGGTCAGACGAATACGGAGAGCGATCTCACATCGTCAGAGGTGCTAATTCTGACAAGAACACGGGAAACGACGACGCCCGGCCGCGGCACCGCGTCCCCGGTAACGGGGAAAAGCGGTGCAGCGGCCGGGCGGAAGCGTCCGGCAGGCGGAAGAAGCGACTAGGCCAGCTTCAGGGCGGTCTGGCTCTCGTCCCACAGCTTGTTGAACAGGGCCTCATCCTTCCACAGCTTCGTGCCGTAGGAGGGGATCATCTCCTTGAGCTTCGGGGCCCACTCGTGCATGCGGTCGCCGAAGCAACGCTCCAGCACCTCGATCATCGCCTGCGGGGCGATGGAGGCGCCCGGGGAGGCACCCATCAGGCCGGCGATGGAGCCGT
Organism: Candidatus Corynebacterium avicola; assembly: GCA_019114135.1. Taxonomy (GTDB): domain Bacteria; phylum Actinomycetota; class Actinomycetes; order Mycobacteriales; family Mycobacteriaceae; genus Corynebacterium; species Corynebacterium avicola. The sequence goes on from DXGC01000057.1 coordinate 14,548, forward strand.
CGTTCGAGTTGATCATGGCGGTACCGAACTCCAGGGAGCCGAACTTCGGGGCGCCGATCGGCTTGATGACCTGGACGCGCTGGCCGGCGGTGACCAGCTCCCAGTCCTCGCCGTTGGCGTTCGGGATGTACTCACGCAGCGACTCGACGCGGGCGGCCTGGTCCTTGAGGACCTCCTCGACCAGGTACTTTGTCAGGCCCAGCTCCTGCACGGCGACACCCAGGTAGGACGGGATGTTGCCCGGACGCATCGACTTGAACAGGTCCAGCCAGGAGCCCTGCTTCAGGAACTTCGGGGTCCAGCCGGCGTACG
>DXGC01000058.1 GCA_019114135.1 Candidatus Corynebacterium avicola
CGCGGTTCCGGCCGGGCAGCGGTCTCGCTGTGCGGTGGCGGCGGCCAGGGCGACGCCCTGCTGCTCTGGCGCTAGGCAGTACCGGCGTCAGCCGAGCAGGACGGCGATCACCGCGATCGACGGGATCGCCAGCACGGTACTGATGACCGCGGTGTCGCGGGCGAGTACCGTGTTCGTGCCGAAGCGCGTGGCGTAGGTGAACACGTTCTGCGCGGTAGGGAGTGCGGCGACAACCACGAAGGCCAGCAGTGCCGCGCCGGACGCCCCGAAGAGGAGCTTCGCGATGACGAAGGCGATCAGGGGGTGCCCCACCGTCTTCATCAGGGCGGCCATCCACACACTGCGGCGGGGACTGCTGTCCGGGTCGAGGACGGTGATCTCGGCCATGGACAGGCCGAAGGCGACCAGTGCACAGGGGACCGCTGCGCTGGCCAGTAGGTCGATCGGTTCGGCCAGCAGGTGGGGGACCGCGATGTCGTAGCTCTGGTGGAGTACCGCCAGTGTCACGCCCGCGATGGCGGCGAGGATCAGGGGGTTGCGGAACACCCCGAACAGCAGTTCCCGGACCAGGGGCAGGAGGGGGCCAAGACCGACCTGCGCACCGGGCTCGGCGTCAGGGTTCTTCGCCGCGGCTTTCTGTCGGCGTTCGTTGACGTCCAGGATGAGCACGCTCACCGGTCCGTAGACCGCAACCTGGAAGATGATGACCGGCAGGGCAGCCGTCGGATCGTCCAGCACGTGTGCCGTGATCGGGATGCCCAGGTTCGCGCCGTTGCAGTAGGAGCAGGCGAGCATGGTGATCACGCTGTCGGGGACGCTGCGCCGCGCGAGGAAACGGTAGCCGAGGAAACCGACCAGTCCGGCGGCCAGTGAACTCAGCACCACAACGACAAGGTTCTGGCCGAAGAGCTCGGCCAGGTCGGCCTCGCGCAGCACGTTGATCAGCAGGGCAGGGGTGGCGAGAAAGAACACGAACATATTCAGCGTGTAGACCGCGCCGGTGCCCAGGAGTTTTCGACGTCCCACCGCGTAGCCCAGGGCGATGAGGATCACCACCACGAGGAAGCCACTGAGAACGTCAAGCATGCCCACCATTAGATCAGGCCGCCCCACCGTCCCGCGCGAGCGGGGTGATGGGGCGGCCTGGAGGGTGAGAGGCGGAGTGCCTCAGCGGGGCGGAGGAAAACTAACGAGCGGTGACCACGTAGGCCTTCGCCCACGTGTCACAGGTGTGCTGATCGTAGTTATTACGGGCGATCAGGACACCGAGGATGATCTGGATGAGGATAAAGGCTATTAAACCAAGGTTGGAGGTGAACAACATCAGCAGGAAACCGATAATGAACCAGGAGTTTCGGATCAAGGAGCTGACCGCGGAGACCAGTTTTCCATCGGCGTCTACAACCTTGATACCGATTGCCATCTTGCCCAGGGTTTGGCCCCTCCAGGATTCCATCGCGATCTTGTAGATGAGCCACAGGATCGGGGGCAGCAAAAGAACAGCGTACACAGCACCGACTGAGGGCATGTTATTCACATTGTCATCGGATGACGCCAGCCAGTCGTTAATGTCATTCAATTGGCTTGAAAACATCAACGTGACGGCGATGAAAATAACGACCAGGATTACATAATCGATCAGAAGAGCGCCGATGCGCTTGCCGGCACCGGCGTAGCCTCCTCCGTGCAGTCCTGCTTCGGGGGAAGCGGGGAATTGCTCGAAACCGCCGTCGTAGGCGTTGTTGTGGCCGGCGTTGTAGTTGTCGTTCGAGTTCTGCGAGTAGTCGCCGAAGGACGGCAGGTCGCCGCGACCGTCGTTGTTGTTCGAGCCGTAGGGGTTGTTCGGGGTGCTCATGAGACCTTTCATCGCTGGGGCCCGGAAGTCCGCAGTATCTCACCGGGGGATTTCTCTCTTCTTCTCGGTGCCACCGTACCTGACCCCGGGAGATGGGGAAGGATGGACTGGGAAGGAAGAGTTGCGATAGAGAACCCGGACAAGACTGAACCCCGCCGCCGACGAAGAGTCGGGGCGGGGTTCAGCTGTCTTAGTTAAACGCTCTGGTGCTGTCGGGCACCAGGATCAGCGGCTGATCAGCGGCTGTGGAACGGCAGGAGAGCCATCTCACGTGCGTTCTTGATCGCGGTGGCGACCTCACGCTGCTGACGCGGGGTCAGACCGGTGACGCGACGGCCACGGATCTTGCCGCGGTCCGAGATGAACTTACGCAGCAGGGCGTAGTCCTTGTAGTCGACGGTCTCGATGCCCTCGGCCTTGAGCGGGTTCTTCTTCGGGCGGCGGGTCTGCTCGAGCCGCGCCTTCTTGTGGTTGGTGCGCTTCATGCGTGTGCTCCCTCTTACCAGCTGGACTTGCGAACGCCGGGCAGCTCACCGCGGTGAGCCATCTCGCGGACGCGGACACGGGACAGACCGAACTTGCGGAGGTAACCGCGGGGGCGGCCGTCGGCGGCGTCGCGGTTACGGACGCGGGCGGCAGAGGCGTCGCGCGGCTGACGGTTCAGCTCGAACTGGGCCTCGGCACGGTCCTCGTCAGAGGTGTTCGGGTTCTTGATGATTGCCTTGAGCTCGGCACGGCGCTCCGCGAAGCGGGCGACGATTTCCTTGCGCTGCTCGTTCTTCGCGATCTTGGACTTCTTGGCCATAGACTATCGCTCCTCGCGGAACTCGACGTGCTTCCGGGCGATGGGATCAAACTTCTTCAGGGTGATCCGGTCCGGGTTGTTCCGCTTGTTCTTGCGGGTCACGTAGGTGTAACCGGTGCCCGCGGTGGACTTCAGCTTGATGATGGGGCGGATATCGTTACGTGCCATCAGATCTTCTCCCCACGTGCGCGGATCTTGGCCACGACGGACTCGATGCCGTCACGGTCGATGGTCTTCAGGCCCTTGGTGGACACGCTCAGCGTGATGGAGCGGCCCTCGGAGGGCAGGTAGAACGAACGGCGCTGGATGTTCGGGTTCCAGCGGCGGTTCGTGCGGCGGTGCGAGTGCGAGACGGACTTGCCGAAACTCGGCTTCCGTCCCGTGACCTGGCAATATGCCGACATGGGTATCTTTCTCCTTCCGCAACGTGCAGCCGGACGGGTGTGCCGCACCTGCAGTGGAGACGCCACTGTGAGGCCTCACGTCTAGACGGGACGAGAGGTGGTTGGGGCACTGTCGGAGCCGGTCGCGCGTGCGATGACGTTTACTAAGACAACAGCGGTGGACTACACTACCCCAACGAAGCGGCACAGCCTAATTCGCGGATGATGCCCCGTCTCTGCCGTGTCCTTGCACTGTCTCTGCACCGTATAAAGCGTCCTGGCGGAGCCTCCGGCCGGTGTCCTGGGCTACCGGATTTCCCGGTGAGGGGGTCGAAGGGTATGATAGTCCCTCGTGCTGTGCCCGGGACCGTCGCGTCGACTGTCATGTCGCTGCCGGTCCTCACCGGGCAAAGCTGTTTGAACACCCACTCACACCCGACCCAGGCACGACCCCGTCCACATGGTGGGGGACCGACCTGGTGCACAACCCTGAGGGATTGAGAATGAAGAAGGATATCCACCCCGACTACCACCCGGTGGTCTTCAAGGACGCCAGCACTGGCCACCAGTTCCTGACGCGCTCCACCGCCACCTCCGACCGCTCTGTCGAGTGGGAGGACGGCAACGAGTACCCGCTGATCGTCGTTGACGTCACCAGCGAGTCCCACCCCTTCTGGACCGGCGCTCAGCGTGTCATGGACACCGCCGGCCGCGTCGAGAAGTTCCAGCGTCGTTACGGCAACCGCGTTCGCCGTACCAAGAAGTCCGAGAACTCTTAAGAACTAGGAGGCTAGAGAACAATGGCAGTTCCGAAGCGCCGTCTTTCCCGCGCCAACACCCACTCCCGTCGTTCGCAGTGGAAGGCCGACAACGTCGCCCTGCAGAACGTCAAGGTCCAGGGTCGCGAGGTCCAGATCCCGCGTCGTCTGGTCAAGGCCGCCCAGCTCGGCCTGGTCGAGCTGGACTAGCTCGCCTGAAGCGTGGAACACCGTCCGGGGTATGAACCGGATTGGATCCACCTGAGAAGACCGCCCCTCGTCTTTCTGAAGACTTGGGGCGGTCTTGCTGTCAATTTACTGTGGGGGTCGCAAATCCGTGTCCAAATCCCGCAGATGTGTTGCACAATAGCGGGATGAAGATACTAGTTGTCGATGACGACCAGTCGGTCCGGGACTCACTCCGGAAATCCCTCACCTTCAACGGCTACGATGTGGTGTCCGCGACTGACGGCGAGGACGCACTCTCCCAGGTCAAGCAGGAATCGCCGGACCTTCTGGTCCTGGACGTCGAGATGCCGAAGCTCGACGGTCTGGCTGTCTGCCGCGAACTGCGCAGCACCGGCAGTGATGTCCTGATCCTCATGTTGGCTGACAAAGCCGAGGTCGCTGACCGTGTCGCCGGCCTGGACGCCGGGGCGGACGACTTCATGGCGAAACCTTATGCCCTGGAGGAGATCCTCGCCCGGGTGCGTTCCCTGCACCGTCGTTCCGTGCGGACCGCCGTGGCCCAGAACGCCGAGGTCAAGCCCCTGGCATTCGAGGACCTTTCGCTGAACCCGGAGACCCGTGAGGTATCCCGCGGTGGTCGGCACATCAGCCTCACCCGCACCGAGTTCGCCCTGCTGGAACTGCTGATGAAGAACCAGCGCAAGGTGCTCAGCCGGACCAAGATTCTGGAGGAGGTCTGGGGCTACGATTTCCCGACCTCCGGTAACGCCCTCGAGGTGTACATCGGCTACCTGCGTCGCAAGACCGAGGAAGGCGAGGAGACCCGACTGATCCACACCGTCCGTGGTGTCGGCTACGTCCTTCGGGAGAACACCCCCTGATCTCGGGGAACATCCAGGGGTGGGATCCAGGCCAACACCGTGTCGGGGGACACGGTGAGGCTGGCGGGGTGCGGGACAGGGGGGCACAGTAACGGGGGAGTGAGCAATATTGTCTTGATTTACGACCGTTCTCCCAGGTTTCATGAACCGCAACCCCAGACATAGGTGCCACACTTGGTGCCAGTGAACACAAGGCAAGTACAAGGAGTGTTGAATGTCCGGAGATAATCGGGACGGTCAGGGAAACGGCGGCTCATCCTACGGGGAATTCTGGGGTCGCAACCAGCAGGAAGGGACCGGCCAGAACACCGGCCAGCACTTCGGACAGAGCTCCAACCAGAACTCCGGCCAGGCTGGCGAGTACGGGGACGTCGAGTCCACGGCAGCCCAGCAGCGGCACTGGGAGTCGCTGTCCCAGCAGTACCCGGGTCAGTCCTCACAGGCATCGTCCGGCCAGCAGTCGCGGTACTCCTTCGGGGCCGGTGCATACGACGCGACCCAGTCTCCTTACGGAGCCGCGGGCCCGTCGTCCCTGGAACCACCCGAGGGCAACGGTGCTTCGGAGGGGTCCGCGAAGGCTGCCACGAAGAACCGGCGTTTCTCGACCCCCGCCGTTGCGGCACTCCTGCTCGCCGTAGGTGTCGGCGCCTCGGTGGTCACGACCCAGGTCATGAAGCAGAACGACAACGGGACCGAGTACTCCGGCTCGGAGACCTCGTTCAGCCAGCAGAGCCAGGGCAGCAACGAGAACACCTCCACCGACTCCACGCCGGAGCCAGGCACCATCGAGAATGTCGCCAACAAGGTGCTGCCCAGCGTCGTCTCCATCCAGGTGGCCACCCAGCAGGGTGGGGCCGAAGGTTCGGGTTCGATCATCAGCCCCGACGGGTTGATCCTCACCAACAACCACGTCGTGGCTGAGGCGGAGAGTGGTCAGGCAGAGCTCAGCGTGACCACCAACGACGGCCGGACGCTCGAGGCCGATGTCGTGGCGACCGACCCGCAGACCGACCTGGCGGTCGTCAAGGCCGAGGGTGCCGATGACCTGAAGCCGATCGAGGTCGGGGACTCGGACTCCCTCGAGGTCGGGCAGTCTGTCGTCGCCGTCGGTTCGCCGCTGGGTCTGTCGTCCACGGTGACGACCGGCATCGTGTCGGCGAAGAACCGTGCTGTGCAGGCTGGCGGTGAGGACGGCGGCGAGCAGTCGCTGATCGACGCCATCCAGACCGACGCCGCCATCAACCCCGGTAACTCCGGTGGTGCACTGGTGAACCTCGAGGGTCAGCTCGTCGGCATCCCGTCGGTCATCGCCTCCCTCGGTGGCAGTATGGGCGAGGAGTCCGGTTCCATCGGCCTGGGCTTCGCCATCCCGTCCAGCCAGGCGGAGAAGACCTCGCAGCAGCTCATCGACGACGGAAAGGCCACACACCCGGTGATCGGCGCCCAGGTCAACACCCAGTCCACTGCGGTCGGCGGCGAGGTGGTCGAGGTGACCGACGGTGGACCGGCAGAAGAAGCCGGCCTTGAAGGCGGCGACGTGGTGACCAAGGTGGATGACCGGGTGGTCGACAGCGGTGAAGGTCTCATTGCCGCGATCCGCTCCCACTCCGTCGGGGACAAGGTGACACTCACGGTCACCGACGACAAGGGTGAGAACGAGCGCGAGCTCGAGGTCACCCTCGATGAATCCGATTAACCCGACCTGAACTCACACCGCATCTATACAGCGACCCCTGCGGGGCGATACCGTGGGGACTGTCCCCTTTTCCTCCGCGAAGCACCACCACTGTCAGGAGCGCACCACCCATGTCCCACGAATCACTCGTCGACACCGACCGTGACCTCCGCAGTCTGATCACGGTGCCCGGCGCCGAGGACTCTGCGGGCTCTACCCAGGAGCCCTTCGACCGACTCGACGAGTTGGACGCTGCGATCACCGAGCCGGACGACGACGTCTTCCGCTCACTCGACGAGCAGGAGGAGCGGCGCGAACCCGGTAACCAGCGACACAGCCTGTTGCACGCACTGGTGGTCATCGTCAGCGACCGCAAGGACAACGGAGACCAGTCCGGTGAGCTCGTCGCCGAGTTGCTCGCGGAGGAAGACTTCATGGTGGACGCGGTGCTCACCGTCGACTCCGGACGCTCCGCCGTCCGCAAGGCCCTGGAGACCGCGGTCGTCGGTGGCGCCGATCTGGTGGTCACCGTCGGCGGCACCGGTGTCGGACCGCGTGACAAGACCCCGGAGGCGACCAAGAGTGTCCTGGACAAGCGCATCCAGGGGCTCGCGCAGGCACTGCGGTCTTCCGCACTGGCCTGCAATGCGATTGACGGCGGACTGTCCCGCGGTGTTGCCGGCGTCTCCGGCTCCACCGTCGTGGTGAACCTCGCCGCATCGCGTGCGGCGATCCGCGACGGCATGGCGACCCTGGGGCCGCTGGTGCGTCACGTCATCGCCGACCTCAATCGCGCCTAGATGGCCGCAGACCGGGGGCAGGGCAGGCAGAGTCGGCAGTCACGCCGCCGCAAGTCCGGCGTGATCGGACGACGTACGGACACCGGGAACATAGGAAGCACAGAAAACCCCCGGCCATGGCGCGACGCGGAGTCGCAGTGGACGGGGGCTGGGGAGGGCACCGGTGAGCGGGGCGGGGACTCCGGAAGCGAAGGGGGATTCGGAGAGAACTTCTGGAGGGACCAGCGTCCGCCGCACTGGGGCTGAGGGGAACCCGGGGAATCCGGGGAACCAAGCAGAACCTAGTCGGCGGCGTGCCGTCCGCTGGAGCCAGTGGAACCCGCGCCGCCGTTCCCGCCGAAGCCTTCGGTGCCGGCAGCGCCAGTGCCTGGTGCATTGGTCTGGTTGTCGGCAGTGGCGTTCTGGGCGGCGAGCAGGTCGCGGATCTCGATCAGGAGGTCGGTCTCGGTGGCCTCCGCCTCGTCCGGGTCAATGCCCTGGCGGCGCATCCGCATGTCGTTCAGCTTGTTCAACGGCGCGACGAGGATGAAGTAGACCACGGCGGCGATGATGAGGAAGTTGATAACGGCGGTGATGATCGCACCGAAGTCGATGACGGTGCTGTCCATGCCGTCGCGGATTCTCCAGGCAAGCCCGTCGACATCGGCGCCGCCGAAGGAGTTGATGATCGGCTGGATGAGTGACTCGGTAACCGCGGTGACGATTGCGGTGAAGGCGCTGCCGATGATGACCGCGATGGCAAGTTCCATCACGTTGCCGCGCATGATGAAGTCCTTGAAGCCCTTAAGCAAGATTCTCTCCTGACGGTGGGTTGGAAGGCGTGCTCTCCACCGTTGTGAAGGCGCCGTGTGGGGTTATGACGTTCGGAACCGCGATGTCCAGCTCGGTCCGCGGTACGGAGACCCTGAACTCCTCGTGGTCCACGATGGCCACAAGTTTGCCATCTTTTGGCCGGTGAGTGAGGGAACGATCGTAGAAACCGCCGCCCTGTCCCAGCCGGACACCGTCTGCGTCGACCGCCAGGGCGGGGATGACGAGAGTCTCGACGGTGTCGAACAACGCATGGGAGGGGACGTCGCCGTGTGCTGCGTCGTCCGGGGAAGGCACCGGCTCCCGGATCCCGAATCGTCCGGGCTCCATCTCGTCCTCGCCACGGTAGAATCGCCAGGTCAATGGGGTCGCAGATTGTGTGACGACCGGCAACCACACCTCGTGTCCGGCAGCTGCCAGCGCTGCCGGAAGCTCGGGACCGCCGGGCTCACCCGCCAGTCCCACGAAAACCGCCACCGGTCCGACGTCGGCCAGCAGGTCAGTGAGGTGCCCGGTGATCGCAGCGTCCCGCGTGTCGCGTTCAGTGGTGTTCACCACAGAGCGCGCAGCGCGGATCCGCACGCGCAGTTCCTGCTTCGCGGCGGCGACGTCGGCGGCTGCCGTCGGCCCGGCGGGGTGCCCTGTGGGCCCTGTGCTCTCCATGGTTCCGGATTCTAGTCGCGGTGCAGGACAGGCGACCGGACAGTTTCCGGACCGTTTCCGGACGCTTTCGGAGGTGTTTCCGGAGGTTGCAGCCGTCCCGTATGTCGGGGATCGGGGGTGGGCGCTGGAGTGTCGCCGACCGGCCCCGGCACACCGGCAGTTGTAGTATCCGGGTATGACATCCTCAGCAGACCTCAACCCCGTCTCCTCTCCAGACGGCACTTCCGGTGACGTCACCAGCGGCGGGATCAGAACTGTCGTCGTCCCCGCGGCCGGTCTCGGAACCCGCTTCCTGCCCGCCACGAAGACGGTCCCCAAGGAACTCCTCCCTGTGGTGGACACCCCCGGTATCGAGTTGATCGCCTCCGAGGCCGCCAAGGCCGGAGCGTCCCGCCTCGCGGTCGTCACCGCCCCGCGCAAGCAGGGCGTCATGGCCTTCTTCGACCGGGACGAACTCCTCGAGGACACCCTCGAGTCGCGCGGCAAGACCGAGCAGCTCGAGAAGGTGCGCGCGGTCAACGAGATGATCACCGCGGTATCGGTGAACCAGGACCGTCCCCTGGGCCTCGGCCACGCCATCGGCTGTGCCGAGGAGGCGCTCGACGACGACGAGGACAGCTTCGCCGTGATGCTGCCCGACGACCTCGTGCTGCCCTTCGGCGTGATGAACGAGATGATCAAGGTCCGCCAGCGGTACGGCGGCACCGTCTTGTGCGGCTTCGAGGTGCCGGAGGACGAGGTCAGCAACTACGGCGTCTTCGAGACCGCGGAGGCCGGCACCGAGGGCGACGATCGCGTCCTCAAGGTCACCGGCATGGTCGAGAAGCCCGACGTGGAGGACGCCCCGTCCAACATCGTCGCCACCGGCCGCTACCTGCTGGACAGCTCCATCTTCGATGCTCTGCGCCGCACGGAGCCGGGCAAGGGCGGGGAAATCCAGATCACCGACGCCATCGACATCCTCATCGCCGAAGGCCACCCGGTGCATGTCTACATCCACAAGGGCGGCCGCCACGACCTCGGCAACCCCGGCGGATTCATCCGTGCCTGCGTGGACTTCGCGCTGGACAGTGACACCTACGGCCCCTCGCTGAAGCGGTGGCTGCAGAACCGCCTCGAAGACTGACACGTTCGGCGGTCCTCCCCGGATCCGACGGTGTCAGGCGGTAGGATTCTGTGACGACACCAACCAGACACCGACGGAGGACCGACCACCTTGAGAACTGTTGAGGAGCAGCTGGCGAGGATCAGCGCCGCGGCAGTGACCCCCGAACCGGTGCGCACCGCCATCTCCGAGGCGCTGGGGCTGCGGTGCGCCGAGCAGGTCGAGGCGCAGATCTCGGTGCCGGGCTTCGACCAGGCGGCCGTCGACGGCTACGCCGTGCGCTCCGTCGACGTCCGGCACGCCGGCAGCGGAGACCCCGAGGTCCCGTCGGCCCGCCTGCCCGTGGTCGGTGACATCAGCGCCGGTTCCCACCGTCCCGTCCGACTGCAGCCGCGCCAGGCCGTGCGCGTCGAGGCGGGCGCCCCGTTGCCCACCCTCGCCGACGCCGTCGTGCCGCTGGACTGGGCCGAGGACGACGGACGCCGCACCGAGGCGCTGCGTCCGGTCTCCTCGGGCGGTTTCGTGCACCGTGCGGGTGCCGATGCCCAGCCCGGCGACGTCGTCGTCGAACAGGACGCCGTGATCGGCGCCGCGCAGGTCGGGCTGCTGGCCGCCATCGGCCGCTCCAAGGTGCTGGTCTACCCGCGGCCCCGAATGACCGTGCTCTCCTTCGGGCCGGAATTGGTCGACATCGACCGGGAGACCACTCTGGGCCAGGTCCACGACGTGAACTCCTACGCCTTGGCGGCGGCCGGTCGAGAGGCCGGTGCCGACGTCAACCGCCTGGGCATCCTCGCCGGTGAGGAGCGCCGCATCCGCGACATCATCGAGGGCCAGCTCATCCGGTCGGAGATCCTGGTCATCGCCGGCGGTGTCGGCGGATCCTCCAGTGACCGGCTGCGCGAGATCCTGGCCGGCATCAGCGACTCAGGCGACCTGGACACCACACGCGTGGCAATGCACCCCGGTTCGGTCCAGGGCTTCGGAGTGCTCGGTGCCGACCGCGTGCCGACCTTCCTGCTGCCGTCCAATCCCAGCGCCGCGCTGGTGTCCTTCGAGGTGATGGTGCGTCCGCTGGTGCAGATCCTGCGCGGTCAGCGGCAGACCGCACGCCGTGTGGTGCAGGCCAGGACGATCGCCGGTGTGGACTCCGCACCGTCCCGCCGCGGTTTCATCCGCGCACAGCTGATGCGCGACCGGCAGACCCAGGAGTTCCTGGTGGATCCGCTGGGCGCATCGTCCCCGGGCGAGCCGACCCACCTGCTGGGCAGCCACGGGCAGTCGAACTGCCTGATCATGGTGCCGGAGGACCACACGCACCTGGAGCCCGGCGAGGTCGTGGACGTGATGTTCCTGACCAACCGGTCCTAGGGGGTCCGTCGACATGCCGTCCGGACTGTGGTCCCTGTCCTCGTCGTCCAGCCGGCATCCCGGTTGGCCGGCCCGCACCGCCGCGGTGATGACCAGCGCCGGTCGGGTCAGGTTGCGCCCGTTGTCCCGCCGCGACGGCGCTTTGTGGTCGGAGTACCGCATCGCCGACGAGCACCTGCTGCGTCCTGTCGAGCCGACGGTGCCGGGGCCGTGGAGCGAGTCCCACTCCCGGGCTGTCTGGCGGGCGAATGTCTCCGGTTTGCTGCGCCTGGCCTCCGACGGCCAGGTCATGCCCTTTGCCATCGAGGTGGACGGTGAGTTCGCCGGCCAGTTGACCCTGGGGAACATCCAGCACGGCGTGGTGTGCAGTTGTTGGATCGGTTACTGGGTGTACTCCGGTTTCTCCGGACGGGGCGTGGCCACGGCCGCCGTCGCCCTGGGCGTGGACCACGCGATAAAACACGGTGGGATGCACCGGGTGGAGGCCACCGTCCTGGAGTCGAACGAGGCGTCCCGCCGGGTGCTGGCGAAGATCGGGTTCCGGGAGGAAGGGCGCCTGGTGCGCAACCTGCACATCAACGGTCAGTGGCGCGACCACCTGCTCGTCGGGCTGACTGCGGAGGAGATCCCTGGTGGGGTGGTGTCCCTCTTGGGGCGGAACCGCCGTACTGGGGCGTGAGTGACTCACGTGACATTTGCCCCGGCGCGCCTGCACGCTTGACCCTGTAGCGGCACGTAGGGTCGTGGTCACTGTCCCACCCCTCGTCGGGTCCGCGCCGGTGTAAAAGGAAAGGTTGCCCGTGACCGGTTCCATCAGCTCCCTGATTCTGATCGCAGTCGTCTGGCTCCTGCTGCTCGCCCCGCTGTTCCTGCGGAACCAGTCGCCGGTGCGTCGGACCACGACCGCGCTGTCCGAGACCCGCGTCCTGCACGCCGGGGGAGACGACATCGACCGTCAGCGGAAGCGTCCTCTTCCGGCCGAGAGTCTCTACCGGTCCGATGTCGACGACGAGATCGAAATGGTTGAGGCCGAGCCGGTGGACGTGGTCGTCGACGACGACACGGGACGCCCCGGAATGCTCTCCCGCCTGGTGCACCGTCGACGGGACGACGATGTCGCCGAGGAGCTGGTGACGATGCCGAGCGTCGTCGACGGCGAGATCGTGGACTACCGTCCGCTCGACGAGGAGGACACCGGGGAGTTCGAGCCGGTCAGGGCCGACGAGGCGGGCCTTGTCGGTCACGCCGGCCGCGCCGACCACGCAGAGACCCCCGTCGATGCGGGGGATGCACCGGCAGAGGATGCCGACTTCGCCGCTGTGGACGGCTACGACAGCGAAGACGAGGCTGACGAGGCTGACGAGGCTGACTCCGACGACACTGACACTGAGACTGACGCCGACGTTGCCGTCCTCGCTGCGGTGCCGGATGCGGAGGAGGACGACTACCGGGTCGTCACCGACGTGCCCGAGGCCTACGTCCGCGGTGGTGACATCGTCGTCAGCACAGCCGACACTGCCGACACTGCCGACACTGCCGACGTCGCCAGCATCGCCGACGGTGGGGAGGACGCTGAGGCCGACGCCGTGGCGTCCGACAACCCCGACTACGCCGAGACCGACGAGTCCTCCCGCGGGGAACTGACCGAGGAGGAACTGGAGTACGCGGCCGCCCGACGGGGACGCGGTTTCTACGACCCGGTGGCCTCCCAGCACCTCGCGGAGATGCGCCAGACCCGCCGCAAGCGGGTGCTCTCGGTGCTCGCCGCACTCTGTGTGGTCGCCGTGGTGTCCGCCGTCGTACTCGGCGGGCTGATGTGGTTGGCCGTGGGCGGCACCGTCGCGCTCACCGGCGCCTACCTGTACTTCCTGCGTCGTCAGGTCGTCGAGGAGGCCCGCCTGCACCAGCGCCGTATGGCCCGGATGCGTCGCGCCCGACAGGGTGTGCGCAGCACCGACGACCGTGAACTGGGCGTGCCTGACCGCCTTATCCGTCCCGGTGCCGTGGTGCTGGAGACCGACGACGTCGACCCGACCTTCGTCAACCTCGACGAGATGGACTTCATGGGTGCCGGCAGCGGGGCCGGCAACGACGGCGGCTACAACGACGGTCACGACGGCGGCTACGGCTACGACGAAGTCGACACCCGGCAGGATCCCCGCGGCCACATCCGCGCGGTGTGATCACCGCGCACCCCCGGAAGGTAGGCTGACAGCACCATGAACAATCCTGCCGTGCGTGATGCCGCCCTGCTGCTGCTCCGCATCGCCCTGGGGGTCGTCTTCATCGCTCATGGCTGGGACAAGGTGTTCCAGACCGGTGTGGACGAGACCGCGGCGATGTGGGAGCAGATGAACATCCCCCAGGCCACCCTCTCCGTGTGGGTGGTCTCCGTCGTCGAGATGCTCGGCGGCGCCCTGCTGGTCCTCGGCATGCTCACCCCGGCCGCGGCCGGGCTGCTGGCCCTGGACATGGTCGCGGCCTTCTACTTCGTCCACCTCGGCAACGGGATCTTCGTCGACGAGGGCGGCGCCGAACTGGTCGGTGTGCTCTTCGCCGCCTGCGTGATCCTGGTGGTCTTCGGTGCCGGACGCGCCAGCCTCGACAAGGCGCTCTCACGGTTCGGATGAGTTGGGTGACGGTAGGACGATGACATCCGGCGACTCCACGGACATCCACCAGCAGGTCCGCGCCGCACTGTCCGCCAGGCTCGACGGGGAACCCGGGCCAGCGGGGCTGGGTGACGACGCCGTCGATGCGCATCTGGACGCCTGCGACAAGTGTCAGCAGTGGTTCGTCGACGCCAGCGACCTGAACCGACGCCTGCGTATGTCCGTGGCGCCGGAGACTCCCTCCGCTCCTGTCGACCCCGGTGCTCTGGCCGAGCACATGGCCCAGATCGCCGACGACACCCCGCGCCTGTCACACCGGCTGCGCAACCGTGGTCTGCCGTTGATCATCGCCCGGCTTGTGCTGCTGGCCTGCGCCGTGGGTTACGTGGTGTGGGCGGTGCTCCTGCTCACTGGGATCGCTGATTCCGGCGCCGAACTCATCGGCGGTGGTGGCGACGGTGAAGACAGCGGTGTCGGTGGTGCGGTCGGCAACTCCTCGGACCCGGACTTCGCCCGACTCGTCGTGGACGCCGCGGCGGTCCGTTTCGCTCTCGCCGCGGGCCTGCTGTGGGGAGCATTGCGTCCTGCCGCGGGCCCCGGTCTGCTGCCGGTGTTCATCGCCTTGTGGGGCTTCACCGCCGGGTTCGCCACCCGCGACGTGGTCCTCGGCCTGATGGACGGCGAGGTGGACGTCGCCCAGATCCTCGGTCTACTGCTGCACCTGGCGGCCTGTGCCGCCCTGGTCAGCGTCTGGCTGGCACGGCACCATGCCGTGGCCCCGCTGCGCCAGTCCTTGCGTATGTTGTCGGCGCGTCCGGTCGGCTACAGCCCCGGCGACGTGGAACGGCACTCGTCCTGGCGTCCCGGCGACCGTTCGGACCCGACGGACCTGCCCGACCGACCAGACTGACAGGGGGTCAGGTCCAGCCCGGCAGCCACATCCGAAGACCCCACTGCGTCGGGCTCAGCGGGATGCCGGCGAGGACCGGTAGGAAGAACAGGAACATCGCGACCACCAGCACCATGTAGGCGACGACGACCACCAGCCCGGTGCGCCGCACCAGAAGTGCACGCACCGGGGACTGTGCGTCGGACGGGCGGGAGTCCCGGCGGATCGCCAGACGGGAGACCTGCCCCAGCGTGAGCGCGATTCCGATGATGAGGAAGGGCGCCAGCGCGGTGGCGTAGAAGAGGTACATCTGGCGGTCGGTGTTGGGCAGCCACGGCAGGATGCCGGCGAGGTAGCCGAGGACCGGGACGAGCCAGACGAACTCCCGGTGCCGCAGCAGCCGCCACAGACCCCACAGCAGTACCGGGACGGAGAGGAACCAGATCACCGGGGTGCCGACCAGCAGCACCACCTCCTTGGAGCCGTCGTCCAGGGTGGTGGAGTGGTAGAGCAACCCCCGGGTGCTGGCCAGCCAGTCCCAGGGCTTCGACTCCCACGGGTGCACGTGGCCGTTGGAGTTCGTCAGTTCGGAGTGAAAACCCAGCACCGAGACGTGGTAGTAGATGAAGTTCTGCACGGTGTCCGGCAGGAACCCCAGCCCCCAACCGGAGATCTCCTCGTTCCCGCTAGCCAGCTCGTGTCGGAACACCCCGGTCTCCGAGGCGAACCACGACCGGAAGGAGAGCAGGTAGATCCCCACCGGCACCAGCACCACCGAGGCGAAGGCAGGGAAGCAGTCCCGGCTCAGGGTGCCGAGGAAGGGACGCTGCACGCCGAAGCGATGTCGACGCCACCAGTCCAGGCAGACCACGGTGATCCCCACGAAGGCCATGTAGTACAGCCCGGACCATTTCACGGCCAGTGCACAACCGAGGGCGACACCGGCCGCGAAACGCCACCAGCGGAAGCCCATCCGTGGGCCCAGCGCGTAGTCCTCGATGCGGTGTTCGGCGGCGACGAGGACGAACCGGAGCTCCATCTGCCGGTGGTCGTGCAGCAGCAGGTACACGGCCAGGATGATGAAGAAGACCTGCATGTGGTCGAGCATCGCGGAGCGTCCGGTGACAAACAGGATGCCGTCGCACAGGGCCATGGTGCCGGCGGCCAGGCCGACCCAGTCCGATCCGCTGAGCCGACGGGCGCAGGCGGCGATGAGCAGGATGACCCCGACGGCCAGCAGGGCGGTGACGATGCGCCAGCCCCAGGGGTTGTTGCCCAGCAGCGCGATACCGATGGCGTCGAGGTGTTTCGCCAGGGGAGGGTGGACGACCAGCCCGAAGCCCGGGTTGTCCTCGATCCCGCCGATCACCGGATTGTCGGTGCCGCGTAGTACCTGCCAGGACTGTGGCACGTAGTGCTTCTCGTCGAACACCGGTACACCCTGGTCGGTGGGGTGCGACAGACCCCACAGGCGGGAGATCAGTCCGAGGACGCCGAGGGTGCCGAGCATCCACCACCAGCGGTGCCGGCTGGACGGCAGGCGCCGACGGGAGCGCGGCTCGTCGCGCTGCACGGTGTCCTCGGTGGTGGTCGGTGTCACAGGTCGCCATCCTATACGTCCCGCCCCGTCCAACCTCTGGCCCGGCTGCGCCTCCCCGGTCTTGCCCGGTAGAGTCTGCAGGTCATGACACAGGGCACACAGGGCACTCCGGCAGAGCAGAACGGGCTGACAGAGCTGATTCAGCGCGCCGCGGCACAGCGACCGTGCCCGCGAGGGGGCATCATCCTCGCTGCCACCCCGCTGGGTGACCCCCTGGACGCCTCGGTCCGACTGATCGACGCCCTGGGCAGCGCGGACATCATCGCCGCCGAGGACACCCGCCGCACCCGCGCGTTGGCGTCCAGTCTCGGTGTGGAGATCACCGGGCAAGTGGTGTCGAACTTCGACCACAACGAGTCCGACCGGGCGTCCGGCCTGGTGGAGAAGGCCCGCGGAGGGGCCCGGGTGCTGGTGGTCACCGACGCCGGCATGCCCTCGGTCTCCGACCCGGGCTTCCCGCTGGTCACCGCCGCACAGGACGCCGGGGTGCCGGTGACCTGCCTGCCGGGGCCTTCGGCGGTGCCGACCGCGCTGGCTCTCTCCGGGGTCGGGGTCGGCCACTTCGCCTTCGATGGATTCGCACCCCGCAAGGACGGGGCCAAGCGCACCTGGCTGGAGTCGGTGCGGGATTCACCGCGGGCGGTGAGCTTCTTCGAGTCCCCGCATCGACTGGCCGCCACGCTCGCCACCGCCGCCGACGTGCTGGGAGGGGAGCGGGAGGCAGCGGTCTGCCGGGAGCTCACCAAGACCTACGAAGAGGTCCGACGTGGCAGTCTCGCCGAGCTGGCCGCCTGGGCGGAGGACGGCGTGCGTGGCGAGATCACCGTGGTGATCTCCGCCGCCGGTGCCGAGGGCTCTGCCCCGGTGGAGCTGTCTGACCTGGTTCCTCTGGTGGAGGAGAAGGTGGCGTCCGGCGTCCGTCTGAAGGACGCCTGCCGGGAGGTGGCGGCCAGCATTGGACCTGGTACCGGTACCGGTATCTCACGACGGGAGCTCTACGAGGCCGTTCTCGACGCGCGTGGACGCTGAATAAATTCCTGAAACTTCCACACGGGGTCGGTGCATTCGCACAGAGTATGGCACAGTAGACCGCATGTCCGTTTCAGAAGAGTACCCAGACAAGGATGAGAACCGGGAGGATGTCAGTGCGTCCGGCACTGGCGGCGCCGACGGCGCCGAGCTGGCCGACGTCCACATCGATGATCTGACCGCTCAGGAATTGAGCGAGGAGAAGATCTCCCCGGTTGCGATCGACAGTATGCTTCCCCCGCCCGCGGAGGATGAGAATGCGAAGGTCGACAAGGCTGTCACCGGTTTCGCCGCCCTCATCATCCTCGCCATTGTGGCGTGGGCCCTGTTCGCCCCGGACAATTTCGCCTCCTTCGCGACGAATGCCCTGGACTTCGTGGTCACCGACTTCGGCTGGGTCTACATCATCGCCGGGACGATCTTCGTCTTCTTCATCATCTGGATCGCGCTGAGCAAATTCGGCAACATCCGCCTCGGCCAGGACAATGAACGTCCCGAGTTCAACGCGGCCAGCTGGATCGCGATGCTCTTCGCCGCCGGCATGGGCATCGGCCTGATGTTCTACGGCACCGCGGAGCCGCTGACCTTCTACCGGGACGGTGTGCCCGGTGAGGCGTCCGAGAGCGTGCCGGTGTCCATGGCCACCACCCTGTTCCACTGGACGCTGCACCCCTGGGCGATCTACGCCATCGTGGGGCTGGCCATCGCCTACGGCACCTTCCGTCTGGGCCGTAAGCAGTTGGTGAGTTCGGCGTTCGTGCCGCTGATCGGCATCCGCCGGGCCGAGGGCTGGCTGGGCAAGCTGATCGACATTCTGTCGATCTTCGCCACCGTCTTCGGTACCGCCGCCTCCCTGGGACTCGGTGCCCTGCAGATCGGTGCCGGTCTGGACCTCACCGACATCGTCGAGGACCCGGGCACCGGCTGGCTGCTGCTGATCATCGGTGTGCTCGGTGCCTGCTACCTGATCTCCGCCTTCTCCGGTGTGGGCAAGGGCATCCAGTACGTCTCGAACTTCAACATGGTGCTCGCCGGAATCCTGGCGTTCTTCGTGCTGATCGTCGGTCCGACCGTGGTCATCATGAACACCATCCCGACCTCCTTCGGTAACTACATCCAGGAGTTCTTCGGCATGGCGGGACGCACCGCCGACTCCGCGCCGGACATGGCCGAGTGGCTGTCGGGCAACACCCTGTTCTACTGGGCATGGTGGATCTCCTGGTCCCCCTTCGTCGGCACCTTCATCGCACGCATCTCCCGCGGCCGCACCGTCCGCGAGTTCATCCTGGTCATCCTGCTGGTCCCGACCGCGGTGTCGGTCGTCTGGTTCTCCATCTTCGGTGGCAGTGCCATCCACCAGGAAGGCGAGGGTACCGACATCTACGGTGACGGCACCGGGGAGAACATGCTGTTCAACCTGCTGCAGGACCTGCCGCTGGGCGGGATCACCTCGATCATCGCGATGATCCTGCTGGCGACTTTCTTCATCACCTCGGCGGACTCCGCGTCCACCGTGATGGGCACCATGAGCCAGAACGGCAAGCTGGTCGCCGACCGCAAGGTCACCGTCCTGTGGGGTCTGATGACCGGACTCATCGCTGTGGCGCTGCTGCTCTCCGGCGGCGAAGAGGCACTGGACAACCTGCAGAACGTGACGATCCTGGCGGCCAGCCCGTTCGTGATCATCATCCTGTTCCTGTGCGTGTCCCTGTACCGCGGACTCTCCCAGGACCCGATGTACCTCGACGAGAAGCAGAAGCGTGCCTTCGCTCTGCGTCTCGCCCGTGAGCGTCGCCACCAGGAGACCAGGGAGGCCAAGGAGGCGCGCGAGGCACGTAAGCGCGACAAGCAGGCGGCGAAGAAGCCGGCCAAGAAGTAGGTCGGTGAAGTGGGCCGGTGACGTAACCCGGCGAACTCACACGCCAAGCAACCCCTGGTGTGCCACGACGGCACACCAGGGGTTACTCTGTTGGCATGTCGAAACACGTCCTCACCGCTGTCGCCTGGCCGTACGCCAACGGTCCCCGTCACATCGGACACGTCGCCGGATTCGGTGTCCCGTCCGACGTCTTCGCCCGGTTCCAGCGAATGTCCGGCAACCAGGTGCTGATGGTCTCCGGCACCGACGAGCACGGCACCCCGTTGCTCGTGCAGGCGGAGAAGGAGGGCGTGAGCGTCCAGGAGCTCGCCGACCGCTACAACCGCATCATCGTCGAGGACCTCGCCGGACTCGGCCTGTCCTACGACCTGTTCACCCGCACCACCACCCGTAACCACTACGCAGTGGTGCAGGAGCTGTTCCGCGGTCTCAACGAGAACGGCTACATGGTCCGCCAGACCACCACCGGCGCGATCAGCCCGTCCACCGGCCGCACCCTCCCGGACCGCTTCATCGAGGGCACCTGCCCGCTGTGCGGCGCCACCGACGCCCGCGGCGACCAGTGCGACAACTGCGGTAACCAGCTCGACCCTGCCGACCTGATCGACCCGCGCTCGAAGATCAACGGCGAGACCCCGGACTTCGTCGAGACCGAGCACTTCATGCTCGACCTGCCGGCCCTGGGCGATGCCCTGTCGGCGTGGCTGGGGGAGCGCGAAGGCTGGCGTCCCAACGTCCTGAACTTCTCACTCAACCTGCTCAAGGACATGCGTCCACGCGCGATGAGCCGCGACATCGACTGGGGTGTCCCGGTGCCGATCGAGGGCTGGCAGGACAACAACGCCAAGAAGCTCTACGTGTGGTTCGACGCCGTCATCGGCTACCTCTCCGCCTCCATCGAGTGGGCCTACCGCATCGGCGACCCCGAGGCGTGGCGCAAGTGGTGGAGCGACCCGGAGGCCCTGTCCTACTACTTCATGGGCAAGGACAACATCACCTTCCACTCCCAGATCTGGCCCGGTGAGCTGCTCGGCTACGCCGGGTCCGGTGACAAGGGCGGCGAGGCCGGCGAGTTCGGCGAGCTGAACCTGCCGACCGAAGTCGTCTCCTCCGAGTTCCTGACCATGTCGGGCTCGAAGTTCTCCTCCTCCAAGGGCGTGGTCATCTACGTCCGCGACTTCCTGGAGACCTTCGGGCCGGACGCGCTGCGCTACTTCATCGCCGTCGCGGGGCCGGAGAACATGGACACCGACTTCACCTGGGACGAGTTCGTCCGTCGCATCAACACCGAGCTGGCCAACGGCTGGGGCAACCTGGTCAACCGCACCGTGTCGATGGCGCACAAGAACTTCGGTGAGGTCCCGGCCGCGGTGGAGTTCACCGACGAGGACCGCGACCTGCTCGACGACGCTGCCGCGGCTTTCGCCAAGGTCGCGGAATGCCTGGAGCACTCGCGGTTCAAGTCCGGTATCGCCGAGGCCATGCGCATCGTGGACCGCGGCAACCAGTACATCGCCGCCCAGGAGCCGTGGAAGCTGGCCAAGGACGAGTCCCAGCGCGACCGTCTGGCCACCGTGCTGCACACCGCGCTGCAGGTTGTCTCGGACGCCAACACCCTGCTGACCCCGTACCTGCCGTTCTCCGCGCAGAAGGTCTTCGAGACCCTCGGCGGCACCGGCGTGTGGGCCGCCCAGCCGCAGGTCGTGGAGGTCACGGATGACTCCCCGCGCACCCCGGTCGGCGCCGGTCTGCCGGAGGAGGGGCGCAGCTACCCGGTGATCATGGGTGACTACGACGAGCAGCAGGCCCACTGGGACCGCACCGAGCTGGTCGCCGGCACCCCGCTGTCCAAGCCGTCCCCGCTGTTCACCAAGCTGGACGCCGAGCTCGCCGAGACCGGCCCGGAGTGGGCCCGCGTCGAGACGGACTAGGCGAGCGGGGCCGGAGCCGACCGCCGCGGTCAGAATTAGCACCTCTTCGGCTACCGAACTGAGACCCGCAGGTCACTGACCTGCGGGTATTACTCTATGGGAAATCGTCGAGGTGCTAATTCTGTCGAGGCCAGGATGGATTAACTCGACCGGTCAATCTCGACTCCTGGGTGCAGTTGCTGCTGGAGCGCCTCGAGACCGTCGCGGTCGAGATGGACCTCGTCGCCGATCCTCAGTGACCAGTCGAAGTCCGGGGTCGACCAACGGTGCTCCTCGGGCCAGGGGGAATCTGTGGTCTCTTCCGGGGTGACAGCTCGTGACACCCGTTTCAACGAGAAGTCGTTGCCGATTGCGTCGAATTCTCCCGTGGCATCATCACGGAACGGTACCGACACGGGGGTCAGGTCGAGAGTTACTGCAACTGGTGTCTTATCAGCGGCCTCAGGGGGTTGGCCCGCATAGTGCTGTTGCAGCGCGTCCCTGAGACCGTCATCGTGAACCACGGCAGCATTCAGTATGAGTACGCCGGTCCGGAAATCGTCATTTGACCACGAGATCCATGACAGTAGTTTCAGTTTAGGTTGCATGACATTGACCCAGTCGGCCTCCGACACTCGGCGGACCAGGGCCGTGTTGTTGCGGGTCGAGAACGTGCCGTCCGGATCGATGTCCTCGGGTAGAGGAGGGAGATTCAACCGCGCGGGCACCCGCAACGACGCCTCCGTGACATGTCTCCGGAACCAGGCGAGTTCCTCGTCCTGTCTTGCCTTGGTCTGTCTGGAGCGGGCAGCATCCACCTCATCCTTGGTGACGGTGGGGCCGTCCCAGGTGAACAGGTCAGCTGACAGTGATGCGCCGATATCAAGGTCGGCGATCCAATGGGCGGTGTCTCCGTCCTCTGGCTTCTCACTTGCCATGCCGACGAGGTATCCGGACTCCTGGTCTACCCAGAGGCGAAGCGGGCCGAGCGTGGAGGATGGGTCCTGAAGTGCGACGGTCCAGCAGTCGCGGTCCCTGAAGTTCTGGATTGTCACCGCACTAACCGGTTGGTCGTAATCACTTCCTGACCACCAGTCCCATGAGTCTCGCGGCTTTGCGTACGTCTGGAAGGGCCCCCAATATCCGTTCTCGTCGGCAGGGCCGGTGAGCGGGGTCCCGGAAAGTTTGTTGACCCGGTTGGTGGAGTCAAAGTCCCAGACGGTCGTACCGTCACTGATGAAGACGGGTGTTCCATCGTCCTCGACCCGAACCCGAGGACCCTGTCGCCAGATCTCGACCGGCGGTTCTTCCTCCGCGAATTTTCCGCGGGCCTCGACCACCCCGTGGAGACTCATCTCCGGCCGTTGCATCAGTATGTCTCGCAGCGTCTCCCAATCCATGCAGCCACGCTACCTCCCGGCTTCCAGGTACCCTCGGGCGGTGACACGGGGTGCCCGGAACGAGCCCGGGCTGAGATCAATACCCGTCGAACCTGATCGAGTTCATGCTCGCGGAGGAAATGTCATGGCAGATACTGCTGCGCCCAGCACACGCTTCACCGACCAGCTCATCGAGGAGAACCGGGAGACCTGGGACGCTGCGGTGACCCACCGCTTCGTCCAGCAACTCTTCGACGGCACCCTGCCGGACGAGGACATGGCGTCCTACCTGGTCCAGGACTACCGATTCGTCGACGGCTTCATGGCGCTGATCGGGGCGGCCATCGCCACCGCCGACAACTTCGACTCCCGTCACCGGCTGGCGGAGTTCATCGGCGAAGTCGCCGGTGACGAGAACACCTACTTCGTCGACGCGATGGAGGAACTCGGAGGCGAGGGCCACGGCTCCGGCGCCTCCGAGCGCGACAGCATCCCCGACACCGCACCGACCGCCGGGTTCAAGGCCATCTTCGCCGAGGCCGCGGAGACCAGGAACTACGCCGCGATCTTCGCGGTGCTCGTGGTCTGTGAGTGGCTGTACCTCGACTGGGCGACGCGTCCGGAGAACCGCTCCCACGGCACGGAGGAGAACGGCTACCCCACCCGCCACGTCCACGCCGAGTGGGTCCGGCTGCACGACTACCCTGAGTTCCACGAACTCGTGGAGTTCCTGCGCGCGGAGGTGGACCGGGCGGGTAGGCGTTCCGAGCAGGACGCCGCGCTGGCCCGGGAGTACTTCCGTCGCACCGTCGACCTGGAGCTGGACTTCTTCGACGCCTCGGTGTCCGGATAGCGGCGCCCGGCCGACAGGGGAGTATCGCCACCTCGACTACCCTGGCTGCCATGTCCGCCAAGAAGAAGCGTCCGACCCCTGTACCGCCCGAGCCGCTGAAGCAGCTCTTCGACGCCCACACCCACCTGGCGTCCTGTAAAGCCACCACCGCCGAGGAGGTGCGGGAGATCGTCGACCGCGCGGCGGCGACCGGGGTGCAGGGAATCTGCACAGTCGGTGACGGGATCGAGGAGGCGGAGCTTGCTCTGCAGGCCGCCCACCACGACGAGCGGGTCTTCGCCGCCTGTGCGGTGCACCCCACCCGCGCCCACGAACTGACCGAGGACGTCCGCGCCCGGCTGCGTGAACTCGTCGCCGACGAGCGCTGCGTGGCGGTGGGGGAGACCGGCCTGGACACCTACTGGATCACCCACGACCCGGAGGACACCGCCGACCTGGAGACCCAGGAGGAGGCACTGCGCTGGCACATGGCACTGGCCCACGAGGTCGGCAAGCCGCTGATGATCCACAACCGCGAGGCCGACGACGACCTGATGCGAGTCCTCGACGATGCGCCGGACGACCTGACGGTGATGCTCCACTGTTTCTCTTCGCCGCTGAACGTCGCCCGCGAGGCCATTGACCGGGATTACTACCTCAGCTTCTGTGGAAACGTGACCTTCAAGCGCAACGTCGAACTGCGTGAGGCAGCGGCGATCGCGCCGTCCGACCGGATCCTGGTGGAGACCGATGCCCCGTACATGACCCCGGAGCCGTTCCGCGGGGCCCGCAATGAACCGACCTACGTCGGTTACACCGCCCGCTGCGTCGCCGAGGCGCGTGACATCTCCCCGGAGGAGGTCGGCGAGATCGTCACGCATAACGCCCGGACGCTCTACGGGATCTGATTTCAGAGGTGCGGCGAAGCTGGGACAACTGTGACTGCAGTTGTCCTGTGTCGCCCCGTGTTCATCTTGATGTGTGAGCGTGGCGACAATTTCGGGGGAATATCGCGAATGGCTTGGTGTCAGGGCGACCGTTACCGTATCGTTATCGAAGTTACGAAATCGAGACGTCCAACCACAGACGCAAAACGGGCGGCGGGAGCACCCCGCTGCCGGAGGTAGAGAACGAGTGTCCCCCAAGAAGAAGTCCAGCCTTCACCGGATCAACACCACCAACTCCGTGCCGCTGCGCATGGCCACCGGCGGTATGCTTGCCGTCCTCGCCGTCGGCGGTACCGTCGTCGCCACCAACCACAAGGACGTCACCCTCGACGTCAACGGTGAGGAGATCGAGACCACCGCGTGGTTCGGCGACGTCCGTGGGCTGCTCGAAGACAACGACATCGATGTCTCCGACAGTGACCTGGTCACCCCGGGTCTCGATGAGTCGGTCGAGAACAACTCCACCGTCTCCGTCCGCTCCGCCCGCCAGGTCGCGGTCACCGTCGACGGCCAGCTGCAGGACATCGACACCACGTCGCTCACCGTCTCCGAGCTGCTGTCCGAGCTGGGCTACGACGACTCCAACGCCGCCCTGTCGGCCGGTGCGTCCTCCGCCATCCCCGAAGAGGGCATGGAGCTGGACATCACCACCCCGCGCGACTTCACCCTCAACGACGGCAACCCCGGTGAGGAGCCCGCACGCCTGAACATGGCTGCGACCACCGTCGGCGAGATGCTGGAGAAGCGCGGCACACCGCTGGGCCCGGACGACACCGTCACCCCGTCCGCCGACACTCCGCTGGAGGAGGGCACCCACGTCGAGGTCCACCGTGTGACCACCGACGAGCGCGTCGAGGAGCGCGAGATCGACGCCCCGGAGAAGGTCACCGAGGACCCTGAGATGGAAGAGGGCGAGGAGAAGGTCGTCGAGGAGGGCGCCCCGGGTAAGGAGCGCGTCACCGTGCGCGTCACCGAGGTCAACGGCGAAGAGACCGACCGCGAGACTATCGACCGCGAGGAGCTGGAGCCGGCCAAGGAGCGCGTCGTCATCCGCGGCACCAAGAAGTCCTCCGACGCACCGTCCGTCTCCGACGGTTCCGTCTGGGACCGGCTGGTCCAGTGTGAGGCGACCGGCGACTGGTCGGCCAACACCGGCAACGGCTTCTCCGGCGGCCTGCAGTTCACCCCGTCCACCTGGGCTGCCTTCGGCGGCACCGAGTACGCCCCGGCTGCGCACCAGGCCAGCCGTGAAGAGCAGATCGCCGTGGCCGAGAAGGTCCAGGCGGCCCAGGGTTGGGGCGCATGGCCTGCCTGCACCTCCAAACTGGGCATTGGCTAGGTAAGTCGGCTGCCTCTGCCGGTATCCTTGGGGGTTGTGGATACCAACAACAGTGCCGGGGCCGAGGGAACGGCCGGAGTTCGGCTGCTCGGCCCCGGCGAGATCCGTGACCTGGCGGCCGAGCTCGAGGTCACCCCGACGAAGAAACTGGGACAGAACTTCGTCATCGACCCGAACACGGTGCGTCGCATCGTCACCGCCGCCGAGCTCGGCGAGGGGGACCACGTCGTCGAGGTCGGCCCCGGGCTCGGCTCGCTGACCCTCGCGCTGCTCGAGGCCGTGGGACAGTTGAGCGTCGTCGAGATCGACCCCCGGCTTGCCGGACGGCTCGAGCGCACCATCGGCGAGTTCGCCCCCTCGCGCGCCGGTGACGTCACCGTCGTCACCTCGGACGCACTGAAGATCACCGCGGACAACCCCGCCTTCGTCGACACCCCGCCGACCGCCCTGGTGGCGAACCTGCCGTACAACGTCTCGGTGCCGGTGCTGCTGCACCTGCTCGAGATCTTCCCCAGCATCCACCGGGTACTGGTCATGGTGCAGCTGGAGGTCGCCGACCGTCTGGCCGCCGACCCCGGCAGCAAGGTCTACGGGGTGCCCAGCGTCAAGGCTGGCTTCCACGGCCGGGTGCGCCGCGCAGGGGTGATCGGCAAGAACGTCTTCTGGCCGGCCCCGAAGATCGACTCCGGTCTGGTACGCGTCGACCGCTGGACCGACGAGGACCGTCCCTGGCAGGCAGAGCTCGAGCGTCTGGGGGAGGACGTCCTGCGCACCGAGGTCTTCGCCCTCACCGACGCCGCCTTCCTGCAGCGTCGCAAGACCCTACGTGCCGCCCTCTCCGGCTACTTCGGGTCCGGGGCCGAGGCCGAAGAGGTCCTCACCGCCGCCGGGATCGACCCGAAGGAACGTGGGGAGAAACTGGACACCGCCGCATTCGTGCGGATGGCGGTGGCGTCGCTGGATCGGCGCGGTTCGTCGTGAGCCTCCCGGACCTCGCCGAATACACCTTCTCCTCCTACGAGGTGAGCGCGACGGCGCAGGGGAAGGTGAACCTGCACCTGTCGGTCGGCGATGTCCGCGAGGACGGATACCACGACCTGGAGACGGTATTCCACGCCGTCGACCTCACCGATACCGTCACCGTGGCGGTCAGTGGTCCGGTCGGTGGGGAACCCGGCGGCCGGGTCAGACTGGGCAGCGTGACCGGACGCGACGCCGGGAACGCCCTCGTTGAGGGGAATCCTGCGGTGCGCGCGGCGGAACTCGTCGTGGAACGCTATATCCGCTTTGTGCCGGACGCACCAGTTCCTGCGTTGTCCGTCTCGATCGACAAGCAGGTGCCCGTGGCCGGTGGGATGGCAAGCGGTGCCGCCGACGCCGCAGCGTCCCTGCTGGCCACCGCCGAACTGCTGCACGGGCCCCGCGCCGCCGCCCGGGGCCTCGACCAGGCACCGGCGCCGAGCACGGAGGAACTCCACGAGATGGCGGCGGGACTCGGTGCGGAAGTTGCCTTCTGCCTGCAGGGTGGCACCGCGCTGGGGCGGGGTTACGGCGAGGAGGTGGTGCAGGTGATGATCCGCGGCCGTTACCACTGGGCACTGGTGATGGACCCGCGGGGTTTGTCCGCTGACGAGGTCTTCGACCGGCTCGACAGCCAACGCGACGCCGCCGCCCGCGGGGAGCGTCCCGACGTCCGTGCACCGGGACCGGAGGAGGTCCAGCGCGCCCTGCTTGCGGGGGACGCAGATGTCCTTGGGGAGCATCTTCGTCAGGCGGTCAACGACCTGCAGGCCCCCGCGATCAGTCTGCGTCCGGAGCTGCGGGGTATCCTGGCCGCAGGAAAGGACGCCGGGGCGCTGGCCTGCGTTGTCGCGGGCTCCGGCCCCACGGTCGCCATGCTGTGCCGGGACCACGCCCAGGCGGTGGACGTGGCGACCACCCTGGCGTCCGAAGGAGTGGGCGGCCGCGCGGTCGCGACCACCACCGCCACCTCCTGCCCCCACGGGGCACGACTGGTCGACTGATTCAGTGACCGGCAGATTTTTCCGACACCGTCCGACACAGAGAGGACTGCTGCGACCCACCATGGCCGACGCACGCACCACCGGTAGCCCGGTGAACCTGATCAACCTGGAGAACGTCGAGAAGAGCTACGGTCTCAAGACCCTTCTCGACAAGGTCAGTCTGGGTATCAACGTCGGAGACCGGATCGGTGTCGTCGGCCTCAACGGCGGCGGCAAGTCCACCTTGCTCAAGGTCCTCTCCGGGGCGGACACCGTCGACGCCGGCCGGGTCTCGCGCAACAATGACCTGCGCATGGCCCGGGTCAGCCAGGACAGCGTGCTGGTCGGCGACACCATCGGCGCCTCGGTGGTCGAGCCCCTGGGACTGCAGACCTACGAGTGGGCCTCCGACCCGCGGGTGCGATCGGTGCTCCACGGTCTGGGCATCCTCGACCTCGGCGACGGCACCGGGTTGGACGCCCCGGTGGACGCCCTCTCCGGCGGTGAGCGTCGACGGGTGGGGCTCGCCGCCGCGCTGGTGCAGGACCTGGATCTGTTGATCCTCGACGAGCCCACCAACCACCTCGACGTCGAGGGCGTGCAGTGGCTGGCCGAACACCTGCTGTCCCGGCGGTGCGCGCTGGTCGTCGTCACCCACGACCGCTGGTTCCTCGACACCGTCGCCAACCACACCTGGGAAGTCCACGACGGTGTGGTCGACGTCTACGAGGGCGGCTACAACGACTGGACCTTCGCCCGCGCCGAGCGTGCCCGGCAGGCTGACGCCGCCGAGCAGCGTCGGGCGAACCTGGCGCGCAAGGAGCTGGCCTGGCTGCGCCGCGGTGCGCCGGCCCGCACCTCCAAGCCGCGCTACCGCGTCGAGGCAGCCGAGGCGCTGATCAAGAACGTCCCGGCCCCGCGCGACTCCGTGGAGCTGATGAGCTTCGCCACCAAGCGACTGGGCAAGAAGGTCATCGAGCTGGAGGACGCCTTCATCGCGACCCCGGACGGTCGCAGCCTGGTCAGTGACCTGACCTGGCGACTGGGCCCCGGCGAGCGCATCGGCCTGGTCGGCGTCAACGGCTCCGGCAAG
>DXGC01000059.1 GCA_019114135.1 Candidatus Corynebacterium avicola
CACCACGCCCGGGATTCGGCACGACAAGCCGGTGACCTCGTCGACAGACCTGATCACCGCAGCTGAGACCTACTCACTCAGCGCCCACACCGCCGACCGCTTCCGCACCGAGGAGGACCTCCTCGGCGCCATGGAGGTACCGGCCCACGCCTACTACGGCATCCACGCGCTCCGCGCCGTGGACAATTTCCAGATCTCCCGCACCACGCTGAACTACCTGCCGGAGTTCATCCGTGGCATGGTGCAGGTCAAGAAGGCCGCAGCCATCGCGAACCAGCGGCTGCACACCCTGCCCAACCACAAGGCCGAGGCCATCATCTGGGCCTGCGACCAGATCCTGGACCACCACCGGTGCATGGACCAGTTCCCGATCGACGTCTACCAGGGTGGTGCCGGCACCTCGACGAACATGAACGTCAATGAGGTGGTCGCCAATCTGGCACTGGAGCACCTGGGGGAGGATAAAGGCAGCTACGACGTCATCAACCCCAATGACGACGTCAACATGAGCCAGTCGACCAACGACGCCTACCCGACGGGATTCCGGCTCGGCATCCACACCGCCTTCCAGGAACTCATCCGGCACCTGTCGGCCCTGGAGCGGGCCTTCGAGCGCAAGGGTGAGGAGTTCCGCGACATCATCACCATGGGACGGACGCAGCTGCAGGACGCCGTTCCGGTGAGCCTCGGCGACGAGTTCTCCGCCTTCGCCCGCAACCTCGACGAGGAGCAGGCGCAGTTGACCCGCGCTGCGGCCTTCATGCTCGAGGTCAACCTCGGTGGAACGGCGATCGGCACCGGGGTCAACGCCCCGGCCGGTTACCAGCACCAGGTGGTCGCCGCCCTCAGTGAGGTCACCGGTCTGGAGATCATCGGTGCCCGTGACCTGCTGGAGGCCACCAGCGACACCGGCGCCTACGTGAACGCAAGTTCGGTGGTCAAGCGTGTGGCGATGAAGCTGTCGAAGATCTGCAACGATCTGCGACTGCTGTCCTCCGGTCCGCGCGCCGGTCTCAACGAGATCAACCTGCCGGAGCGGCAGGCAGGCTCGTCGATCATGCCGGCGAAGGTCAACCCGGTCATCCCGGAGGTCGTCAACCAGATCTGCTTCAAGGTCTTCGGCAACGACGTCACCATCTCGATGGCCGCCGAGGCAGGTCAGCTCCAGCTCAATGTGATGGAACCGGTCATCGCCCAGTCGCTGTTCGAGTCCATCCGACTGCTGGCCCGTGCCTGCACCACGCTGCGCACCCTGTGCGTCGTGGACATCACGGCCAACGAGGACGCGTGCCGCGCCTACGTGGAGAAGTCCATCGGTATCGTCACCTACCTCAACCCGCTCATCGGCCACCACAACGGTGACCTGGTCGGTAAGGAGTGTGCGCGGACGGGGAAGTCGGTGCGCGAGGTGGTCCTGGAGCGCGAGCTGCTGGACGAGGCCACCCTGGACAAGGTGCTGAGCAAGGAGAACCTGCTGCATCCGGTGTGGCGTGGCAAGCTCTACCTCGACGACTGAAGTTGTCACCGCGTTGTCACCGACGGGGGTGCCATCACGGTGTCCCCGAACGGGGGAAAGCAGACATGCTGACCCTGTCGGATGTTGTTTTCCTTGTTTAACCTCGGGGCCGTGACACTCCCCGCAGACTTCGCCGCCCCCACCTACGACGAGCGCATCCGCCGGACGGCACCGGCCGCCTCACGGCCGGAATTCGTCTGGTTGGACGCCTACGACCCGACGCTTCAGCGTGCCTGGTCGCTGTCCCTCCCGCATGATCTCGTGGATGGACGGGTGGTTGACGGACCTGCTCCCGAAGCTCCCCCGAACGAGGGATTTCGCCGCATGTTCGCCGTGGACCGGGGCCAGGACCACCGACACCGTGTCGCCAGCGTGTACGGGGTGAAGGACGCCGCCACCGCGCTCGAGGTCGCCTGGGACCGACTGCGACTCGCCCGGACGGGGAACGCCCACTACCGGGAGCTGCTGCCCCTGCTGCAGGACATCGTTTCCGCGCCGCCGGACGACCGGAATCCGACGCGTGTCTGGAAGACCCTGACCACCGTCGACACGGACAAGCACGATCTCGTCATCCCGTTCCTGCAGGACGAGGCCGTCTACGCACTGCCGGAGGATCTGCCGGTCGACACGGTCGCCTGGGACGTGTCTGTGGCGATGCGGATCCTCTGGCTGGCACACGGCGGCGGACTGTTCGAGGACACCGTCGCCTGCCACGACCTCGCCCGCGACGCCCTCGACCTGATCCGTTCGACCTACTCCTCCTGGCGGGAGGTGGCCGACGGGATCGTCGTGGGACGCGCTCTCTCCACCGGGCGGGTGGACGAATCCTGCATCGCCTACGTCGACCAGGTGGCTCTCGCCCTCAACCACCCGGATTCCCCCTGGGTGCGACTGCCGCTCCACGACGTCGACTGACTCTCTGGGCCGGTCTCTCCAGCGGTATCCTGGGGGACATGCTCCCTGACCCGGTCGCACTCGCACACCGCTCCGCCCTCCGCTCGATCGCGCGGACCGTGGAGGAGACCGCCGTGCCCACCGACCCGCACACCGCGCTGCACTCCATCGCCGCCCAACTCCGGGACGGGTACACGCTCGTGGTGACCGGTGCCGGTGTCTCCACCGATTCGGGTATCCCGGACTACCGCGGCCCGTCCGGGTCACTCGGCCGGCACCGGCCGATGACATACCAGGAGTTCCGGCACGATCCGGACGCCTCACACCGCTACTGGGCCCGCTCCTTCGTCGGCTGGCGGGAGATGGCGAACGCCAGGCCCAACTCGACGCACTATGCCCTTGCCGAACTGGAGGAGGCAGGTCTGGTCAGCGGTCTGATCACCCAGAACGTCGACGGTCTGCATGCCGCCGCCGGTTCCCGGAACCTGCTGACACTGCATGGTGACCTCGCCAGGGTGATCTGCCTGGAGTGCGGTCACACCGAGGACAGACGCGACTTCGACAGGCGCCTGGAGGCCGCCAACCCCGGCTACCTGGAGGAGGTGCGTCTGGATCCGACCCAGGTGAACCCGGACGGCGACGTGACCTTGGACGATGAACACGTCGCGCGCTTCCGGATGGTCGGCTGCATCCACTGCGGGTCGGTGCTCCTCAAGCCGGACGTCGTCTACTTCGGCGAACCGGTGCCGCGCCATCGCCACGAGCAGGCAGCCCGGATGGTGCAGGACGCGTCGTCAGTCCTGGTCGCCGGGTCCTCACTGGCGGTGATGAGCGGCTATCGCCTGGTGCTTGACGCCCAGAAGGCCGGCAAGCGGGTCACCGTGATCAACGGTGGACCCGGACGAGCCGACGCACGGGTGGACACTCTGTGGCGCACCGGCGTCGGACCGGCGTTCCTGGACCTGCTCGACGAGTTGGAACTGGACTGACCGAAGTGCATGGCCCGGAGTCGGACGTGTGGCCGAGGACCTGCACCATCCCGATTCACTCTGGGTGAATGTATAGCTGACTGCCAGCGAAGAGGATGATCGCCGCGATAGTGTCGACCGCATGACCAACTCTCCGCAGCCTGAACCGGCAACCTACGACGAGTTCCTGAACGACCCGGCGTTCCAGAGCCCGGATTTTCACCTCACCAGGCAGAACCGACTCGAGCCCGAGGTTGCGCTCGGGTGGTCGCTGTCGCTGCCGTACGATCTCGGCCCGGACCGCATCATCGACGGTCCCGGACCTGCACCTCAGCCGAAGAAGGGTCTGAAGAAGATCTTCGGCGGGGGAGACGAGGGACGCTACCGCCAGATGCTCAGTGGATCCTGGGAGGTCTCGAACGGGGAGGAGGCCCTCAAGACGGCCCACGAGCTGCTGACCTATGCCGGAGACCCCGGTTTCCGTGCCCTGCGACCGGCATTGACCGACCTGCTGCAGTTGCCGGTCCCGCAGCGCAGCCAGCACCTCGACGGTCTGATTGCCGCCACCCGTGAGGCCGTGGACCCCGAGGTTCCGGACGAGGCGGTCGCCGCCGAGGTCCGTCGGGTCGTCGGACCGTTCCTACTGGAGGAGTCCGTGCGCGCTCTTCCGTCCCAGTTGCCGACGGACACCGTCGGCTGGGACACCGCACGTGCGCTGCGCGTGCTCTGGATGGCGCATGGTGCCGGTTACATCTCCGAGGAGGACGCCGAGCCGCTGGTGCGCGGTGCGCTGGACGTCACCCGGCAGGCCTACGGATCCTGGCGCGAGCACGCCGACGGGTTCATCGTGGGACGCACCCAGTGGACCGGGCTGATCGACGAGGGCTCCTACGAGTACATCGGTGGAATGGCGATCTCCCTGAACCACCCCGAGTCCCCGTGGGCGAGCACGCCGCTGAAGTAAGGGGTGAGGTGTCCGGCCGACACCTGTGCGAAGGTATCCACAGTGCTGACCTGGTGCGATACATGTGAGGCAGGAGGTAGGGGCACATGCCCATGTCCATCCGTTTCTCACCAGAGGAAGAGGCTCGACTGGAAACGCTGGCCAACAGCACCGGTCGGCCCACGAGCTTCTACGTCCGTCAGGCCGTGCACACGTACCTCGTCGAAATCGAGGAGGCCTACTGGCAGGACGAAGCGGTCCGTGACTGGGAGAAATCCGGGAAGCCCTCCCGTCCTGCTGAGGAACTGTGGGTGGAACTGGGGGGCTTGAGACGACAGTCGCGCTGGGGCACCGTTCCAGCGTCTATTGACGGCCAGGTCAGGCGAACTCCGCCGGCACACCGGGATACTCCGGCGGGGTGCCGTTGAAGGCCGGGCACATGGACTGGAAGGAACACCAGCCGCACAGCTTCGAGGTCTTCGGAGCGAAGTTGCCGGACCGGGCGTCATTGCCGATCTGCGACCAGATCCGCCCCAGGTCCTTCTCCACGTAGTTCAGTTCGGACGGGGTGGGGGAGAGCACCATGTCGTCCTTCACCTTCAGGTACATCAACCGCAGCTGCTCGGGAATGTGGTCGAACAGTCGCCACCACACCAGGGCGTAGAAACGCATCTGGAACATCGCCTGCGCCGAGAAGCGCGGAATCGGCTTCTTGCCGGTCTTGTAGTCGACCACCCGGACAGCGCCGTTGGGGGCCACGTCCACCCGGTCGATGAAGCCGCGGACCGGAACACCGTTCGGCAGGGTGGTGTCCACGAACTTCTCGACGGATTCAGCGTCGAAGCCGGACGGGTTCTCCATCATGAAGTAGCCCTTGACCAGGTCGCGGGAGGCGACGAGGAAGTCCATGTAGTCGGACTCCGGCACCAGTTCATGGAGCTGCTCGTCCTTCGCGGTCATGGCCGCCCAATGGGGTTTGAGCATCTTCACCGCCGCCGGGTAGGTGCGATCCTCCCGCGGCAGGCCGTGGAGCTCCTCCAGCACCGAGTGCACCAGCGTGCCCTTGACCTGGGCAAGCGTGCTGGGTTCCTCGAGACGGTCGATGGCCCGGAGCCGGTAGAGCAGCGGGCACTGCCGGTAGTCGCCCACGCGGGACGGCGACAGCGCCAACGGACGTCGACGCGACGGTGCAGGGGAGCCGGTGGTGTCAGCGTCAGAGGTCACAGGTGCTCCAGCATCTTCCCGGGGTTGAGGATCCCGGTCGGGTCGACGGCTTTCTTGATCTCGTTGTGGAGGTGGCGGTTGCCCTCGTCCAGCTCCTTGGCCAGCCACTTCGCCTTCAGGGCACCGACACCGTGTTCGCCGGTGATCGTGCCGCCGAGCTCCAGACCCAGCTCCATGATCCGGTGGAAGGCGTCGTAACCGGCGGAGACGGACTCCGGGTCTTCGTTGTCGAAGAAGACTGAGGGATGCGTGTTTCCGTCGCCAGCGTGGGCGATGACCGCGACCTTGATGCCGGTCTCCTCACCGATCCGGGTGATCCCGTCACAGAACTCCGCCAGCTTGTCTCGGGGCACGCAGACGTCGTCGAGCATCTGTCCCCCGCCGTGGGACTGTGCATAGTGCTCGAAGGCGGTCTGGGCGGAGCGCCGTGCGGCCCCCAGCATCTCGGAATCGACCGGGTTGTCGGCGAAGGCGACGTCCACGGCACCGTGCTCCTGCGCGATGTCGGCGAAAGCCTCCGCGTCGGCGGAGGCGGTGGTGGCGTCGGACTGCATGATCAGCACCGCGCCGACCGAAGGCTCCAGGCCGAAGTCCGTCATGTCCTGGACCATGCCGACAGTCGTGCCGTCCATCATCTCCAGGAGGGAAGGCGTGGCACCGGTGCGCATGTACGCGGATACGGCGGACGCCGCTGAAGTGACCGAGGGGAAGGTCGCCAGGGCAGACAGCGAATCGGGGCCCAGCGGTACGAGCTTGAGGGTCGCTTCGACGATGATGCCGAGTGTGCCCTCGGAACCGGTGAACAGTGAGGTCAGGTCCAGGCCGGCGACGCCCTTGACGGTGCGGTGACCCAGGCGGGTCAGGGTTCCGTCGGCGAGGACGACCTTGATCTCACGGACGTACTCGCGGGTCACGCCGTATTTCACGCAGCACATGCCACCGGCGTTGGTCGCGATGTTCCCGCCGATCGAGCACATCGCGTAGGAACCCGGGTCCGGCGGGTAGGCCAGGCCCTTCTTCTTCAACGCGTCCTTGAGGTCCTTGTTGATGATCCCGGGTTCGACGGTGCACGTCTTGTTCTCCTCGTCGACCTCGAGGATCCGGTCCATGCTCCGCACGGAGAGCAGGATCCCGCCGTCCACGGCGCAGGCACCACCGGACAGTCCCGAGCGTGCACCCTGGGGGACCACAGGTATGCCATGTTCATGGGCGAACCGCATGGTCGCGACCACATCGTCGACCGAGTGCGCCCGGACGAGTGCCAGGGCGCTCCCGTCGGCCCGGTACACCGACTCATCGGAGGAGAAGGTCTCCAGGATGTCCGGATCGGTGGACAGCGAGCCGGACAGCTTGTCGGCGAGAGTGGTGAGTTCAGCGGTGAGATCAGACATAACCCAGCATTTTACCGGGGCTCAGAATTCCGGTGGGGTCCACGGCGTCCTTGATGACACGGTGCAGGTGTCGGTTCCCCTCATCGAGTTCCCTCGCGAG
Organism: Candidatus Corynebacterium avicola; assembly: GCA_019114135.1. Classification (GTDB taxonomy): domain Bacteria; phylum Actinomycetota; class Actinomycetes; order Mycobacteriales; family Mycobacteriaceae; genus Corynebacterium; species Corynebacterium avicola. The sequence continues at coordinate 7,037 of DXGC01000059.1, forward strand.
CCATTCCGCCTTGAGGACGCCGATTCCGTGCTCACCGGTGATCGTCCCACCCAGGGAAAGCCCCAGGGCCATGATCCGGTCGAAGGCCTCGGTTGCCGCGGTCCGGGAGGCGGCGTCCTGCTTGTCGTAGAAGACGGAGGGGTGGACGTTGCCGTCGCCGGCGTGGGCGACCACGGCGATCATGGTCCCGGTCTCATCGCGGATCGCCTCGACGCCGGTGCAGAAGTCGGCGAGGTGGGAGCGGGGGACGCAGACATCGTCGATGAGCTGGCCACCGCCGTGGGCACGGGCGTAGCACTCGTTGCCGGGCTGGACCGAGCGGCGGGCGGCGACGAGCAACTCGGAGTCCTGTGCATTTTCGGCGAAGGCGACGTCGACGGCGCCGTGGTCCCGGGCGACGCCGGCGAAGGCCTCGGTGTCTTCGGCGGCGGTGGTGGAGTGCGACTGCATGATGAGCACCGCGCCGACCGAGTCATCCATGCCGAAGTCACCGATGGCGTTGACGAAGCCGATGGTGACGCCGTCCATCATCTCCAGCATCGACGGGGTGGCGCCGGTGGCCATGTAGGCGGTGACCGTCTCGGTGGCCGCACGGACGCTCGGGAACGTCGCCAGTGCGCTCAGCGGGGCAGGCCCGGCCGGCACCAGTTTCAGCGTGGCACCCACGATGACGCCGAGGGTGCCCTCCGAGCCGGTGAACAGTGAGGTGAGATCCAGGCCGGCGACGCCCTTGACGGTGCGGTGACCCAGGCGGGTCAGGGTTCCGTCGGCGAGCACCACCGTGATCTCACGGACGTACTCACGGGTCACTCCGTACTTCACGCAGCACATGCCGCCGGCGTTGGTGGCGATGTTGCCGCCGATGGTGCACATCGCCACCGACCCCGGGTCCGGCGGGTACGCCAGGCCGTGGGGGCGCAGGGCGTTCTTCAGATCCAGGTTGATGATCCCGGGTTCGACGGTGACGGTCTTGTTCTCCTCGTCCACGGAGAGGATCCGATTCATGGAACCGACCGACAGCAGGATGCACCCGTCGACGGCACAGGCGCCGCCGGACAGTCCGGAACGCGCGCCCTGCGGGATCACCGGGATACCGTGCTCGTGGGCGAAACGCATGGTCGCGACGACATCGTCGACGCAGGCCGCCCGCACCAGGGCGAGTGGCGCACCACCGGGTCGGTGTTCGGACTCGTCGAGGGAGTGGGTGGCCAGCACGTCCGCGTCGGTGGTCAGGGACCCCTCCAGCTGGTCGTGGAGGGACTGCAGGTCCGGCTGAGTGGAATCGGTGGTGGCCATGTGCGCCATCCTAAACGGCACCCCGCGGTGTGATGCAGACCCCTGATTGCCACTACCGTAGGGGGCCATGTCGTCCCAGTCGTCGCAGTCCTCCCAGCCGTCCAACAGCCGCCTCGCCGGAACCAGCTCGCCCTACCTCACCGCCCACGCGGACAACCCGGTGGACTGGTGGCCCTGGGGGCCGGAGGCCTTCGCCGAGGCCCGTCGTCGCGACGTGCCGGTGTTCATCTCCATCGGCTACTCGACCTGCCACTGGTGCCAAGTCATGGCCGAGGAGAGCTTCGAGGACCCCGCCGTGGCCGCGGTGGTCAACGAGACGACCGTGCCGATCAAGGTCGACCGTGAGCAGCACCCGGACGTCGACGCCTACTACATGCAGGCCACCATCGCGCTGAGCGGGCAGGGCGGCTGGCCGATGACGGTCTTCGCCGACCCCGACGGTCGTCCCTTCCTCGCCGACACCTATTTCCCGGCGACCCCACGTACCGAGCCGCAGCCGGGGCGTCCGTCCTTCTCCCAGGTGCTCGACGCCGTGCACCGCACCTGGACCACGGAGCGGGGCAAGATCGACGATCTCACCGGCAAGCTCAACTCTGCGTTGGCCGGATCCGCCGGGGCGGACCTGGACGGGACCGGTGGGGACGGTACCGACACCAGTTCACCCTTCGCGCAGCAGGCGACCGCCCAGCTGCCTACCCGTACCGCCCAGCTGCCTACCCGTATCGTCCAGCGCATGCGTGCTTCGGAGCAGCCGACCGGCGGATTCACGGGCGCCCCCAAGTTCCCGCCCGCCGCCGCCCTGCTGGGCCTGGTGCGCTGGGCCGAGCACACCACCTCGTGGGAGGCGGCCGGGCAGGTCCTCGACATCGCTGCCCGCACCTGGCGACCGATGCTCACCGGAGGCCTCTTCGACCACGTCGAGGGCGGTTTCCACCGCTACTGCGTGGACGAGGACTGGACCGTCCCGCACTTCGAGAAGACCCTCTACGACAACGCTCTGCTGCTCCGGGCCCTGGCCGCCTACACGGTCCGTCGTCCCGAGGACGCCGATGCGGCGCGCGCCCTGGACCTGACCCGCAGCTTCCTCGACACCCGCCTGCGCGACGGGGACCTTTACGCCAGCGGCCTCGACGCCGACACCGTCGTGGATTCCGCCCGGGTGGAGGGCTACACCTACACCTGGACCCCGGAGGAGCTCGGTCGCCTCGGCCTGGCAGGGGAGGGGGACCTCGACGGACGCCGGATCCTCACCGCCCGCGACGGCGACCCCGACGCCGAGGCGCTCACCGACGAGACCCGGGCTGCGCTGGAAGAGATCCGCGCAGGTCGTCCCCAGCCTGCGGTCGACGCCAAGGTGGTGACCGCCTGGAACGCCATGACCTCGGTCGCGCTCAGCGAACTCGGCGATGCACAGGGTGCCCGACAGGGTGCCGCCACCGTCGACGCACTGTGGGAGCACGCCGTGGACTGCGACGAGGACGGCACCGTCCTCACCGTCCGTCGGTGCACCGGGATGCCGGACGCCCCCGCCGGACTCGAGGACTGCGCCTGGCTGCTGCTGGCACTGGTCCGGACCGCCGAGCACACCGGCAGCGAAGAGCATCTGGCCCGGATCTCCGAGCTCGTCCGCCACATCCAGGTCACCTTCGCCACCGACTCCCCGGGGCGTTGGTACGACGCCTCCACGCCGGTCGCCGCCACCGGGGTGCGTCCCCGCGACCCCTACGACGGCGCCACCCCGGCCGCCGTCGGCGTGCTGGCCGAGGCCCTCAGCTACGCCGGTGGTCTCGCCACCGCGATGGAGGACGCCGACATCCGCACGGTCGGCGGTCGGTGGCGCGCCGAGGCCCGACGCATCCTCGACACCCACGCGCAGGTCGTCGACCGGCACCTGGTCGGCGCCGGCGGCTGGCTGTGCGCCCTGCAGGCCCACCTCGCCGGACCGGTGCAGGCCACCACCCGGGAAGCCAGTGACGCCCAGACGACAGCGTTGCGCGTCTCCCTGGGAACCTCGGCGTTGGTCCTTCGTGCGGAGGACGGTGCCCGTCTGCTGGGGCAGACACCGGACGGCCCGGTGTCCCAGGTGTGCAGGGACGGCGTGTGCCAGATCGCCGAAGCACTGGACTGACCCGACCGCGGGTGCAGTTGGTACAGTTGCCCGGTTGACATTCCACTGAAAGGGGATCCCCGTGGCCTACTCCGGTCCGTTCCAGCCCGGCGACCGGGTGCAGCTCACCGACGCCAAGCGTCGTCACTACACCATCACCCTGGAGACCGGCGGTAGTTATTTCACCCACAAGGGCGAGATCAAGCACGACGACATCATCGGCCAGCACGAGGGCACCGTGGCGGTGTCCCACATCGGCGGTGAGTACCTCTGCTTCCGTCACCTCCTCGTCGACCACGTGCTCTCCATGCCGCGCGGCGCGGCCGTCATCTACCCGAAGGACGCCGCCCAGATCCTCGTCGAGGGCGACATCTTCCCCGGCGCGAGGGTCCTGGAGGCCGGCGCGGGCTCCGGCGCGCTGTCGATGACCCTGCTGCGTGCCGTGGGGGAGAAGGGCAAGGTCATCTCCTACGAGGTCCGCGAGGACCACCTGGAGTACGCCCGCGACAACGTCACCGAGTACATGGGGGAGGACCCGGCGAACTGGTCCCTGCGTCTGGGCGACCTCAGCGAGGTCACCGTCGAGGACACCGACGGTCCCGTCGACCGGGTCATCCTGGACATGCTGGCACCGTGGGAGTGCCTGGAGACCGTCCGCGACCTGCTGATCCCGGGTGGCGTGTTCATGACCTACGTGGCCACCGTGCCGCAGCTGATGAAGGTCATGGAGGGAATCCGTGAGCTGAAGTGCTTCACCGAGCCCAAGGCCTGGGAGTCCCTGGTGCGCGAGTGGAAGGTCGAGGGGTTGGCGACCCGTCCGGAGCACCGGATGAACGCCCACACCGCCTTCCTGGTCTGGGCCCGGCGCCTGGCCGACGGCACCGTCGCCCCGAAGCCGCAGCGCCGCGCACGCAAGTAGTCGCTCCAGGAGTTCAGCCAGCCCCTCTGGGGCACCCGCTACAGGGATTTTCCGGGGACGCGGATAGGCTACCTTGACCTGGATGTAGAGTGGTGGGCTATGACGCAGCACACCACCAACAACGGACCGACTGCCCCGGTCGACTCCGGCCCGGAGTCATACCGTCAGCTGCAACTGGCCAATCGCACCCTGGGCACCAGCAACGCCAAGCTCACCGAGATGCTCAAGGCGAGCCGGGACAAGCTTGACGAGCTCAACCTGCGTCTCGACGCCCTTGCCGAGCCTCCCAGCACCTACGGAACCCTGCTGGACGCCGAGACCGCCTCCGAGGACTGGACAGCCGAGGTCTTCACCGCCGGCCGCCGCATGCGTCTGGCCGTCAGCCCGCGGGTGGGACGTGGTGAACTCAAGCCGGGCACCCTGGTTCGTCTGGGCGAGGGACAGCAGGTCGTCGAGGTCTGCGGTTACGCCGACTCCGGTGACATCGCCACCGTGGTCGAGGTGGTCGGCGACGACCGCATCGTCGTCGCCGACAAGCTCGGCGAGGAGGCCCTGATGAAGTGCGCTGGTGCGCTCACCGACGTGCTCGCCGCCCAGCAGGTCGGCCCCGGCGACAGCGTGGTCGTCGACCGCAAGGCCGACTACGCCTTCGAGGTCATCTCCCGCGCCGAGGTCGAGGACCTGGTGCTCGAGGAGGTGCCGGACGTCGCCTACACCGACATCGGTGGCCTGGAGAGCCAGATCGAGCAGCTGCACGACGCCGTCGAGCTGCCGTTCCTGCACCCGGAGCTCTACCGCGACTACGGCCTGCTGCCGCCCAAGGGCGTGCTGCTGTACGGCCCGCCCGGCTGCGGTAAGACGCTGATCGCCAAGGCCGTGGCGTCCTCCCTGTCGAAGAAGATCACCGCCGAGACCGGACGTCCGGACGCGAAGTCCTACTTCCTCAACATCAAGGGACCGGAGCTGCTCAACAAGTTCGTCGGTGAGACCGAGCGTCAGATCCGGCTGATTTTCGAGCGTGCCCGCAAGATCGCCTCCGCCGGCCAGCCGGTCATCATCTTCTTCGACGAGATGGAGGCCATATTCCGCACCCGTGGCACCGGCGTGTCCTCGGACGTGGAGTCCACCGTCGTCCCGCAGCTGCTCGCGGAGATCGACGGGGTCGAGGGTCTGCGCAACGTCATCGTCATCGGTGCGTCCAACCGTGAGGAGCTCATCGACCCGGCGATCCTGCGTCCGGGCCGCCTGGACGTCAAGATCCGGGTCGAGCGTCCCGACCGGGACGCCGCCGGCGACATCCTGGAGAAGTACCTCACCGACGAGGTGCCGATGTCGCCTGCCCTGGTCACCGAGAACGGCTCCGCCGGGGACGCCGCGGCAGCCCTGCGCACCCGGATCATCGACAACCTGTACTCGGACGACCGTCCCTACCTCACCCTGCACTTCGCCGACGGCACCAGCTCGGACCTGTACTACCGCGACTTCGCCTCCGGCGCGATGCTGGCGAACATCGTCGACCGGATAAAGAAGCTGGCCATCAAGGACGTCCTGCGCGGTGAGGGCGACGGGATCACCGTCAACCACGTGGACGCCGCCGTGGCCGAGGAGTGCCGGGACAACGACGACCTGCCCGACACCACCAACCCGGCCGAGTGGGCCCGTATCTCCGGACACTCCTCCCGGCGCGTCGTGGAGATCACCATGGCGGACGACTCCGGAGTGTCTGACGCGGCAGGGGAGCAGGCACCGTGAAGCGACTGATCGGCACCGAGACCGAGTTCGGCATCTTCGCACCGGACGACCCCTACGCCAGCCCGATCGAGACGTCCACCCAGGTGGTCATCGCCTATGCGGAGACCACCGGGTTGGGGGTCAACCGACGTACCCGCTGGGACTACGAGGCGGAGTCCCCGCTGCGTGACGTCCGCGGTTTCGATCTGCGTCGGTACCGCACGGCCCCGGTGATCGATCCGAACGCCCCGGGTGCGGCCAACCTGGTCACCACCTCGGGCGCGCGGTTCTACGTCGACCACGCCCACCCGGAGTACTCCTCGCCGGAGACCACCAACGCCTGGGACGCGGTCATCTGGGACAAGGCCGGTGAGCTGGTGATGCACACCGCCGCGCAGGCGTCCGGTCAGGTCGAGGACCAACCGGAACTGACGATCCACAAGAACAACGTCGACGGCAAGGGTGCGTCCTACGGCGCCCACGAGAACTACCTCTACCCGCGCACCTACGACTCCGAGGCGATCCAGGCCGCGCTGATCCCGCACTTCGTCTCACGGCAGGTCTACACCGGTGCCGGACGCGTCGGCCTGGGCGAGGCCGGTCAGGTGCCGGGCTTCCAGATCAGCCAGCGAGCCGACTACATCGAGACCACGGTGTCGCTGGAGACCACACTGAACCGCGGCATCATCAACACCCGCGACGAGCCGCATGCCGGTGCGGACTGGGCACGGATGCACGTGATCATCGGGGACGCGAACCTCTCCGAGTTCGCCACCTTCCTCAAGATCGGCACCACCGCACTGGTGCTGGACGCCGTCGGTGCCGGGGCGGACTTCTCCGACCTGGCACTGTACGAGCCGGTGGAGTCGGTGAAGACCGTCTCCCGCGACCTGGACTGCAGCACCCCGCTTCGGCTCTACGGCAACCGGGAGCTCACCGCGATCCAGATCCAGCGTGAGATTCGCGACCGGGTCATGGCCGCCGTCCCCGCCGAGGACCGCGGTCCCTACGACGACCGGGTGCTGGAGCTGTGGGGCGAGATCCTCGACGACCTGGAGAACAACCCGTCCTCCACCGCCGACCGCCTCGACTGGACGGCCAAGCTGTCCCTGCTCAACGCCTACCGGGCGCGTGGACTGGAGTGGGACCACCCGACCCTGTCGGTGGTGGACATCCAGTACCACGACATCAACCCGGCGAAGGGTCTGTACCACGCGCTGGTCCGTAAGGGACGCATGCGCACACTGGTGCCGACGGAGGCTGTCGCCGAGGCCGTCGCCTCCGCGCCCCGGGACACCCGTGCGTGGTTGCGTGGCGTGGTCGCCAAGCGGTTCTCCGATGAACTGCTCGCGGCGAACTGGGACACCCTGATCCTGGACACCCCCAGCGGGTCGTCGGACGCCACGCGGGTGTGGCTGCCCGACCCGTCCACCGGTACTGCCGGGGACCTGGAGGACGCCCTGGCGGACGTCACCGACGCCGCTGGGCTGGTCCGGGCAATCGCCGAGCGTGTACCCGGGTCTGTCGACGGTCTCGGCTGATAATCTTTAGAGAGTTTCAGACACCCCACCGGGGTGCTCGTAGACAGGTGCACGGACGGTGCACGGAAAGGCGGACGAATCATGGCCGGAGGATCAGGACAGAACCAGGTGCACGGTGGCCGTGGCCCCTCGGACGACGAGACCGGTGGTGATGCCACCGCCACCGGCCAGGAGCAGCTGAAGGTCAGCGGTACCGATGACCTCCTCGACGAGATCGACGGCCTGCTGGAGTCCAACGCGGAGGAGTTCGTGAAGTCCTACGTGCAGAAGGGCGGGCAGTAGTCACGTCTGCACAGTCGGTGTACACCCGGCGGATCATGGGTCTGGAGACCGAGTTCGGCATCACCAGCGTGCTGGACAGTCACCGGCGACTGGGGCCCGATGAGGTGGCCCGCCACCTGTTCTCCCCGGTGGTGGAGAAGTACCGCAGCAGCAACGTCTACTGGCACAACGCCTCGCGGGTCTACCTCGACGTCGGCGCGCACCCGGAGTACGCCACCGCCGAGTGCGACTCCCTGCACCAGCTGCTGGCCCATGACCGGGCCGGCGACCTCATCTTCCACCGTCTCGCGGTGGACTGCGAGACGTCGCTGGCACAGCGCGACATCGGCGGCAAGGTCTACCTGCTGAAGAACAACACCGACTCGATCGGCAACTCCTACGGCTGCCACGAGAACTACCTGGTCGGCCGCGACATGTCCCTGAAGGGACTGTCGGCACAGCTGCTGCCGTTCCTGGTGACCCGTCAGCTGATCTGCGGTGCCGGCAAGATCAGCGTGCCGACCGCCGGGGCACCGAACGAGAACTTCGGGCCGGGCTACTGTCTGTCCCAGCGAGCCGACCACGTCTGGGAGGGGGTCTCCTCGGCGACCACCCGCTCCCGTCCGATCATCAACACCCGCGACGAGCCCCACGGTGACTCCTCCCGGTTCCGCCGGCTGCACATCATCGTGGGCGACTCGAATATGTCGGAGACCACCACCGCGCTGAAGGTCGGCACCGCACTGTTGGTGCTGGAGATGATCGAGGCCGGTGTGGCCCTGCCCGACTTCGAGCTCGCCAACGAGATCAGGTCGATCCGGGAGATCTCCCGTGACTTCACCGGGACCACGCCGCTGGGGTTGCGTAAGGGCGGGGAGGCCACCCCGCTGCAGATCCAGCGGGCCTTCCACACTGCCGCGGAGTCCTGGCTGACCACGCGTCCGGAGGACGGCGAACTGGGCACGGGAACCCCCAACGCCGAACTCGCCCCGGTCGTCGATCTCTGGGGCCGGGTCCTCGACTGCTTCGAGACCGGCGACTTCTCGCCGGTGGACACCGAGATCGACTGGGTGATCAAGAAGAAGCTCATTGACCGTGTGGCCGAGCGCGGTGGGCTGGACATCACCGACCCCCGTCTGGGGCAGATCGACCTGACCTACCACGACATCAATCCGGACCGCGGTCTCTTCCACCTGCTGGCCCGCCGTGGCCAGGCTGCCACCGTCGTCGACCCGGCGGCCATCGAGGACGCCGCCGAGAATGCTCCACGTACCACCCGCGCGGCAGTCCGCGGAAGGTTCCTCGCAGCCGCCGAGAACAGCAGCCGCCAGACCACCGTGGACTGGACCCGATTGAAGGTCAACGGCGAGGGCGGCGCTGAAATGGTGCTGCCCGACCCCTTCCTGCCGCAGGCCGAGGGGCTGGAGACCCTGCTGGACATCCTGGCCGGTGATCCGGCATGACTCCGGCAGGGCCACGACACCGTAACCGGCCCCTGGAACCGCACTGGGATGCGGCGTCCAGCCGGTTGATCAACCTCGTCCTGGCCCTGCGCGGCACAGCCCGGTCCACTGCGTGGGTCACCGACCACGTCCACGGCTACCTTCCGCCGCTGACCGGCCTGTCGGACGAGGACACGAAGCGGAAGCAGGACTCCGCCCGCCGCCAGTTCGACCGCGACCGTGAGCTGCTCGGTGACGTCGGGATCGAGGTCGAGAAGATCACCCGCACCGATTCCGACGGCAAACCCGAGGAGCACTTCGTGATCGACCCCGAGGTCAGTGACCTCGCGGAGTTCGACCTGACCCCGGGGGAGTGGGACGTGCTGGCGGCGTCCGCGCACTGGGTGCCGAATGCGTCCCTGGTGCCGGAGGTACAGGCGGCGTTGACGAAGCTCGCTGCGGACGCTCCCGACGGCGGCGTCGGCCCGTACGCCGACGCCCCGGACATGTCGGGGCGTGTCCCGGACGCCCAGGATCTGGGCAACGACGACATCAACACACTGGTCAAGGCCCTGGACCGGAACCTCAGCCTGACCTTCAACTACTGGCCGTCCCTGACCTCGGAGCCTACGGAGCGTCACCTCGACCCCTGGGCCGTCGCCGCGGTCGGCGCGAACCTGTACGTGACCGGGCACGACCGGGACCGGGGTGCGCAACGGACCTTCCGTCTGTCCCGCATCGCAGATCTCGAGGTGGGGACCGACATCATCCGTCATCCCGCACCGGACCGGCCGGGGGCAGACCTCGTTGCGGAGGGGCTTAATTCGTCCTCTGGTGTGGTGACGGCCCGGGTGCTGTTCCGGGACGACGGTGCAAGCGCCAGCGGCGCGCAGGAACTGCGTGCCATGGCCACCGGACCGGAGGAACCGCACCCGGAAGGCACGGTCCGCACCATCGGCCCCGTCGCCCGTTCGTTGCTGCTGCGCAAGGCCTGCGAATACGCCCCGGATGCCCTGGTGCTCTCACCTCCCGATCTGGTCACTGACGTGGTGAAGCAATTGTCAGGGGCACTGGAGACATTCTCTGCAGACTCGACAGCCACGGAGGAGGCACCGTGAACGCCATCGTCCCGAAGAAGAGTTCCAGGGGTTACACCGTCTGGCAGGTCCGTCGGGTGTTGTCCGCGCTCGCCTGGATCCAGTCCCACGAGCACCCCTCCCTGCTCCACGCGAAGGACATGTTCGGCGTGCCGGTCCCGCAGTTGCGTCATGAACTGGTGAAAGCCGGGGACTCCGGGGTTCCGGACTACTTCCCGGACGACTACGTCTCCGTTGCTACGGGTGCCGGCGTCATGTCGCCGTTGGAGGTCAACCAGAACCAGGGCGTGGCGCGCCCGCCCGCATTGACCGACGCCGAGGCCAACACCCTGGTCCTCTCGTTGGAGCGGATGGGGAGCGTGCTCGACGGGGAGGCCGCGGAGAACCTCCGCACCGTGATGAGCACCATTCGCCGAATACAGCGGGAGCGGCGGGACCTGCGGGACAAGTTCACACCCGACGAGTACACCGCGCCGAGCGGCACGGTCGGTGCCGAGCAGCAGACTCCCTCTGCCGGGTCTGGCGTCTCCTCGACGGCGGCGGTGTTGCGCGAGGCGGTCGCTGAGCGACGGTGGGTGGAGTTCACCTACATTTCGGTGTCCTCGGACACCGTGCGTCGACGCGAACTCGTTCCGGACCAGGTCGACTTCATCAACGGTTCCGGTTACCTCTGGGCACGCGAAGGAGAGGATGCCGACCAACGGTGCTTCCACCTGTCCCGGATGTCGGAGGTCGAGGTCCTCGACCGTGAGGCACCGGCGGTGCAGCCCCATGAGTTGGACGACAGCGACCCCTTCGGTTTCGACCATGACCGCCAGCAGTGGGCCGACCTGGTGCTCCGACCGGACGCCGGGTGGATGTTCGAGTACCTACCGATGTGGCAGGTCGACACCGAGTCGGATGATGAAGCCGCCGGCGGAGATGAAGCAGGGGAGCTCCGCGCCAGTATCCCGGACACCGGGGAGTGGCTGGAGCGCTTCGTGCTGGGCTACAGCCCGTACATCTCAGGTATCGCGGAGAGTGACGGTGCTGATCCGGACGCAGGACGTGACCTTGCTCACCGGGTGACCCGCCGCGCCACCGTAGCGTTGGAGGCCTACGCCCGACTGGCGTAATGTTGGCCGGAGACTGATTCCCACTGCTGCGCTGCAGCGCTGCAGTACAGTGATACTGCAGATCTACAGTGCAGTTCACTCGACAAGGGCAACGACCGTTGTCCGACTTAATGAAAGGCTGGTTCCTATGGGTGCCCCCGGCCCGGGACAAATCCTGCTCATCGTTCTGGTTATCCTCCTGCTCTTCGGCGCGACCAAGCTGCCCAACCTGGCGCGTAACGCCGGTCGCTCGGCACGCATCTTCAAGTCGGAGATGCGTGAGATGAAGAACGAGAGCAACCCCCAGGTGGAGAAGCCGGCGCAGCCCACCGAGGCTGACCGCATCGCCAACGACTCCTCCACTGACCCGGTGGAGCCGGTCGACCGCGTCGACCCCACCAAGAAGAACGAGCTGTAGGAGAACGTCATGGTGCCGGGTACCCCTGAACTGCTCATCATCGCGCTGGTGATCATTGTGCTCTTTGGCGCAGCGAAGCTGCCGACCCTGGCACGCTCCCTGGGCCGTTCGGCGCGGATCCTCAAGTCGGAGATGCGCGAGATGAAGAACGACGAACAGCCTTCCGTATCGAGTAATGACTGACAGTTCCTCAGGGGAGCGGACCGTCCAGGTTCCCACGCGGGGCCGTCGGAGCTCCGGCAAGAAGAAGCGTCGCTCGACCGAGGCGGAGATGAGCCTCGTCGAGCACCTCCGTGAGCTCCGCCGACGCGTCGTCATCGCCCTCGCGGCGATCGCTGTCGGCACCATCCTGGGATACACCTGGTACGGCAATGGCTTCCTCGGCATACCGAGCCTCGGTGAGATCCTCCGCGGACCGTACTGCAACCTCCCTCCTGAGATGAGGTTCGGCAGTTCGACAGGTGAATGCCGCCTGTTGTCGACTGCCCCCTTCGAGCAGTTCACCCTCCGACTGAAGATGGGTTTCATCGCCGGTCTGGTGCTGTCCGCGCCCTTCTGGCTGGGGCAGCTCTGGGGATTCGTCACCCCGGGTTTGAAGAAGAACGAGAAGATGTGGACCCGCGTCTTCGTCGGCGTGGCGACCCTGCTGTTCGTCGGCGGCGCCGCTCTCGCCTTCTACGTCATCAACTACGGCCTCGAGTTCCTGCTGGGAATCGGTTCCGAGGCCCAGATCGCGGCGTTGACCGGTACGTCCTACTTCAACTTCCTGCTGATGCTGCTGCTCATCTTCGGGCTGAGCTTCGAGCTTCCGCTGGTCATCGTGATGCTCAACCTCGTGGGTGTGCTCCGGTACAACAGCATGAAGGACAAGCGCAGGTACATCATCCTGTTCCTGTTCATCTTCGCGGCGTTCGCGACTCCCGGTGGCGACCCTGTGACGATGCTGATCCTGGCGACCTCCATGTGCTTGATGATGGAGATCGCCATGCAGATCGCCCACTTCAACGACTACCGTCTGAAGAAGAAGGGCCTGATCGAGGACTTCCCTGACGACCTCGACGACGAATCGGCGTCCTCCATCGGCACCACCGACGCCGTGAACGGCAGCTCCACCGTCGCCGCACCGGCACCGGTGCAGTCCGCACCAACCCGTAGTTACGCCCCGAACAACGGCACCCCCTCGAACTCCACCAGCACTGAAAGCGCCAACGGTAGCAACAACTTTGACGACATCCTCTGAGTCCACTGAGTCCACTGAACCCGCCGGGCCCGTAGAGCCCCGCCACCCCGCGGTCGAGGCCTTCGCCGCCGCCTACGAGTTCCCGCTGGACGACTTCCAGCTCACCGCCGCCGACTCCATCGCCGAGGGACGCGGCGTTCTCGTCTGTGCACCCACCGGAGCAGGAAAGACCGTGGTGGGGGAGTTCGCCGTGCACGAGGCGTTCCGTCTCGACGGCACCTGTTTCTACACGACGCCGATCAAGGCGCTGAGCAACCAGAAGTACCACGACCTGGTGGAGCGCTACGGAGCGGACAACGTCGGCCTGCTCACCGGAGACACCAGCATCAACGGTGACGCTCCCGTGGTCGTGATGACCACCGAGGTGCTGCGCAACATGGTCTACGCGGAGTCCGACCGGCTCGACCGGCTGACCCACGTGGTCATGGACGAGGTCCACTTCCTGGCCGACCCCTCGCGCGGGCCGGTGTGGGAGGAGACGATCCTCAACCTGGATCCCTCGGTGATCCTGGTCAGCCTGTCGGCCACGGTCTCCAACGCCGAGGAGTTCGGCTCCTGGCTCTCCACGGTCCGCGGTCAGACCGACCTTGTGGTCACCACCCACCGTCCGGTGCCGCTCGACCAGTTCATGATGGTCGGCTCCCAGATCCTGCCGCTCTACGAGGACCGGGGAAAGCAGCACCGCGACAAGGAGGTCAACCGGGCCGTCGTCGCAGCGTCCGCGCGCGCCGAGGAGTCCGGGCGACGCCAGGGACCGAAGCGCAGCGACGTGGTCATGTCGATGCGCAAGGCCTCGATGCTGCCGGCGATCTACTTCATCTTCTCCCGTGCCGGTTGTGACGGGGCGGTCCGCCAGCTGCTCGTGGACCGTATCCGGTTGACCACCGACGCCGAACGCGACGACATCCTGGCCACCGTCGACGCCGGTGTGGAGGGCATCGCCAAGGAGGATCTGGGTGTGCTTGGGTTCCGCCACTGGCGGCGCGCCCTGGGCAACGGCTACGCCGCCCACCATGCCGGGATGCTGCCGGCGTTCCGGCACATCGTCGAGGACCTCTTCTCCCGCGGCCTGCTGAAGGTCTGCTTCGCCACCGAGACCCTGGCGCTGGGCATCAACATGCCCGCCCGCACCGTGGTCCTGGAGAAGCTGATCAAGTTCGACGGCGAGGGCCACGTCGACCTCACCCCGGGCCAGTACACCCAGCTCACCGGACGTGCCGGACGCCGCGGCATCGACACCCAGGGCAATGCACTGGTGCTGTGGAGCCGGGGGATCGACCCCCACGCAGTGGCGAACCTGGCGCAGACCCGGACCTACCCCTTGGACTCGACCTTCCGCCCCGGCTACAACATGGCGGTCAACCTGATCTCCACCAAGGGCTACACCGAGGCCCACCGGTTGCTGGACCGCTCCTTCGCCCAGTACCAGGCCGCTTCCACCGTGGTGGAGCAGGCCGAACGGACGACCCGCCGTCGCCGTGAACTCTCCGAACTGGAACGGGACCTGGCCAATGCAGTATCCCGCGTCGACCGGGGCAGGAGTGGTCCTGCGGAAGGGTTGAGTACCCAGGACGTCCTGGACTACGCAACCCTGCGTCGCGACCTGACACTCGAGGAACGTCGGGCGAAGAAGGACGCGTCCAGAGACCGCTCGGTGGAGACCTCGAAACTGCTCTCCAGCCTGTCTGTCGGCGACATCATCGCCCTGCCGACCGGGAAGAACCCGCAGATCGCCGTGGTGGTGCGCAGCGACTCACACCACCGGGACCCACGTCCGTGGATCGTCACCGAGGACGGCTGGTGCGGCCCTGTGGCCACCGAGTCCTTCGGCAATGTCCCGGTGCCGCTGGGCCATATGCGTCTGCAGAAGAACGCACAGCGCAGCCCGAAACGCAACGCCCGCTCCGTGGCGGCCACCCTGCGGCGGCAGAAGGTCGACCGTCCGAAGCAGCTGAAGCCGAAGGCCCGTGGTGGCTCGAAGAAGGCGGCCGAGCTGCGCGACCGGGTGCACATGCATCCGGTCCATGCCCTGCGGGAACGGGAGGACCTGGCCCGTCCGGCCGAGCGCGTCATCGCCGCGCGACGCACGCTCGAGCGCGAACTCGAGTCCCAGGCGCCCGAGACCGAGTCACTGTCGAAGACCTTCGACCGGATCCTGGAACTGCTCGGCGAGCTCGACTACGTCGAGACCGACGGCGGCACCGACGTGCGCGAGGGTGACCTGACCACCACCCGGATCACCTCGGAGGGACGCCGCCTGGCCGGTGTCCACCACGAGGCGGACCTGCTGGTCGCCCAGTGCCTGCGCCGCGGGGTGTGGGATGACCTGGACCCGGCGGAGCTTGCTGCGGTCGTCTCGACGCTCGTCTTCGAGAACCGGCGGGAGACCGAGGGTAGTGACGACGGCGTGCCGACCGAGGCCCTGGCCACCGCGATCTCTGCGGTGTACCGGATCCATGGCGAGTTGACGGCCGATGAGCAGCGTCACCGGCTCCCGCTGACCCGCGACGCGGATCTTGGCTTCGCCACCGCGCTGCACCAGTGGACCGCCGGGGCTCCGCTGGACTACTGCCTGCGCGCCGCAGACGCCTCCGGCGCGAGTCTGAGTGCCGGCGATTTCGTGCGCTGGTGTAACCGGGTCGTCGACCTGCTGGAGCAGATCCGGCACACCGGCTACTCCGACTCGGTGAAGGCGGCGGCGCGGAAGGCCGTGCCGGCGATCCGTCGCGGTGTGGTGGAGCTCGGCGCGTCCACCGGCTAGGCGGACGCCACCGAGTCGACGACCGTCCGTACACAGAGTTGGACGGCGCGGTTGATCATGTCCTGGCCCATCACGTCCGGGTGGGGGACATGGATGAAGCCGGTGGGCACGTTCTCGGTCCCAGCGGACTGTTCGTGCAGGGCACGGTAGAGCACCGTGTTGCACACGTAGGTTCCCGCCGTCATCGACACCGAGGCCGGGATCGAGTCCTCGGTCAATGCATCGACGATCGCCTTCACCGGCAGGGTCGAGAAGTACGCTGCCGGGCCATCTGTGACGACCGGCTCGTCCACGGGCAGGGCCCCGGCGTTGTCGGGGATCCGCGCGTCCGCGAGGTTGACAGCGATGCGTTCCGGGGTGACCTCACTGCGGCCGTTCGCCAGGCCGAGACAGATCACCGCATCCGGCCTGTACCCGTCGATCAGCTCATGGATCTGCTCCTGCGCCTGCTCGAATTCGACGGGGAGGACCTGGCCGATCACCTCCACGCCGGGAATGTCGCCGTGGTCCACCGCAGTACGGAGGGACACCAGCGCAGGCATCGTCGGATTCACGGTGTCCCCTCCGAAAGGCTCGAACGCCGTCACAAGTACTCTTCTGATCACAACGACCCAGCGTAGTAGGCGTTGACCGGCGGACGACGTCCAGCACGATCCCAGCGACCTGCAAGGTTTTCTCCCTATTCTCGGGAACCATGAAGGAAGCAGGAACTGTCGTCATCCGGAACCGGGGCATCGGTGAGCCCGAGCCCGGACCCACCCTGAGTGGGGTCACCGATCTGCTGCCGTCGCACTGGACATGCCTGGAGAACCCGTGGTTGGCCCAGTACGGCCCGGCCGGGGAGCGCCGCGAAGGCACCGTCCCCTTCCTGGACGCCGTGGCCAGCGGCACCACGGAACTGACCCGCATGGTCCGGGAGGCCATCGCCGAGGGCAACCGTGTCGTGCTGCTCGGCTACTCCGGCGGTGCTGTGGTGGTTCACCGCACCCTCGACCAGCTCTCTACCGAGGAACGCGAGATGATCGCCGCCGTCGGATTCGTCTCCGACCCGGAGCAACCCCGCCTGGTGACCGGGCAGTCCGACAGATACGGCATCCGAGGGGAGTCCCCGGTCACCGACATCCCGGCTCGGTGGGCCGCCGACCCCGACGACGGCATCTGCCTCTGCCCCGGGAACAGCCCGCTGAGGCTTCTCGCCCAGTGGACCCCGGACGTCGGTCTGGACTCGCCGCTGGCCCTGGGGCAGCAGGCCCGCCGCGCGGTGAAACTGCGGCGCGACCCTGCCTACGTGGTCGACGTCCATGACCTCGACGGGGAGAAGGCACGGTTCGGCGAGGCTCGACGCCTCTTCGATGGCTACCGCGGCGACGACCACATCTCCTACGGTGTCCGCACTGAAGCTGGGACCACCTCGACCTACCTGGAGAACATGGCTCTCTGGCTGCGTACGACGGTGACCGCGCAACCTGCAGTGGGGCAGACACTGGCCAGCGTGGGCTGAAACGCCTGACGGCACCACGCGCCTACACTTGGAGGACATGAGTTCTCCGTTTCCCACGTCCACCTACGCCGCCCGCCTCGATGCAGTGACCGCACTGCTCGATCGTGCGGACGCCCCGTCCGCCGCCGTGTTGACTCCCGGCCCGGACCTGCAGTTCCTCCTCGCCAGCGACATCGACACCCATGAGCGCTTCAGCGCACTGGTCGTCACCGCCGACACCCGCCGCATCGTGGTGCCCGCGGTCGACGCGGCCGCCCTCCGTGCCGGGGTCACCGGTGAGCTCGGCGTGGAGATCGTCCCCTGGACCGACGGCGAGGATCCGGTCGACCTGCTGCAGCTGCCCGCGCAGGGCACGGTGGCAGTGTCCGGGACGATGACCGCCGACCACCTCCTGAACCTGCAGGGCAGGGGAGTGACCACCGTCAACGCCACCACCGTGCTCCGCGAGGTGTTCATGGTCAAGGACGACGGGGAGATCGCCGAACTGCGACGCGCCGGCCAGGCCATCGACACCGTCCACCTGCAGGTTCCGGCCCTGCTTCAGCCGGGACGCACCGAGGCGGAGGTGGCTGCGGAGCTCACCGAGCTGATCCTCGCTGAGCATGTCGCCGTGGACTTCGTCATCGTCGGGTCTGGTCCGCACGGTGCAGACCCCCACCACAGCTTCTCCGACCGGGTGTTGGAGAGCGGTGACGTGGTCGTCGTCGACATCGGCGGAACCCTGGACTCCGGCTACCACTCTGACTGCACCCGCACCTACGTGATCGGGGAGCCGACCAAGGACCAGCAGGACGCCTACCGTGTCCTCAAGCAGGCGCAGGAGGCCGGTCTCAATGCCGCGAAGCCCGGCGTGACTGCGGCCGAACTGGACGGCATCGTCCGCGACATCATCGAGGACGCCGGCTACGGCGAGTACTTCTCCCACCGCACCGGCCACGGTATCGGGCTCTCCGGACACGAGGAGCCGTTCATCATCGCCGGCAACGACCTCCCGCTGCAGGAGGGGATGGCGTTCTCCATCGAGCCGGGCATCTACGTCCCCGGTGACTGGGGAGCCAGGATCGAGGACATTGTGGTGCTCACCGCCGAAGGCTGTGAAGCGCTGAATGTCACCAGCCACGACCTCAGAGACACCACCGAAGCCACCGACGCTTCCAAGTCCTCCACGACAGGACCCAGCGCATGAGCCGCATCGCACTCTTCGGAGCCACCAGTGAGATCGGTGGGGAGATCATGACCCGCATCGCGTCCGGCAATGACCTGGTGCTGGCCGCACGCCGCCCGGAAGCACTCGGGGATCTGGTGGCGTCCTGCGAGAAGGCCGGGGCGCGCAGCGTGGAGACCGTCTTCTTCGACGCGAGCGACTGCCCAGCCCAGTCCGGGGTCATCGACTCGATCGAGAACCAGGGCCCGATCGATACGGCCATCGCCACCTTCGGCGTGCTCGGTGACCAGGGGCTGGCCGAGCGCGACGGTGGGGAAGTGGAGCGGGTGCTGCACACCGACTTCACGGCTCAGGCGGTACTGCTCACCGAGTTGTCGGACCGGATGAAGAGCCGCGGCGCGGGCACGCTGGTCGCGTTCTCCTCGATCGCTGGCGCCCGGGTGCGGCGTCCCAACTACGTCTACGGTTCGGCGAAGGCCGGACTGGACGGCTTCTGCCAGGGGATGCAGGACGCCCTGCGCGGAACCGGGGTGACGCTCACGGTGGTGCGTCCCGGCTTCGTCATCGGGCAGATGACCGAGGGTATGGACCCGGCGCCGATGTCGGTGACCGCCGACGTGGTGGCCGAGGCGACCGTGGACGCAATTAACCGGGGCACCCGGGATGTGTGGGTGCCCCGGCGGCTGGGGCTGCTTGCCACGGCAACGACGTTCGTCCCGCGGTGGCTGTGGCGGATGGCGCCGCGCTAGATCCCTTCTAGACTCCGGCGACCTCGTAGATCACGGTACGCAGCACGCCGTAGAGGCCGAGTGCGGCGGTGACGCCCGCGGTGGTGGCGAAGGCGCAGGTGGCCAGGCCACCGAAGTCGGTGTCACCACAGGCGTCGTCGAGGGAACCGCTGACCTCACCCTCGGCGTCGCTTGACCCGGCGGCGAGATCCTCGGCGGATCCTTCGATCGACGAGGTGATCTCAGACGTGGTGTCCTGGGCGACCGCGGGGGTCACGGCTGCGCCGACGAAGGCGGTGGAGGTGGCGAGAGCGAGGGCGACGCTGCTGCGGCGGAGGCGGCTCATGGAGTTGTTCGACCTTTCGGAAGGAAGTATTAGCTATATAACGGTAAAAGACCTCTGCGCTCCGGTCCAGCGATTTGCTCAGAACATGGTCGCTGTAGGCGAACACCGGCGACGATGACTGCGGTTGCGGCAGCGCCACACGTAGAATGGTCACTATGCCAAGTGTCCTTCCGCTCGTGTACGTCTTCGCCGAGGTCCTGTTCTTCATTCTCATGGGAGCATGGATCGGTTTCGGCTGGACGATACTGCTCACCCTCGCCGCCTTTATCGGTGGCATCGCCCTGGCGGGGTGGCAGTTCCGCGAACTGGTGCGTCGGACCCTCGAGAACAAGGAGAACCCCGGCCGGCTGACCGCTGACGCGGCCCTGACTGCCGTCGGTGCGGTCCTCGTCGCCCTGCCGGGCCTGCTCAGCGCCCTCTTCGGCATCTTCCTGCTGCTGCCGCCGACCCGCACGGTCATCCGCAAGGCGCTCGGCGGCACCCTGCGCCGTACGATGACGCAGTTCGGTGGTGCCTCCTTCACCACCGTCTCCGGGGTGAGCATGCCGCAGACCAAGAACGTCCAGGGGTGGGGCGAGGTCATCGACCACCGGGATGACGAGTTCGACGGCAAGTGATCCGCTTTCTCCTGGTCACGGCTGCGTCCTTCGCAGCCGGGGTGGCACTGTACGCGTCCTACCAACCCACCGGACTGTGGTGGATGGCCCCTCTCGGCTTCGCGGTCTTCTTCCTCGCCCTGAACCATGCGCTCAACCGTGCCCTGAGTAGTTCCGGTACATCGACACGGCAGGTGTGGGGCTGGTCGTTGTGGCTGTCCTGGGTCCAGGCGATGGGCTGCTACCTCTTCCTGCTGCCCTGGGTGGGCGAGGAGGTCGGAGCGGTCGCCTGGATCGGACTCAGCCTGCTTGAGTCGATCTTCGGCCTTCTCTTCGGTGCCGGGGTGGCGGTGCTGGCCCTGTGGTCGCGCCGTCGCCAGGGTGGCGACGGGACCGTCTCCGGCAGCCTGCCCACCCTCGTCCTCGTCATCGGGGTGCCGGCCTGGTTCGTCGCCACCGAGTGGGTGCGCTCGAACTGGCCCTTCGGTGGCTTCGGTTGGTCACGGGTGGCATGGGGCCAGATCACCGGTCCGATGGAGAACTGGGTGTCCGTGGCGGGACCCGCACTTGTCACCTTCATGGTGGTCGTCAGTGGCATGGGCGTGGCTCTCCTGGTGGCCCGGAAGTGGGTCACCGCCGGAAGCGCACTCGCCGTGACCCTCGGCGGTGGGCTCGTGCTCGGCCTCGTGCCGACGGCCTGGGGCGGCACGACCGACGCGACCGACACGTCCGATGCTGAGTCGACCAACATCGTCGCTGTCCAGGGCAATGTCCCCCGCATGGGCCTGGACTTCAACTCCCAGCGGACCGCCGTGCTCCAGAACCACCTCGACGCCACCCACAAGCTCGCCGAGGAGATCGACAGCGGTGAGCGGGAGCGTCCCGATCTGGTCATCTGGCCGGAGAACTCCTCTGACATCAACCCCCTCACCAACTCGTGGGCCAACGAAGAGATCAGCGAGGCGGCGAAAGCCGTCGGGGTGCCGATCCTGGTCGGCACCGTCACCAGCGACGAGGTCGGGGCCCGAAACACCTTCATCGTCTGGGACCCGGAGACGGGCCCGGGGGACCAGCACATCAAGAAGTACCTCCAGCCCTTCGGCGAGTACATGCCGATGCGTGACTTCCTGCGGAACTTCAGCCCGTACGTGGACCAGGCCGGCAACTTCAAGCCCGGTGACGGTCCCGGCGTCGTCGAGGCCGACGGCGTGAGTCTCGGCGTGGCGACCTGCTACGAGGTCAGCTTCGACGAGGCTTACCGGGACGCGGTACGCAACGGTGCGACCGTCTTCGCCAGCCCGACCAACAACGCCACCTTCAACTTCAGCGAGATGACGTACCAGCAGTTGGCGATGAACCGTATGCGGGCGATCGAGTACGACCGCAGTGTGGTCGTCGCGGCCACCTCCGGTGTATCGGCGATCGTGGACCCTGACGGCGACGTGGTCGACCGGACCGACATTTTCCGGGCGGGTCTGCTGCAGGAGGAGATCGAACTGCGGGATACTGAGACAATGTCTGCGCGGATCGGACCGGTGGGCGAGTGGCTCCTTGTCGCAGTCGGTGCCGGCCTCGTGCTCTTCGCAGGCGTGCAGGCGGTCATGAACAGCAAGAACAAGAAGAAGAGGTAGGCAACAGCGTGGCAGCATCACCGTCGGCCCGGCCCAGCGACCGGACCCTGGTCATCATCCCGACCTATGAGGAGCTGGAGAACCTCCCGCTGATCGTGGGGCGTGTCCGTGAGGCCGAGCCGGACCGCGTCGACATCCTCATCGTCGACGACAACAGCCCGGACGGTACCGGCGAGCTGGCCGACCGTCTCGCTGAACAGGACGATCACATCCACGTCCTGCACCGCGAGGAAAAGGGTGGACTCTGCGGCGCCTACGTCGCCGGCTTCCGGTGGGGACTGGACGCCGAGGCCGACTACACCGTGCTGTGCGAGATGGACGCCGACGGTTCCCACGCCCCCGAGCAGCTCAAGGACCTGCTCGCATCGGTGGACGAGGGATCCGACCTCGTCATCGGCTCGCGCTACGTGCCCGGCGGCAAGGTGGTGAACTGGCCGTGGAACCGGTGGTTCCTGTCCAAGGCCGGCAACATCTACATCTCCGTGGCGCTCGGGGCAGGTCTGTCGGACATGACCGCCGGCTACCGTGCCTACCGTCGCGAACTGGTGGAGTCCCTGGACCTCGACGAGCTCTCCAACGCCGGCTACATCTTCCAGGTCGACCTGGCCTTCCGCGCCGTCGAGGACGGTTTCTGGGTCGACGAGGTGCCGATCACCTTCACCGAGCGTGAGATCGGCGAGTCGAAGCTCGCCGGCAGCTTCATCAAGGACAGTCTCCTGGTCGTCACCACCTGGGGTCTGAAGCACCGCGCCCGTCAGCTGTCCGAGCTCGTCTCCTCGTTCTGGAGGCTGGGTTCGGGATCACTGCGTCGGAAGCTGGAGAAGTAGCCCGCGCAGGGGCTCTGAGCAACCGAAAGGCCGGCCCCCGACATCCATCGGGGACCGGCCTTCGTCGTTGAGCGGGAAGCTCTAGGAACCGGCGTTCGCCTGCTCCTGCTCCTTCATCAGCTTCATGGCGTTGCGGCGACGCTTGCGCAGCAGCTCCACACGCTCCTCGAGCAGGACGTCCAGCTCCTCGATCGACCGGCGCTCGCGCAGCATGTCCCAGTGGGTACGCGGCGGCTTGACCGGCTTGGCCTCCTGGCCGACTCCCTCGATCAGCTGGCCGAGCTGGCCGTTCTTGCACATCCACTCATTGGGGATCTCGGCGTCGTCGGCGAAGGCGACCTCGAAGATCTCACCGGACTCGGTCTGGTACTTCGTCATCTGGCGGGGAGCCAGGTCGTGGTCACGGTCGGTCTCGTAGGAGACGGCCCCCATGCGACTGCCACGCAGGACACGATCTGCCATCGGTGAATCACCCTTCGTCACTGTTCAATCGGCGTCACGGTACTGCGACGCCTGACAAGACTGTTCAACGGGTCAGGCGTCGAAATAATTCCCGGACTGCTTAACCACACCATCCTACCCCACAACCACGGTCATGCCATGATGGGGGAATGGAGAACACCGCCACCGACAACGCCGCCAGTTCCGGATCCGGTCGGCGTGCCGATGCTCCGGTGCGCTGTGCCTGGTGTGGACGGGAGGTCGTCCAGAGCGGCGCCGGCAGGCGGCGACGCTACTGCGGGCAGTCATGTCGGCAACGCGCCTATGAGCAGCGTCAGGCACTGGCCGGGACGAGCGTCCCCGCCGACGCACTGATCCTTTCATCAGCGGCAGCAGAAGAGCTCACCGACCGGCTCTTCGAGGTGCGCTGTGCCGCCGAGGACGTCGCTGCAGCAGTGTCCGACGGGGAGGACGCCGACAGTGTCTCGGCGTTGTGCGAGGAGCTGGTCGGTCTGGCCCGCCGTGCCGAGGCCATCCGCTCCCGGGCCGGGGACTAGAGCGGACTAGAGCGAGCCAAGGGTAGAACAGGTCTGAATATGTGTCGGACCACCCCCACGGACTAGACTGGGCAGTCATGAAGAAGGGAATCGTGACACTGGTCGTCGTGGGGGTCGTGGCCCTCGCCATCGCCATCGTGGCACCGCCTGTGTACCGCCTGCTCACCGACGAGGGACTGCAGACCGCGTCGATCGACCAGGGCTCGGGGGAGCCCGCCACCGTCGGCGTCGACGGACACTGGGACGTGGTCCGCGGGCAAGGCGCCAACATCACCCAGGCCGGCTACACCTTCGACGAGGTCCTCCCGGGCCAGGAGAAGACCACCTCCGGACGCACCGAGGACGTCTCCGGCTCGCTGGTCGTCACCGACGGCGTCCTGCAGGAGGGCGAGGTGACCGTCGATGTCGGCAGCATCACCTCCGACATCGAGAAGCGCGACATCCACGTCCGCGACAACATCCTGCATGCCGACGAGTACCCCGAGGCGACGTTCAGCATCACCGAGCCTGTCGACCTCTCGTCATTGCCGGAGGACGGCTCGGTCGACACCGTCACCGCCACCGGCGAGCTGACCATGCACGGCACCACCAAGGAAGTCGAGGCCGAGCTCCAGGTGCTGCGTACCGGGGAGAACGTCGTGGTCGAGGGCCAGGTCCCGGTGGAGCGCGAGGCCTACGGCATCGTGTCGCCGGAGTTCGTCGCGTCGCAGATCGCGGAAGAAGGTACCGTTGACCTGTTGCTGGTGTTCGGCCAGCAGGACTAGAGAGGGGAGTACCGGTGAGTAACGATGTCATGGTGATTACCCGGTGGCTGAGGCTGGCGGCGTTGATCATCGCCGCACTCGTGCTGGTCGGTGTCGGAGGCACCGTGGCGTACATCTGCGCCGGAGTCTGCGTCCTCTTCCTGGGGGTGACGGTCTACCAACTGCTGAAGCTCTACCGCGACGAGCGGTACAGGAGCTGAGACGATGACACAGCCACAGCCCCAGCAGCAGAGCTTCGCCGACCAGATCGACGACCGGGACATCCCCGCCATCCAGGAGAGCCTGATGGCGATGACCACGGTCGACGTCGCCGACGAGATGTCACGCAGTGACACCTCCGAACAGGCCTTCCTTTTCCGTCTCCTGGACAAGGACAGGGCGCTGCAGGTCTTCGAGTACCTGGACGTCGCCCACCAGGCTGAGCTGATCGACGAACTGCGCGAAGGCCACTACGCCGACCTGTTGCTCAGCCTGCCGGACGATGACCGCGCCCAGCTGCTCGGTGAAATGCCGGCCAATGTCGCGGCCAAGATGATGGCCGATCTTCCCCCGGAACGACGGTCCGTCACCGCCCGGCTCCTCGGCTACCCGGAGGAGTCCGCGGGTCGTGTGATGACCCCGGTGCCGACCACCATCGCCGAGAGCAACACCCGCCAGCAGGCACTGGCGAAACTGCGTGGTCGCGAGCTGCGAAACCGGGACATCGCCGTGATCGCCGTCGTCGACGAGACCCGTCACCTCGTCGGCGTCGTGGACCTGGCCAAGCTGGTCAGCGCCGCCGATGACGTCCTCGTCGGCGACCTGATGAACGAAGAGACCCACGCGGTCAGCGCCACGCAGGACCAGGAGGTCGCCGCCCGCCTGATCCAGGAGGCCGACCTGCTGGCACTGCCGGTGGTGGACGAGGAGAACCGTTTCCTCGGAGTCATCACCGTCGATGACGCCATGGAGATCCTCGAGTCCGAGGTCACCGAGGACGTCTACCGTTCCGGTGGTTCCGAGCCGCTGAACCAGCCCTACCTCTCGGCGACCGTGTTCCACCTGGCGCGCAAGCGTGGTGTCTGGCTGCTGGTGCTGATCCTCACCGCGGTGCTGACGGTCAACGTCATGTCTTTCTTCGAGGACACCCTGGCGGCGGTCGTCGTCCTGGCGACCTTCGTGCCGATGATCACCGGTACCGGCGGTAACGCAGGTTCGCAGGCGGCGTCGTCGGTGGTGCGCGCCCTCGCGGTCGATGAGGTCCGTCCACGCGACATCTGGCGGGTCATCTGGCGTGAGGTGCGGGTCGGGATGTTGCTGGGGCTGTTCCTCGGCGCGCTGATCTTCCCGTTCATCTCGTTGATCTACGAGTGGCGTATCGGCGCGGTGATGTCCCTGTCGATCATCCTGATCTGTATGTGGGCCTGCATTGTCGGTGGCGTCCTACCGTTGGTCGCCCGGAAGATCGGTGTGGACCCGGCCGTGTTCTCCACACCGGTGGTCTCCACGCTGGTCGATGCGACCGGCCTGATCATCTACTTCACGATCGCCCAGATCATCCTGGCCAGTATGTTGTAGTGTTATTCGGTTCGTATAGCACCGTATAGCGCGTCCGACAATGTCAGGTCGCGCGACCGAATCGAGCTGCGGTCCGCGCTACCGCGTCCTGGAACTCCGGCGGGTCAATGACGGTGAAGTCCAGGTCGCTGAGGACCAGGACCGTGAGCAGCCATTCATGGGAGTCGACCAGCGCGGAGTACCGCGTCCTACTACCGTCGCAGGTGGGCTCCAGCGCACCGTCGATGCGGTGTAGTGAGGACGCCGCGGTCGCCGGATCGGCGTCCAGCTCCAAGGTCACCAGGTGGTACGTTCTCTCGTCGCCGTCGCCGGTGAAGCTCGCCTTGATCGACTCGACGACGTCGCCTTGTGACAGGGGAGTAGGCACGAACTTGTTCCCGGTGACCTCCATCTCCGAGATCCGGTCGAGTCGGAACGTCCGCCAGTCACGGCGGTCGCGGTCCCAACCATGGACGTACCAGCGGTGGTTCATACTGACCAGACGTGCCGGTTCGACCGAACGCTTGAGGCTGCCACTGTGGCCGTGGTGATTGAAGCTGAGCTCGCGATGCTCTGAGATCGCCCGGTACACCAGTGGGAAGGTCGAGCTGTCAACGGGACGTTCACGGTCTGCGGAAAACTCGAGCGCGGCGACCGCCTGGTTCGCCTTCCTGCGTTCCGCGGCAGAAAGCGACTGTAGAAGCCGCTTCTCGGCGCGTGCAGCGGCACCGTCCGGGAAGTCGATGCCGACGATGCCCTGAGCTGCCGCGTGGAGACTGACCACCGCGGCGACGGCCTCATCGTCCTGCAGTGGCAGTGGGAGTTCAAACGGCAGTCGTTCCAGCCGGTAGTGCCCACCGGGTCCGCGGGCGCTGATAATTCGGTAACCGAGCTCCTTCAGCGCACTGAGGTCACGGCGCAGCGTCCGACCGGGCACTCCGGTGGCCCTTTCCAGTTCCTCGGCGGTCCAACGGGAGCCGTCCTGCATCAGCGAGATGAGGCGGAGAAGCCGGGCACCTAACGATAACTCGGTCACCGCACACCTCCTTGGTCGGATCGTTGTGGACATGATATTGCCACATATCATTTTAGGCTCCATGACATGAGCACGTCACCACAGTTCCAGCAGATCAGCGTCACCGGTGCACGCACCAACAACCTGGAGAACATCGATGTAACGATCCCGAAGTACCGGTTCACCGTCGTCGCCGGGGTATCTGGATCGGGAAAGTCGTCACTTGTCTTCGACACCATCGCAGCCGAGGCCGAGCGCGCGGCTGCCGCAGGTTACCCGTCCTTCGTGCGCAACCGACTTCCGCACCATCCACCGGCCGACGTCGACCACATTGGGGGACTGACCTTCGCCACCGTCATCGACCAGCGCCGGTTCACCGGCAACGTCCGGTCGACCGTGGCCACGGCGACCGATGTCGCAGGAGCGCTACGGATCCTGTTCTCACGGTTCGGTGTCCCCTCCGCCGGCTTCTCACCCGAGTACAACCCGAATGACCCCGCGGGGATGTGCCTGTCCTGCGAGGGGCTCGGTGAACAGCGGATCATCGACGAGGAGCTGCTCATCGACCCGCAGAAGACCCTGCGGGAAGGTGCCATCCGCTTCCCGACATTCGGCCCCGGCAGCTACCACCACAAGCGCTTCATGGACTCGGGACTGGCAGACCCGGACGTTCCATGGTCCCAGTTGCCCGAGTCCACCCGCGATACGTTGCTGCATGCCGAGGGCCTGAGGCTGGAGCACCCGGGGCCCGGATATCCGGCACACGGGGTGTTCGACGGTATCGTCCCGCGACTGCGGCACCGCTACCTGAGCAGTGTGCCCAGTCGACTCAGTACCGCAGAACGGGAAGGGCTCGAGAAGTTCGTCCAGCCGCGTACCTGCCCGGAATGCAGGGGTGCACGGGTGAAAGAGGCGGCGCGCCGCAGTTTGATCATGGGGCGTTCCATCGCTGACTGGATGGCCACCCCGGTCAACGAACTGTCGGAGGTGCTTGCGGAGGCTTCCTCTGAGCTCGGAAGCTCCGCAGAACCGGTGCTCGAGGCCATCGAGGACGCAGTGAAAAGCCTGGTCACAGTCGGATTGGGCTATCTGACCCTGGGGCGTCCGTCACCGAGCCTGTCGGGTGGCGAGGCACAACGGGTGAAGATCGTCCGTCAGCTGGGTAGCCCGTTGACGGACGTGACCTACATCTTCGACGAGCCGAGTGCGGGCCTGCATGCCCACGACGTCGGACGACTTGTCCGGTTGCTCTGTGCACTGCGCGACCTGGGCAACACGGTGCTGGTCGTCGAACACAATCCCGAGGTCATCCGGGCCGCTGACCACCTGGTGGAACTTGGTCCAGGTGCCGGAAACGACGGTGGGGAAGTGGTCCGCACCGGCAGCCCCACAGGTGCCGCAGACGGTGCGGAACCCATTCCACCGACACTGTCCATCACCTCCGCTGAACGGGAACCCACCGGGTGGTTCGCGGTGGAGAACGCTCGATCCAACAACCTCCGCAATGTCACCACCTCGATCCCGTCCGGAGTGCTCACGGTGGTCACCGGGGTGGCCGGAAGTGGTAAATCCTCTCTGGTCACGGGCGATTTTTCTGCGCAGAATCCGGACTTCACCGTCATCAGCCAGCTTCCGCTGCGTGGAGGTCGGCGGTCGACGCCACTGACTGTCCTGGGTGTCTCCGATGAAGTTCGTTCCGTGTTCGCCGCTGCAGGACGTTCACGTGGGCTCGGACCACCGTGGTTCTCGCGAAACTCGAAAGGTGCATGCGCAGGCTGTAAAGGTCGGGGAGTTATCGTCACTGACCTGGCGTATCTCGACGACATCGAACGACCGTGCGAGGCCTGCGGCGGGTCCGGATTCAACGACGAGGCCTTGTCCGTGCGGGTGTCAGGCCGCAGCATCGCAGAGATCACGGACATGCGGCCAACGGAGCTGGCCCAGCTGTTGGGTAAGTCCGCGGCACGCCGGTTAGGCTGCATGGATCGTGTCGGTCTGGGCTACCTGTCCGTTGGTCGTACGCTGGATACGCTGTCCGGTGGTGAGCGACAACGACTGTTGCTGGCGCAGCATCTCGCGGAGGCTGAAGCTGATGCCTCGGCGACGTTGAAGATTATCCTGGATGAGCCGACTTCAGGTCTGCACAGTGCCGACGTCGCACGCTTGTTGGCCTTGTTCGATGAGCTCGTCGATGACGGTGCGACGGTCGTCATTATCGAGCACAGCGTTCAGGTGGCGGCACATGCCGACCACGTCATCGACATCGGACCGGGAGCTGGTCTCGACGGAGGCCGGGTGGTCTTCAGTGGGACGCCTCATGAGTTGGTGTCGTCCGGAACACTTACTGGGGAGCATCTCCGGCGGGCCCTTAGATAGTGTTTTACGTCACTGTGACGGTTTGGCGGAAGGGGGAAGGCCGGGGAAGAAGTGGGTCATGGAGGTCGATGAGCCCTCGAATCACCGACTGAGGGCGATTCGGCACCGACAGCCGTCGACGGTCTGGAGATGCTCGCCAGAGGAACCAGGTCGTCGCTGATTGGGTTGACTGGACAGCGACATGGACCGTCGGTGTCACCAAGGTATGACGATCGACGGGACACACGCGCGGAAGACACACTCGATGACAGACCAGGCGCCAATGATTGATCAAGAAGGCGGGTACTGACGGAGATGCACTTGACGCGACGGTGCGTCAGCGGAACTCGCGAGGAGCGCCGGAGGAAACCGTCGGACAGGCGCGTACAAGGTTTGCCTGTCTGCACTTTGCTGCTCACCTGCGACCCATAATCGCCGATAATATACATTATGACACTTTGAATAATGGCTGCCCTGCCCCGTGGAACATGGGTGATCTGTCTCACTTATCATGCGACTTTTCGCAATCAACATGAGACTCTACGGAATACCCCTTCCCTTCGCAGTCATGATGAGATAGCGTCAGCGTTACCCTATCGACGACACTGAGAGTCAGGGACATGCCGCTACGACAGTTGCCGCGCAACGGCACCGACCGAACTCGGGTTCTGGTGAGCCTCGACGGTGAGATCAGGAATCTCGCAGCTGACTCCGCACTGGCCGACGTCCCTGTCGAGAGCGCCGACCCGATCCGTGAGTTCTACGCCTGGACGCACAAACGCAACTACGAGGGCTTCTGGTTCTCAACAACAATCGGAGCCCACGTCCGCTTCGAGTCCCTCCTGGAGCGCCAGTATCTCCTTAGCGCTGACCACGACCCTTCCGTCGTCTCCCTCAGCGCCCAGCCGTTCGCACTCCTCTGGCCTGCGAAAACCGCCTCCGATGACGGTAAGTCTTTGCACTCCCATGTACCGGACTACTTCTATCGCTACGCCAACGGTGACGGCGGTCTCGTCGACGTACGACGACCGGACAAGGCTGATGATCCGCACTTCACACTCACCTGTCAGTTCTGCGCCTCCATCGGTTGGCACTACTCGGTCTTCACCGGACTGGAGTCGCCGCAAGCGGAAACGCTGGACTGGCTGTCCGGCTACCGCATGGATCGCTTCGCCCCTGCTGCAGATACCCGCAGCACCATCCTCAACTCATTCAGTCCCGAAAGCTCACTACGCTCTGGCGTACATGCTGCGTCCCGGCACACCGGACTGCTCCGTGACATCGTACTCGGCACCGTACTGCATCTACTGTTCCACGGACACCTCCACCACGACCCAGCGAAACCCCTGACAATGGAATCCAGCATCCGCCACACCAGGGAGCCCCAGCCATGAAGAGCGTTCGACTCCTCGACTACATCACCTTCAATGGCTCCTCTTGGCAGGTCACCGCCCAAGACGGCGCGCTACTCACACTCACCGACCTGACTGACGGAAGTACCCGGCAGATCCCGGTAACTGACCTGCTGACCGACGAGTCATACGTCCCGGACACCCCTGACCGCCTCCCCGACCTGGAAACCACGGCTGTCCTCGACACGCTCGACGCAAAGACCCGGGAGTACACCGAGTTCCTCCACCGGCACATCTACGAACTTGTCCACGGCGTACCGCCGACGTCCGACGATGCTGACGACCAGCGGGTGTCGGAACCCGACCCGAGATTCTCACTTGAACTACCCATGGAGCAGCGCATCGCAGCCAAAATTGCCGATCTCACTGACCACGGCCGGCCAACAAGTCGCGCCACCCTATACCGGATGCTGAGCGCCTACCGTGCCCAGGGCATCGCCGGTCTCGTCGACTCCAGGAAGGTCCGACACACCACCGTCCCCGGACGCGCTGACCCCCGCGTCGTCACCCTGCTGGAGGAAGAGATCGCCGGGCAGACGAACCTGTCCACCGGCACCCGGTCACGGGCGATCATGCGCGTCACCCACACCGCTGAAGACAACGGCTGGACCGTACCCTCCCGAGCCACCATGTATCGCATCCTGCGGAAACTGGAACGTGACCGCTCCCCCTTCGGCACTGCGACCACCCGCCGATCCAAAGCCAACCGCCCCGACCGGGCCTGGGGTACCCGACACCCACAGCGCCCGGGCGAGCTGGTGGAGATCGACTCCACACCCCTGGACCTCATGGTCATCTATCCCGACGGGTCCACCGGACGCATCGACATCACCGCCGCGGTGGACATCGCTACACGTACCGTCCTGGCCGTCATCGCCCGCCCAGTTGCGACCAAGGCAGTCGACGCCGCAGTCCTACTCGCCAAGTCGATGACTCCACTGACCCTGCAGCCGGGGTGGCCTGAATCTCTGGCATATTCCCGCTCGATCCTCCCTACGGGAATGCTTCCCGATGATGCCGAGGCCGCGGCGCAGGTTGCGGCAAAGCCTGTCATCGTCCCGGAGTCGATCACCATGGACCGCGGCAGGGCGTTCAAGTCCACCACCTTCATCTCGGCCTGCGAACGACTGCAGATCAACCTCACGCTGTCAGCACCACGGACGCCGACCGACAAGCCACACATCGAATCCTTCTTCCGGGGCCTGCGCACCGGATTCGTCCAGCACCTCGCCGGCTACGTCGGGCCCACTGTTGTCCAACGCGGGAAAGACCCGTCCGAGCAGGCGGTGTGGACGATGGCGGAGGTTCAGAATCTCATGGACATGTGGGTCGTCGGCGTCTATCAGAATCGGTCCCAGGAGGGCTTGAGGATCGCCGCGATGCCCAAACGAAAACTGACCCCCAATGAGATGTACGCCGCACTCGCCACGGTTGCCCCGCAGGCTGCGGTGACCTTCGAGCGCGACGACTACATCGCGCTGTTGCCAGTTGTCTACCGGTCGATCCAGCCCTACGGAGTGAACTTCGATGGGCTGCACTACAGTGCTCCCGAGCTCGCAGAATACCGCGGAATGTCGTCGGGGCTTCCGGCGCCGGCGTCGGGTAAGTGGGAGGTTCGCTACGATCCGCACCGGATGAACCGGATCTGGGTCCGGGATCACGTCAAAGGTCGTTGGATTGAAGCACAGTGGGTGATGAACGCCCAGGTCGCAGCCCCCTTCTCCCAGGACGTACTGACTGCAGCCAAGAGGGTGCTGTCCAGGACTGACAACCAGTTGGCCGGCAAGGATGTCGCCGAGCAGATCAACCGGATCCTCACCACGCCGACCACGGCGAAGGAACGCAGCGCGTCCAAGCGCTCACGGACCGCTGAGGGCAGCGTCCCAGAGGTTCCGGAGACAGCGCCAGAACAAGCAGTGGCCGACCTCGACCAGACACCGCAGTCCCCAGCACCCCGTCCGGTTAGCCCACCACGCAGTGCCGCAGCTCGCCGTGTCGACGAGGACGATATCTTCTAACCCCTACCACCCGAAAGCCGAGGCCCTCCCCATGGCTGTTCCCGATTCCCTTACCGGGTGGCGAGACTTCGTCACCCACCGCAACACCGAACCGGAACGACTGAGCACCGACCAGATAACAGCCTTGTCTGCCGATGATCGGGAGACCTACGACGAGGCACGGTTCGCCTGGATCGGTGCGGACGTCGTCGTCGACACCAAGGACATCACCGCCGTAACCCATCAGGTCCGACTCCTGCGTGCCCGACTTGCTGCGAATCGTTCCACCGCGGGGCGCACCCTAGCGATCTCAGGTAGAGCCGGGGTCGGCAAGTCCACCATCGCCATGCTTCTCGGAAAGAAGCACGAGACTGCGGTACGAAGGAAACTGGGGCTGCCCGCCGACGACCTTACGGTCGCTCCAGTCGTCTACCTCGTCGTGCCTCCTGGTTGCACACCGAAGATGCTAATGTCCGCAGTATCGCGCTGGATCGGTTTGCCTGTGCGCCGCGGGTGGGATGCCCCCACCATCACCGACCATGTCGTTGCTGTGCTGCGGGACCTGAAAACCTCTATGATCATCGTCGACGAGGTCCACAATTTACGTACCAACAGCTCCGCTGGAGCGGAAGCAGCGTCCACCCTCAAAGCATTCACCGAACGGCTGGACGCCGCCGTAATCTTCTGCGGGATCGACCTGTTGGATTCCGACCTGTTGGCCGGTGAGATGGGTCGCCAAATCCGGGCACGGACCAAGATCTACGATCTGCGGGCCTATGGCTACGGGAGTGTCGGCGACCGGGAAGCGTGGCTGGAGCTCGTTGCGGGCATGGAGGCGCTGCTTCCTCTGGCCGCGCACGTTCCGGGGACGCTGACTACCGAGGACATGGCAGCGTACCTGTGGAACCGAACCGGTGGGTCCATTGGTAGCCTGCGCAACCTGCTCGGTGACGCCGCGATCGAGGCGATCCTCTCCGGGTCCGAGAAGCTCACCCGGGCCGGATTGGACGACGTGATCCTTGATCAGGAAGCGGTACGTGGGCAGTCAGCGGTCTCATCGAGCATGAAGCCCACATCGCTGAAAGGAAACGTCGTATGACATGCGATGTATCCAGCTCAGAGCTACGGCCTCCACCGCTTCCGATACGGGTGCGGTGCTATCACGGCGAGGGGCTGATGTCGTACGCCCGACGTGCAGCCGAGGCCAACCATGTCGGGATCGACGACGTGGAGTCAGCTATTCGTTCGCAAGGGTATCCGCTTCCCCTTCGTCGCGATGCTGAGGAACGCCTACAGATCTGGCGTGCTCTTGGCGAGCTGCATTCGACCACACTTGCCGAGCAGGATAAGGACGGGGAGCTCCAGATTCCAACCCGCCCGCTGTGCGCGAAGTGCGCAGCAGGACAAGCTGCCAACGGTCGACTGCCTACCATCGGTGATGTATGCCTCCGGCATCGCAGGTGGCTAGGTTACGGTGACCAGGCAGACATCTCAAGAGTGCCGGAGTTCCTTGCTGCCGAGCGGACATTCCGGCGCGTTCTCGTACCGAAGGGGATCGTCGTAGGAAGCGTAGTGGTGATGAACTGTCGTGGTATTGGTCAATGCCTCCCCAAAGACGTCGCACAGTCCCGGATCAGGCAACTTCAACTCTCCGAATCCAACACTGAGATGTTGGGCTATCCCGAGACGGTCGCCCTCGCGGCAATGCTGACCGATACTGCGTTCTTGGACCGGGTACTCTCTCCGGCTCCACCGGACGAGCGTCGGGAGCATCTCGATGAGGCCATACACGCGGCAATGCACCCGCTGGAACTCGTTGAGTCTTGGAGAATCACAAATGTCCTGTGGAGCACTCTGAAGCGTGACTACGAACATCTCACCTCCACCAGGTTGCGTGGGGTGGCCCCGGAGCCTGCCGTCGCTCTCTTACTCCCGTTCTGGACGAGCCGACCGAGGTGGGAAGACGGGCGAAGGATCAGCGGCCCGCAGGGTGCCTGAGCTTCCTTGCTGCTCAGCTACCAGCATCGCCGGAGCGGTTTTCGTCAGGCTCCGACTGCGCGGATCCGGCTAGTCCGTCCTTGAACCACCCTCCAGCATCAAGAAATCGAACGATATGTCCTACCACCGCACACCCGAACCAGTCGACGTCCGACCACCCGATACACTTGTTTCTTGTATCCTCGGCCAACCTACGCACGCGAAGCGAACCAGATGACTAACCAACTGCTGCAGCTGACTTGGTCCAACAAGGACGGTTGTGTCCCGGTGAGTGGTGTAACCCCCGCCCCGCGGTGACCCCGGTGTGAAGACAACGGCGGCCACCGCAGTACCTTTCGAATCAACGACCAAGAATCCTCGAAAGGCAGACCCACGATGGCCACC
>DXGC01000060.1 GCA_019114135.1 Candidatus Corynebacterium avicola
GTGCCGCCGGCGCCGTTGGCGACCTCCAGGCGGACGGCATGGCACCGGGGGAGGACATCGCAGCAGAGGACCAGGCAGAGGACGAGGAAGATGCCGAGGCTGCTGCGGCAACTGACCCGCGACGCGGCACGCTCGACTTCGGTCTGCTGATCCTGCGCCTGGTGGTCGGAGGCCTGCTGATCATCCGTGGCCTGCAGACCCTCTTCGCCTTCGGCGGGGACCCGGGCCTGTCCACCCTGGAGGACTCGCTGAACGCCTACTCCGGTGCCGAGATCCTCGCGATCGCGATCCCGGTCGCGGAGGTCGTCGCAGGTGGTCTGCTGGTCTTCGGCCTGCTCACCCCGTTGGGCGCGGCGCTGGCGGTGGTGGTCGCCGGATTCCTCACGGCACACAACCTGTCCACATTCGACGCCGGTTACTGGCCCTACTCCCTGTCGCCGATCGCGCAGGTGTGGGGTCTGACCGGACTGGTCGGCCTGGTGCTCACCTTCACCGGCCCGGGCCGCTACTCCGCGGACACTTCGCGCCGCTGGTCGACCCGTCCGCTGGCCTCGGCATGGATCTTCGCCCTCATCGGGCTCGCCGGTGCCGCCGGACTGTGGATCGCCGTCGGCGGCGGCAACCCCTTCTGATCTGACTGGGCCGGCTGAACCGACGGATCAGCCCATCATCGCCAGGCGGATGGCCATGGCGATCATGAGCACGCCGATGCCGAGGTTGATCCACCGCCAGACGGAGGTCTTCGACAGCGGTCGGCTGAGCAGCCGGGCGCCGTAGCCGACACCGACGAAGAAAAGTACGGAGCCGACCAGGGCCCCCGCGGTGAAGGCCCACTTGCCGATGTCGCCGTACTGGTTGGACATCGTGCCGAAGACCATGATCCCGTCGACCCATGCGGACGGGTTGAGGAAGGTCACCGCCAGCGCCGTGGGGAGGGCGGCGAGCGCGGGAACACGGGTCGTCGCCCGGGTGCGCAGGGGGATGCGGGTGCGGGTGGCGACGGCGGTGCCGCCGCGGGATCCGTCGGACGCGCTTACCTCGTCGTCGAGATCGTCGGGGGAGTCGGGGGATTGGACGACCACCGCGTCCTCCCCGGAGGGGCGCCCACCGGTCGTGTCGATCGGGGTGGGGTTGCGGACGTCCCGCAGGCAGGTGGAGGCGAACCACAGCAGGTAGGCAACGCCGGCCCACCGCAGTACGTCAATAAGCAGCGGCATCTGTTCGACGACCACGGACACCCCGGCGGTGCCGAGCGGCAGCAGGAGGAGGTCCCCGATGATGAAGACGGTGACCACCAGGCCGATACCCCAACGTCGCACGCCCTGCTTGAGCAGGACGATGTTCTGGGGTCCGACACCGACGATGACGGTCAACTGGAAGAGCAGTCCGGTGAGGGCAACATTCAACTGGGAGGCGAGGGAAGCGGTCAACACCCGGACGAGCCTAGGAACCACCCGAGATGAAGCCAAACAAGCAACACTTGACTGACGTAAGATCAGCTTCATGATCCCACGTCACCTGGACACTCTGCTGCTCGTCGTCGATGAAGGGAGTTTCGACGCCGCCGCGTCCCGGTTGGGCGTCAGTCCCTCGGCGGTCAGTCAGCGCATCAAAGCACTGGAATCGGACGTCGGTCGGGTGGTCGTACGACGGGGGTCGCCGGTCGGTGTCACCGAGGCCGGCGAGGTGCTCGTCCAGTCCGCCCGGCGCATGCGCCTGCTGGAACAGGAGACCGACGACCGGTTGCGCGGTCGGATCAGTGAGCGGCCGGTCACCGTGGGTGTCAACGCCGACTCGTTGGGTACCTGGTTCCGTCCGGTACTGCGCACCGTCGCCGACCAGGGCGGCATCTCGTTGCGTCTCACCGTGGAGGACGAGCAGCATTCCCTGGAGATGTTGCGTCGGGGCGACTGCATGGGTGTGGTCACCGCCTCCGCTGATCCGGTCTCCGGATGCGAGGTCGAGGAACTCGGGGTGATGCGGTACTGGCCGGTGGGCTCGCCGGCGCTGGCCGAGCAACTGGACAGTGAGGACGGTGGCGGCTGGGAGTCACTGCCGCTGCTCATCATCGGAGAGTACGACCGGATGACCGATGACATCCTCGAACCCCACGGCATCATCCCCGACGCCGGGCGACGGGTCTCCCGGATCCCCAGTTTCGAGGGGCTCAACGACGCGGTCGTGACGGGCCTCGGGTGGACGGTCGTGCCCGTCTCCTCGGCACGGACGTTCGTGGAGGCCGGCACCATGGCCCGGCTCAGCGACGATGTCCTCGAAGTGCCGCTGTACTGGCAACGGTGGCGGCTGGAGTCCGACACCCTCGAATCTCTCACCGACGCGATCCATGCCGCGGCGGCGGTGGGGCTGGCTTAGCTGGACGCCTCCGCCAGCGCCTTGCCGGTGGCCGTCCCCGATGCCGCGACCTCGGCCGGTGTGCCGTCGGCGATGATCCGGCCGCCGTCGGCACCGGCTCCGGGTCCCAGGTCGATGATCCGGTCGGCCTTCGCGACCACCCGCAGGTCATGCTCGACCACGACGACGCTGTCCCCAGCGTCCACCAGCCGGTGCAGCTCGGCGACCAGAAGCTCCACGTCCGCCGGGTGCAGACCCGTCGTCGGCTCGTCGAGCAGGTGCACCGTCGGGGTCCGGCGCCTCGTCCGGGAGGACCGCTGCAGTTCGGTCGCCAGCTTGATGCGCTGCGCCTCACCACCGGAGAGCTCCGGGGCACCCTGTCCCAGACGCAGGTAGTCCAGGCCCACGGCCTGCAACGCACGGCAGGCGTTGGCGACCGACGGCACCTCGGCGAAGACCTGGGCGGCCTCGGCCACGGTGAGCCCGAGGATGTCCGCCACCGTGTACCCGTTCCAGGTGACCTCCAGGGTCTCCGCCTTGTACCGGGCACCCTGGCAGTCGGGACAGGTGGTGTAGCTGCCCGGCAGGAACACCAGCTCCACCTCGATCGTGCCCTCCCCGTTGCAGGCGGGGCAGCGTCCCTCGGTGACGTTGTAGGAGAACCGGGACACCGACCATCCGCGCGCCTTCGCCTCGTCGGTGGCGGCGAAGAGCTTGCGGACCTGGTCGAAGAGGCCGGTGTAGGTCGCCAGGGTGGAGCGGGGCGTGCGTCCGATGGGTTGCTGGGTGATCAGCAGCGTGCGCAGTCCGGCGTCCTGAAGCGTCCCGGGCAGGACCTGCGAGACCAGGGTGGACTTGCCGGACCCTGAGACGCCGGTGACGGCGGTGAACTGGCCGAGGCCCACGGTGGTGTCGATGTCGAGGGTGCGCTCGGTGGTGCGCACGGGGATCTCGCGGGACGCCTCGCGGGGCTCGCCGGGGGTGCTGTGGGCGCCGGTCAGGGGAGGGAAGGACGCGGCGAGTGCCCGGCCGGTAGGGGTGTCCTGACCGGTCAGGCCTGTGACCGGTCCTGACCACAGCGCCTGGCCGCCGAGCTCACCGGCACCGGGGCCGACGTCGACCACCCAGTCGGCACCGGCGACCAGGGACATGTCGTGCTCCACCAGGAGCACGCTGTTGCCGGCGTCGAGGAAGCGGCGCATGAGGTCACGCACTGCGGCGCGTTCGCTCGGGTGCAGCCCCGCCGAGGGCTCGTCGAGGACGTAGACCACCCCGAACAGTCCGGAGTGCAGCTGGGACGCCAACCTCAGCCGCTGCATCTCACCGGCGGACAGGGTCCTCGCCGGTCGGTCGAGGCTGAGGTGCCCCAGCCCCAGGTCGATGGCGGCGGTGAGGGTCGGGACAACCTGGTCGAGCAGCAGGCGCTCGGCCTCAGAGGAGGAGTCGGATGATTCACCGTCTGGAGTCTCACTCACGACCGTGAGCACTTCGTCCAGGGACAGCGCGTTGAGTTCGTCGACGGCGTACCCGCGGTAGGAGACCGCCAGAGCGTCCTGTGTGAGGCGGCGACCCCGGCACTGCGGGCAGCTGGACTCCTCCATGAAGGACAGCACCCGGTTCCGGGTGGAGTCGGAGCCGGTGGAGGCTAGGGTCTCGCGCAGGTACACGGCGACCGAACGCCAGGTGCCGTCGTAGGTGCGCTGGATCTGGTGGGCGCCGCGCACCGGGTGGACGGTGACCACCGGCTTGTCCTCGGTGAACAGGATCCAGTCCCGGTCTTCCCGGGACAACTGTGACCAGGGGACGTCGGTGTCGTAGCCGAGGGTGACCAGGATGTCGTGGAAGTTCTTGCCCAGCCACGCGCCGGGCCAGGCGGCGATCGCACCGTCGTCGATGGAGAGCGAAGCGTCCGGCACCATCGAATCCTCGGTGGGGGCGTGGACGGTGCCGGTGCCCTGGCACGTCGGGCACATGCCGGCGGCGGTGTTGGGGGAGAAGTGGTCGGAATCCAGGCGTCCGACCCGCTCCCGCAGCTCGTCCGGGTAGACGCCGCAGCGCGAGAACAGCAGTCGGACCGAGTTCGACACCGTGGAGAAGGTGCCCACCGTCGACCGGGCACCGCCTGCCGTGCGGGCCTGCTCGAGGGCGACACTCGGCGGCAGACCCTCGATGCGGGCGACCTTCGGGTCCACCGCGCCGGCGATGAGACGTCGGGCGAAGGGGGCGACGGACTCCAGGTAGCGACGCTGCGCCTCACCGTGGATCGTCCCGAAGGCCAGGGAGGACTTGCCGGAACCGGAGACCCCGGTCACCGCGACCAGGCGGTCCCGGGGCAGGTCCACGTCCACGTGCCGCAGATTGCGTAGGTGGGCGTCGTGGACGCGGATCATGCCGGAGTCAGGGGAAGTGCTGTCGACCATGGCCGTCCAGTGTAGGCGGTGGCGGACGGCGTGGATTGTCGGGACCCTATCGGCTGAGGCGTCGGTAGGCGCGGGCAGACAACGGGACGAACACCGCCAGCAGGACCAGCGGCCAGACCACCGCGGCGAGGACGGCATGGTCGGCCAACAGGCCGCCGGTGTAGCCGGTCGGGTTACCGAAGAGCTCGCGGACCGCGGTCGCGGTCGCCGAGATCGGGTTCCAGGTGGCGACCGGTTCCAGCCAGGAAGGCATGAACTCCGGGGAGACGAACGCCGCCGAGAGGAAGCCGATCGGCCAGACCAGGACCTGGACCATCATGCCGGCGCCCTCGTTGCGTCCGATGGTCAGGCCCAGGTAGATGCCGACCCACAGCACCGCCATGCGGAACCAGAGCAGCAGGACCACCGCCAGCAGCGCCTCGGCGGGCGAGCCGGTGATCCGCCAGCCGAGCAGCAGACCGCCGACGATCAGGACGCCCAACTCGACCGTGGAGGTGATCATGTCCGCCCCGACGCGGCCGAAGGCAACGGAGGTGTCGCCGATGGGCAGAGAGCGGAAGCGGTCGGTGATCCCCTTCTTCGCGTCATTGGCCATGGCCGTGGTCGTGGCCTCGACACCGAACATCATCGACAGGGCCATCATGCCGGGGAGCAGGTAGTGGATGTAGTCCCCGCCGCCGGGCAGGTCGATGGACCCGCCGAAGAGCAGGGCGAACATCAGCAACAGCATGATCGTGAACATGATGTTGAAGACAGGCGTCAGCGGTTGCCGTCCCCAGTGCTGTAGTTCGCGCCGGGTGAGGATGAGTCCGCTGCGCAGGCTGTTCAGTGGCTTCGGTGTGGTTGGTGCAGTGGGGGAAGTGGTTGGTGCAGTGGTGGTCATGCTGCCTCCTGTTCGGTTCGGTGCGGCTCGGAGGTGACGGCGAGAAAGACCTCGTCAAGGGTGGGACGCCGCAGCGCGATGTCGCTGGGCGGGAGGCTGGCGGCGTCGAGCGCGCGGACGATGTCGGTGAGGTCGGCGGCGCCGCGGGATGCCGGGACGCCGACGGAGGTGCCCTCCGGGGTGACGGTCAGGGCGTTCTCGGTGACGTCCAGCGCGGCGACGATGTCGCACTGCGCGAACTCGGGTGCGAAGGTGAGTTCGATGCGGTCGCCGCCGAGTCGGCCCTTGAGCTCTGCCGGGGTGCCTTCGGCGATGACGCGGCCCTCCTTCATGATCGAGATCCGGTCGGCGAGACGGTCGGCCTCCTCCAGGTACTGGGTGGTCAGCAGGACGGTCGTCCCCTCGGACGCGGCACTGGTGATCGCGTCCCAGACGTCGAGGCGTCCCTGCGGATCGAGGCCGGTGGTGGGCTCGTCCAGGAAGAGGACGTCCGGGTTGCGGATCAGCGACACGGCGATGTCGAGGCGGCGCCGCATGCCTCCGGAGTAGCCGGAGACCGGACGGTCGGCGGCCTCGGTGAGCGCGAACTGGTCCAGCAGCTCGGTGGCGCGCCGGGTGGCGTCCTTGCGGGACAGGCTGAGCAGCCGGGCGAACATCACCAGGTTCTGCCGTCCGCTGAGGATCTCGTCCACGGCGGCGTCCTGGCCGACCAGGCCGATCCGGCCGCGCACCGCGGTGCCGTCGGTGACGTCGATCCCGGAGACCTGTGCGGCGCCCCCGTCGTGACGGGTGAGGGTGGACAGGACGCCGACGGCGGTGGACTTGCCCGCGCCGTTGGGGCCGAGGAGCCCATGGATCGTCCCGGGTGCGACGGTCAGGGTGAAGCCGTCGAGCGCACGCTGGTCGCCGTAGGTTTTGACGAGGTCGTGGGCATGTAGTGCAGAGGGTTGTGCGGCACTCATCCAAAACTCCGTACAGTGTTCGGACTTGAAGGGCTTTTCAACGTACACTGTTCGGAGTAACGTGTCAACCATGGCCGAGAACACCACCGACCGCATGCTCCGACTGCTCTGGCGCCACCAGTTGGGGGAGGAGTCCGGCGCCCGCGGACCCAGGAAGAAATGGACCCTCGATGAGGTCCTCGACACCGCGATCGCCGAGGCGGACGAGGCAGGGTCGGACGCGTTGGACGGCCTGTCGGGATTGTCGATCCGTCGGCTCGCCGAGAAGCTCGGTACGTCCGCACCCACGCTGTACACATACATCCCGGGCCGCGATGAGCTGCTCGGGCTCATGGTCGACCACGTGATGGGGCGGGTGGAGCTGCCGGCGTTCGGGGGTGCTGATACGGCGGGTACGGACTGGCGCGACCGGCTGCGCGCGGTCTCGCAGGTCACCTGGGACGAGATCCACCGGCATCCCTGGTTGATCAGTGCCCAGAGCCACCGGCCGATGATCGGGCCGAACATCTCCGTCCGCTACGAATGGCAGCTCTCGGCCCTGGAAGGCTGCGGGCTCGACGACATCGCCATGGACCACGCCATCAGCCTGGTCACCACCCATGCGACCGCCAGTGCCCGGGCTGACCTCGACGCCGAAAGGCTGGCGCAGAACTCCGGGATCAGCGACGCACAGTGGTGGGAGGTCAACGCCCCGGTGCTCTACGAGGTGATGCCGGAGGGCAGATTCCCGATCTCCGGCCGGGTCGGCAGTGCGGTAGGTCAGGAGTACCAGGCCATCACCGACCAGAAGGCGGTCTACGTCTTCGGACTGGAGACGATCCTGGACGGGATCGAGCAACGGAGGACCAGCGCGGGACATCGCTAGGCTGGCGGCCATGGACTTCGGAATAGCAGGACGATGGGCCGTGGTGGGTGCCTCGAGCAAGGGGCTGGGATTCGGGTGCGCGTCAGCGCTCGCGAATGAGGGGGTGAACCTGGTCGTCAATGCCCGTGGGCAGGACGCGCTGGCTGAGGCAGCGGAGCAGTTGCGGCGCACCGGGGTGGAGGTCCGCGAGGTCGTCGGCTCCATGGCCGATGCCGAGGTGCGCGCCGAGCTGCTGGAGACTGCACCACAGGTCGACATTCTCGTCACGAACGCCGGGGGACCGCCGACCGGGGACTTCCGCGGCTGGGACGAGGACGCCTGGCTCGCAGCCATCCGCCAGAACATGCTTTCCCCGGTCGAGCTGATCAAGGCGACCGTGGACGATATGGCGGAACGGGGTTTCGGTCGCGTCGTCAACATCACTTCGGCCGCGGTGAAGGCCCCGATCGCGAAGCTCGGCCTGTCGAACGGTGCTCGCAGCGGGTTGACCGGCTTCGTCGCCGGAGTGGCCCGCCAACCGCAGCTCGCGGCATCCAATGTGACGGTCAACAACCTGCTGCCCGGCCGCTTCGCCACAGCCCGGCTGAGTCAGACTGAGGACGGGTCGCTACCCGAACCGACCGGCATTCCGGCCGGACGTTTCGGCGACCCCGCGGAGTTCGGTGCGACGTGCGCTTTCCTGTGCTCTGCGCAGGCGTCCTACATCACCGGGCAGAACGTCCTGATCGACGGAGGTGCCTACCCCGGCACACTCTGAGGCCGTGGGGGCCGCAGTCGTAGGCGTCATAACGGTTGCCGAAGTGGAAAGTGACATATACGCTTTCCAACATGGAAAACGAAAGCGCCCGTAGGGATAATCCGAGCCCGGCGGAGGCGGCCGAGTCCCTTCGTGCCCTGACTGAAGACCGTCGTAGACTCTCCGACACCGTGCGACTGCCCTGGAAACTGGTGTGTTTCGCCGGCCTGATCCTGGCCTGGTATGTGGGCAGTTCCGCCGCCGACAACCATGCGAATGGGCAGGTCGGCGTAGGGAACTGGTTCTTGTTGGTCGCCCTGATCCTGATGATGAGTTACCTTGCCGAACGCGAACTGGGCATCCGCCTTCGTAGCTTGTGTGCTGAGAGCTGGATGGTGATCGCGGGATGGGTTGTGCTGTTCTTCGTGGTCCAGGGGATCGCCTTCGCTGGCGCAAATGAAGAGGTCCAGTGGGTGGTCGGTGTCGCCTGCGTCGGCGTCTTCGGCCTGACGGTTGCGGCAATCGCACTGGTGTACCGACTGGAAGCTCAGAGAATTGCCGAACGCTGAGCCCCGTTTCGACCCGGTCATCCATCAACCGTTGCACCTGCGCATCTGCGGTCTGCTCCGCAGTGCCGACGAAGTGGCCTTCGCGACCGTCCGTGACACCCTCGATGTCTCGGACGCCACGCTGTCGAAGCACGTCAAAAAGCTGGTGGAGGCCGGCTACGTGACAACGGGTAAGCGGGCGGCTCAGGACCGGGGGAATGCGCGACGGATCACCTGGCTGTCGCTGACGGATGCCGGACGAGCGGCATTCGACGGGCATGTCCTGGCTCTTCAGGGCATCCTCGATATACCCGGGTCGTGATCGGGACTGGCAGCCTCCGGGCTGCGAAAAAGCATCACACCTCATCGATCGTCAGAGACCACCGTAAACTGCCCTGACCTGTAGTTCTCTCTCTGTGGAAATCGAAGGAGGTGTGATGCTTGGCGCTATGACAGCGCCTGCTCGGACAGGCCACCGAGGATGAACTTTTTCCAACCGCCACTCATGCCGTTGAACGCCTGCAGTTGCACCGGGTCGTCCGGATCGAATCCGGCGTGTTCGACCAGGACGCGGGTTCCATCACCTTCCGGGATGAGTTTCCAGGT
The DNA here is from genome assembly GCA_019114135.1 of Candidatus Corynebacterium avicola. GTDB lineage: Bacteria > Actinomycetota > Actinomycetes > Mycobacteriales > Mycobacteriaceae > Corynebacterium > Corynebacterium avicola. The sequence goes on from DXGC01000060.1 coordinate 9,373, forward strand.
CACGACCGTGTCCAACGGGGGATTCCTCCAGGTGTAGCGGAGGAGCTCCTCCGGGATGATCTCCAGCACCGTGCAGTCGGTCGTGCCCCACTGGCCGGTGTCGATGGTGAAATCGTGTCCGACCTCCAGTTGGAAATCGGTGGCCATGAACCACTGGTTGAGTTCCTCCGGGTTCGTCAGCGCCTCCCAGATTCTCTTGCTTGAGGCGGGAATGAATTCGTCCGCTTCTATGATTTTGCGCGGTGTTTCGGTCATGATTCCTCCTTCAGGTAGTTGTGAAGGTCCTTCAGGGTGTTGCGCCAGAACTTCTCGTACGGGCTCAGCCACTCGGAGAGGGGCTCGAGCTTCTGCGCATCCAGGCTGTAGATCCTCTCGCGGCCCCTCTTCTCCTCGGTCACCAGACCCGCGTTCCTCAGGACCCTGAGGTGCTCGGACACGCTTGGACGGGCCATGTCGAAGTGGGCGGCCAGAGAGCTGACCGACTGGGGTTCACGGAGCAGGAGGTCCAGGAGTCGCCGCCGGTGGCCGTTGGCCACGGCGGCGAACACCTCGTCGGTGGAGGGCATGGCACCACTCTACACGTAGGAATATTCCTACGTATTTGGTCGGTGAAGCGGTCAGTCGGGGACCTTGCCGCAGCAATGACGAATCCCCACCGGTCGAGGAACAGTTCCGGTGAAGAACTGTCTCCTCAGTTGGTGGGGACTCGTGCTGGGAGGATGGGGGCCGACGTGGCTGAGCCCCTAGTCCTCCTCGAGGATGCGCACGGCACCCTTGTCGGCGCTGGCGGCCATCTTGGCGTAGGCGCGCAGGGCCTTGGTCACCTTGCGCTGGCGGGTGGCCGGCTTCCAGGGCTTTGCCGCGGCGTTCATCTCGGCGCGACGGGCCTCGATCTCCTCGTCGGGGATGTCCAGGTTGAGCAGACGGTTGTGTACGTCGATGGTGACGGTGTCACCGTCGCGCACCAGGCCGATCACGCCACCGTCGGCGGCCTCCGGGGAGATGTGGCCGACCGAGATGCCCGAGGAGCCGCCGGAGAAGCGGCCGTCGGTGATCAGGGCGCACTTCTTGCCCAGGCCGGACCCCTTGAGGAAGGCGGTCGGGTGCAGCATCTCCTGCATGCCCGGGCCACCGGACGGGCCCTCGTAGCGCACCACGATGACATTGCCCGGCTGGACCTTCTTCTTGAGGATGACGTCCACGGCCTCCTCCTGGGACTCCACGACCAGGGCAGGGCCGGAGAAGTGCCACAGCTCCTCGTCGATGCCGGCGGCCTTGATGACCGCGCCATCGGGGGAGATGTTGCCACGCAGGATGACCAGACCGCCGTCGACGGTGAAGGCGTGCTCCACGTCGTGGATGCAGCCCTTCTCCGGGTCGGTGTCCAGTTCGTCCCACACGTTGTCGGTGGAGAACGGGGTGGTTGTACGCACGCCACCGGGAGCAGCGTGGAAGAGGTCGATGGCTTCCTGCTTCGGCGACTCCGCCCGGATGTCCCAGGCCTCGAGCCATTCGGCCAGCGAGGGGGAGTGCACGGTGTGGACGCCCTCGTTGAGCTTGCCGCCACGCCACAGCTCACCCATGATGCGGGGGATGCCACCGGCGCGGTGGACGTCCTCCATGTGGTAGTCGGAGTTCGGGGCGACCTTCGACAGGCAGGGCACGTTCTTCGACAGGTCGTCGATGTCCTGCAGGTCGAAGTCCACGCCACCCTCCTGGGCGGCGGCGAGGATGTGCAGCACGGTGTTGGTGGAGCCACCCATGGCCATGTCCAGGGCCATCGCGTTCTGGAAGGCCTCCTTGGTGGCCACCGAGCGGGGCAGCGCCGAGTCGTCGCCCTCGCCGTAGTAGCGGCGGCACAGGTCGACGATGACGCGTCCGGCCTCGCTGAACAAGTTCCGACGGGCGGAGTGGGTGGCCAGGGTCGAGCCGTTGCCCGGCAGGGACAGGCCGAGGGCCTCGGTCAGGCAGTTCATCGAGTTCGCGGTGAACATACCGGAGCAGGAACCACAGGTCGGGCAGGCGGCCTGCTCGACCGTCAACAGACCCTGCTGGGTGACCTGGTCGTTCGCAGACGCGGAGATCGAGGAGATCAGGTCGGTGGGGGCGTGGGCGACGCCGTCCACGACCACGGCCTTGCCGGCCTCCATCGGGCCACCGGAGACGAAGACCACCGGGATGTTCAGACGCATTGCGGCGTTGAGCATGCCCGGGGTGATCTTGTCGCAGTTGGAGATGCAGACGAGGGCGTCGGCCTGGTGGGCGTTGACCATGTACTCCACGGAGTCGGAGATGATCTCACGGCTCGGCAGGGAGTACAGCATGCCGGAGTGACCCATGGCGATGCCGTCGTCCACGGCGATGGTGTTGAACTCGCGGGCGACACCACCGGCCTCCTTCACTCCCTCGGCGACGATCTCGCCGACGTCCTTGAGGTGCACGTGGCCGGGGACGAACTGGGTGTAGGAGTTCGCGATCGCGATGATCGGCTTGTCGAAGTCACTGTCGCTCATTCCGGTGGCGCGCCACAGCGACCGCGCTCCGGCGGCGTTGCGTCCCTGGGTGGTCACCGATGACCGGAAGGGGATCTGGTTCATGATGTCGTCCTACGTCCTCTCATGCGGACCGTTGTGTGCGCCCCCGGTGACGTCGTGGTGGCCGGGGCGACGCCGTCCTGCCCGGTCCGTGGGGCAGTATGTCGTCGGAACGTCTTGCAGTGCAGATAAAGCGGTAACTTACACGGTGCCGGGGCACCTGGGCGAGTGGTCAACTCTCCCGTGGGTCAGGCGAGATGCCGCCGGTGCTGCCGGTGCCGTCCATGTCGGTGGTACTTTCACCGGCGGCCTCCCGACCTTCTCTCTCCCGTTGCCGGCGGGCGAGTTCCTCGCGGGCCATGTGGCTTGTGCGTCGGTTGGCCTCGTACTCGGCGTACTCCTCCTCGTCCATCAGGACGGCGGTGCCGCTGTCGCGCTCGACGACGCGGATGCTCTCGTCGATGGTCTCCAGCGTCGGGGTCACCGGGTCGGGGATCCTCCCGTCGGTCACTTCAGCCAGGGTCACCAGCGAATTGAAGCTCACACCCGGGAGCGCGAAGGTGCTGTCGTCCCGGCCGACGGCGAGTGCTTTGCCGCCTTTGGTGAATCGTAACGCTTCGAAGTCCTCCCAGGCCAATGACTTGGTGGGACGGAAGAGGTAACGGGCGGTGATGCCCTGCTCGGTGAAGGTGGTGCGGCACCGCAGCGTCCAGACGATGAACACCACCGGCAGCAGCGGGATCCAGAACAGCACCTTCGGCTGGTAGGCGACACCCACCCAGCTCAGTGCGAACATCAGGGCGGCGGCGAGCAGGTGCGCCTGGTCCACTCTGACGGTGTACGGCAGGGCCGGGGATCCCGAAGAACTCATGGTGGTCCATTTAATCAGGTCGCCGGATGTATCAACCACTTCGGTGCGGGGTAGCCGGGGGGCGGGCCCCGATGGTGGGGATGGTCAGGAGACGGTGAGGGCCTGCGGGGTGGCGGACGCCTCGTCGTCGGTGTCGGTGCCGGCGGCACCGGAGGCGGAGTCGTCGGTGTTGCCGGTGTCCCCCGAGCTGTCCGAGCCGCCGGAGTTCCCGGTGCTGCCCGAGTCACCGGAGTTACCGGAGGAAGTACCGGAATCGCTGTTGGAACCACTGTTTCCGCCGGAGGTGTCGGTGTCCGAATCGGAGCCGGAGGTGTCACCGCCACTGGAGCTGCTGCCGGACGAGCCGGTTCCGGAGCTGGTGTCCGTGTCGTCCTGCTGCTCGGTGGCGCCGTCGGTGGAACTGTCCGTGCCATCCGTGCCGTCGCTGCCCTCGTCCGCCGGATCGGTTGGTTCCTCCTCGACGGTGTCCTCGTCGGTGGTGGGGGCAGTGGTCTCCTCGGTGACCGAGGTGGTGGCCCCCGAGTTGCGGTAGCGGTCAGGGGACAGCACGCCGGCGCTGCCGTCCGTGGGACTGGTGGAGAGTGCGGCGAGGACTCCGATGACGGCGAGGGCCAGGAACAGGCCGAGGGTGCTGGGCCGGAAGCGCCCGCCCAGGCTCAGTGCGTTCTTCGCATTGGACTCGTACGGGCCGTCGAGGACCGCGGTCTCCACGCGGTTCTGGTGGTCCTTCGAGCCGTCGTCCGTCCCAGTGCCGGACGCTGCGCCAGCGTCGCCGTCGTCCGTGGTGGCCGCCGGGATGACGGTCGTCTTGTCCGTGGTCGAATCATCGGAGTCCGTCGGTTCTGCAGCGTCCGCGGCCTCATCCGTCTCCTCGTCATGGACGGTCCCCGGATCACCGGACGTGGCGGCGTCCACGAGTCTCTGAATGTCGCTGGCACTGTCCATGGCGGCGGTATCGGTCGAGCCTGGGGTCGCCCCGGTCCCGTGCTCCTGTGACGGCGGCTGGGCGACCGCATGGGAGTCCGGACCCCCGGAGAGTGCTTGAGCAGCTTCCAGGGCGGTGACCGCCTGGCCCGGTGCCTGGTAACGGTCCCAGAAGGTGTTGATGATGTTGGTGCGGATGGCACGCTCGACGGCCCACTGGAGGGCGGGACTGGTGGCGACGTTGACCTCCATGCCGACCGTCCAGGGCAGACCTGCGGCGGTCGGGGGAGTGATGCTCCTGCCCGGCAGGACGTTGATGTCGCCACGGATGTCGTCCGCCACACCCGCGGCGTCCACCGCGTCGTGGGCGGATGTGGAGACCTTGTCCACCAGGTCGGTCATCGACTCGCCACCGGTCAACGGGAGTTCGAGTTGGACCACCGCGGTAGCCCACTGCTTGGAGTAGTTGATCGTCACCGTGGCCTTGCTGTTGGGCACGGTCACCAGCTCGCCGTTGAATGTGCGGATCTGGGTGGTGCGCAGGGTCAGTTTCACCACGGTGCCCATCAGGGCGTTGCTGGTGTCGTCGAAGGTGACGATGTCACCGACGCCGTAGTGGCGCTCCGAGATGATGAAGAAGCCGTTGAGGAAGTCGCCGATGATGTTCTGCGCGCCGAAACCGACGGCGGCGGAGACCATGGTGGCGGGCACCGCAGCGCCGATCGTCGAAATGCCCATGTTCGACAGCGCCACGAAAATGAGAATGAAGTAGGCGACGATCTCGAGGATGTAGACCAGCGCGCCGACCAGGGCGAGACTGGCCTTGCCGGCCTCCTCGTCCTCCTCGAACCGTTGGCTGATCCACCGGGTCGCCTGACGTCCCAGACGGGGGATCAGGATGCCGATGATCAGCAGGGCGGACAGGGGAAGTCCGTGGGAGATGACCCACTCCCATACCCGGAACAAGAAGTAGCTGAAATCCATGGCGGCGACCATAGTCCGTCCGGATTGGGGTTCGCTGACAGCGGGGGGAGAGGTCGATCAGGGACGCTTCTGCAGTCCCGCAGGACGTCCATTCTGTGGGACTTGGGGTATCAGCGGGTGGGAAAAATCTTCCCGATTTCGTTGACCGGCCGTGGAGGGTCGGCTACTATCGCATGTCATGACGACGTTCCAGATTCTTGTACCCGCCGGGCGCTAGAGCCCCTGCGGTTACCTCGCGGAACTTATCTGGCGCCCCCGCCCCGGTCTCACCGGGTAGCGGGGGCGTACTTGGTTCAGCCGGTCGGCCGCAGAGAAGCGGCCCAGGACCCTGGAACTGTCGGCCATCCACAACACATGACCATCTAAAGGAGTGCACGGACGGTGAACGACACCTCTCGCCCACACCCCAGTCCCGCCACGCTCGCAGCGTCCGGACGCAATAAGCGTCCCGAGCGCATCAACGGTGCCCAGGCGGTAGTCCGTTCCCTCGAGGAACTGGGGACGGACGTCGTCTTCGGTCTTCCCGGCGGAGCGGTGCTGCCTCTATACGAGGCCATCTACGGTTCGGAGAAGCTCAACCACATCCTCGTCCGCCACGAGCAGGGTGCCGGCCACGCCGCCACCGGTTACGCCCAGGTCTCCGGAGAGGTCGGCGTGTGCATCGCCACATCCGGCCCCGGTGCGACCAACCTGGTCACCCCGCTGGCCGACGCCAACATGGACTCCGTGCCGGTCGTGGCCATCACCGGCCAGGTCGGTTCCCACCTGCTGGGCACCGACGGCTTCCAGGAGGCCGACATCCGCGGCATCACCATGCCGATCACCAAGCACAGCTTCATGGTGACCCGTCCCGAGGACATCCCGGCCGCCATCGCCGAGGCCTTCCACGTCGCCAGCACCGGACGCCCCGGCGCGGTGCTCGTCGACATCCCGAAGGACGTCCAGAACGCCGAGCTCGACTTCGTCTGGCCGCCGAGCTACCGGCTGCCCGGCTACCACCCGGTCACCACCCCGCACTCCCGCCAGATCGAGGAGGCCGCACGCCTGCTCGCCGAGGCGAAGCGTCCGGTGATCTACGCTGGTGGTGGCGTGATCAAGGCCAACGCCAGCGAGGCGCTGCTGGCCTTCGCCGAGCAGACCGGCATCCCGGTGACCACCACCCTGATGGCGCTCGGTACCTTCCCCGAATCCCACCCGCAGTTCCTGGGCATGCCCGGCATGCACGGCACGGTCCCCGCGGTCGCCGCCCTGCAGAAGTCGGACCTGATCCTGGCCCTTGGAGCCCGCTTCGACGACCGTGTCACCGGTGACGTGGACACCTTCGCCCCCGGTGCCAAGGTCATCCACGCCGACATCGACCCGGCCGAGATCGGCAAGATCCGCGAGGTCAAGGTCCCGATCGTCGGCGACGCCCGCGAGGTGCTGGGTGCGCTGAGCCGCACCATGACCGATCTGAACCTGGGCAAGCCGGACACCGAGAAGTGGACCGAGTACCTCGACGGGCTGAAGGAGGATTTCCCGCCCGGCTACGACGAGCCGGTCGACGGCAAGCTCGCCCCGCAGTTCATCCTGGAGAAGCTCGCCGAGGCCGCCGGGCCAGAGGCCATCTACTGTGCCGGCGTCGGCCAGCACCAGATGTGGGCCGCGCAGTTCCTCAAGTTCGAGAAGCCGCGCACCTGGCTGAACTCCGGTGGTCTGGGCACCATGGGTTACTCCGTGCCCGCCGCGATGGGCGCCAAGGCCGCCGCCCCGGACACCGAGGTCTGGGCCGTCGACGGCGACGGCTGCTTCCAGATGACCAACCAGGAGCTCGTCACCTGCGCGGTCGAGGGACTGCCGATCAAGATCGCCCTGATCAACAACGGCAACCTGGGCATGGTCCGCCAGTGGCAGACCCTGTTCTTCGACGGCCACTACTCCCACACCAACCTGAAGCCGGGGGAGCAGTACCTCCCCGACTTCGTGGGACTCGCAGAGTCGATGGGCTGCGCCGCCTTCCGCGTCACCGAGAAGGACGACGTTGCCAAGGTCATCGCCGAGGCCCGCGAGATCAACGACCGCCCGGTCGTCATCGACTTCATCGTCGGTGAGGACGCCCAGGTGTGGCCGATGATTGCCGCCGGTGCGTCCAATGACGAGGTGCAGTACGCCCGCGACCTGCGTCCCCTGTTCGACCAGGAGAACTCCGCGGCCGAGAACCCCAACGAGATTCACGAGACGATCAAGGAAGGCGAGCAGAACTGATGTCTCAAGTCCACACCCTGAGCGTCCTGTGTGAGGACGTCGACGGTATCGCATCGCGGATCACCGGCATGTTCACCCGCCGTGCGTTCAGCATCATCTCCATCGCCTCGGGTCGCACCGAGGTGGCCGGGGTCAACCGCTTCACCATCCAGGTGGAGGGCGAGGACCACGTCATCGAGCAGATCACCAAGCAGCTCAACAAGCTGATCCCGGTGATCAAGGTCTCCCGCCACGACCCGGACTCCATCGTCTGCCGTGGTCTGATGCTGGTCAAGGTCAGTGCCGACAACTCCAACCGCACCCAGGTCGTCGAGGCCGTGAAGCTGTTCCGTGCCCACGTCGTCGACGTCGGACCGGAGTCGCTGGTCATCGAGGCCACCGGTACCCCCTCCAAGCTGCAGGCGCTGCTGGAGGTCCTGGAGCCCTTCGGCATCCGCGAGCTGGTCGAGTCCAGCGTCACAGCGGTCAGCCGTGGCCCGAAGGCGATGTACCCGGCCAAGCTCTAGTCCGCCGGAGCCGGGCACCAACCACCCTTTGGGACGCCCTGTCTCATAGCCTGAAACATATTCCTGTTAGCATTGCGTGCAGAGAGAACGTAGAGAGAACTCTGCAGCACCCTTCCACTGAAAGGCTCACCCACCATGGCAATTGACGTTTTCTACGACGACGACGCTGACCTGTCGATCATCCAGGGACGCAAGGTCGCCGTCCTGGGCTACGGCTCCCAGGGCCACGCCCACGCGCAGAACCTGCGTGACTCCGGCGTCGA
>DXGC01000061.1 GCA_019114135.1 Candidatus Corynebacterium avicola
CCAGGTACGCCGCTACCACCGTGGGGATCAGACGCAGGGACTCCACCAGCATGCGGGCCAGTTTCAGCCGGGGCGGCGGGTTGAAGGTGTGGGCGCGGTCGGCGTCGACGTGCACGCGGGGGATGGCGCGGGCCTGGCGTCCCAACCAGGACGACCCACGTCCCGGGTGGTACGGGGTCGAGGCCAGCACCGCGACCAGGGACTCCGAGGGCAGGTCACGGTCCGGACCGACGATGCCGGAGTTGCCGACGAAGGCGCCGTCGCCGATGACGGTGGTGCCGACGTGCACCCAGCCGCCACGGTGGCGCGAGGCGGTGCACATCGAGTGGTCCGCCAGGAAGCAGCGGTCACCGATCGAGGTCAGGTGCGGGATGGTCTCCACCGTGGAGATCTCGGTGTCCTCGCCGACCCGGGCGCCGAGCAGACGCAGGAAGGCCGGGGTCATCGCACCGGCGTACATGAAGTAGGTCGAGGTCAGCGTCTTCTGCAGAAGGACATGGGTCATCCACAGGGCGACACCGGTCTCCGAGTTCACCGGGAAATAGCCGGGGCGGATGAACAAGGAACAGGCCCGGACGGTGAGGATCACCAGCCCCAGCCAGGTGCCGATGGTCAGCAGGGTGAACACAGGGGTCCACATCGCCAGGACGGGGAAGACGTCCTCGTAGCGTCCCTCCTCCACGACCCACGGCAGCACCAGCAGCGCGCCGGGGATCACGGCGAGGGCGGGAAGCAGGGAGATCCAGGCCAGCCCGGCGGAGTACGCGAGCCGCAGGGGGAGCCCGGCGACACGTGTGACGGCACCGGAGGCGACGGCCTCGTCCGGGGTCTCGGTGGGCCAGCTCATCCCGGAGGTGTCCCACTCGTAGGAGTCCGCGGTGACCTTCGACCCGGGCAGGATCTCCGACATCGGGGCGATGACCGCGCCGGGGCTGACGAAGGTACGCAGTCCGAGACGGGCGCCGAAGCCGACGTGCATCGTCCCGACATGCAGGGTGTCGCCGTCGATCCAGTGGCCGCAGAGGTCGACCTCGGGCTCCACCGAGACGTCGTCGCCGATGACCGCCATGCCGGTGACCGGCGGCATCGAGTGCAGGTCGGTGCCGGAGCCGACGTGGTTGCCGAGGAGCCGGTACAGCAGCGGGGTCATCGGGGTGCCCAGCAGGGGCTCGAGCTTCAGATAGGTCAGGAAGCGCTCGGCGGCCCAGATGCGCAGGTGGACGCCACCGCCGCGCAGGTAGGTGCCGGGTTGGATGCGGACGGTGAGCAGCCGGGAGACCAGCGCGCCCTGCGCAACACGTCCGGGCAGGGAGAACAGGACGAACCACCCGATCAGCACCGGCCACAGCGGGACGTGTGGGACCCAACCGGCGTCGACGAAGAAGTCCAGCGCCCAGACGACGAACAGGGAGCCGACCACGTAGCGGGCGGCGTTGACCACGTAGATCGCGCACACCACCAGGAACTGCACCACACCCGACCACCAGGGGATGGGTGCCGGGGTGGGACGGTGCTCCCTGACGGTCGGCAGGGAGGCGACGTAGGACGCCATCTCCTCGAGCGTGGGGTTGTCGTAGAGCGCGCCGATGTCGACGGCAGGACGGGTGGAGCGCAGGTCGGCGGCGAGCTTGGCGACCGCGACGGAGGATCCGCCGAGGTCGAAGTAGTCGGAGGAGTCGGTCAGCGGCACCGGACCGAGCTGGTCCGTCCAGTGGTCGGCCATCCAGTGGAGCTCAGGGGAGAGGTCGGACAGGGCGGAGTCGGTGTCGGGCAGCGGCCACGGTAGGGCCCTGCGGTCGACCTTGCCGGAGGACTTCATCGGTAGTTCGTCGACCTCGCAGAGGACCGGGGCGATGCCGCCGGGCAGGACCTCGGCCAGGTGGCGACGGGCGCCGGAGAGGTCCAGCTCATCTGCTACCAGGTACCCGACGATGACGTCCGCACCGGCCGGGGTGCGCTGGGTGGCGGCTGCGGCGGCGCGGACGCCGGGGACGGTGGCCAGCGCGCGGTCGATCTCGACGAGCTCCATACGGCGTCCGGCGAACTTGATCTGGTCGTCGGCGCGTCCGGCGAAGACCAGGCCCTCCGGCTCGGCGACGACGAGGTCGCCGGTGCGGTAGGCACGCTCCCAGCCCATGGAGGGCAGCGGGGCGTAGGCCTCGGCGTCCTTGGCCGGGTCGAGGTAGCGTCCCAGGCCGACGCCGCCGACGATGAGCTCCCCGGTCTCACCCCAGGCCACCGGTTCCTCGGTGTCGGGGTCGACGACGACGAGCTCCCAGCCCGGGGTGGCGTGTCCGATCCGGACCTTCTCGCCCGGACGGGCCAGGTGACCGGTGGCGATCACCGTGGTCTCGGTGGGGCCGTAGGTGTTCCAGAGCTCGCGGCCGTCGGCGGAGAGCCGCTCGATCAGTTCGGCGGGCAGTGCCTCGCCGCCGAAGATCAGCAGGCGGATCCTCTCCAGGGCCTCGGCGGGCCAGAAGGACGCCAGGGTGGGCACGGTGGAGACGGCGGTGATGCCGTTGTCGATGATCCAGGCGCCGAGTGCGTCGCCGGAGCGGACGACGTCGCGGGGTGCGGCGACGAGGGTGGCGCCGTAGCGCCAGGCCAGCCACATCTCCTCGCAGGAGGCGTCGAAGCCGACGGAGAGCCCGGCCATGACCCGGTCGCCGGGGCCCAGCGGGGCGTCCACCAGGTACATGCGGGTCTCCGCGTCGACCAGTGCGGCGGCGGAGCGGTGGGTGATGGCCACGCCCTTCGGCTTACCGGTGGAACCGGAGGTGAAGATGATCCAGGCGTCGTCCTCCGTGGTCGGCGCGGCAGGGACGGAGGCCTTCGTGACTTCCACCGCAGTCAGCGACAGGTTCTCTCCGTAGACCGCGGACACGGCGGCCTCCTCCCAGACGGTCTCGGCGCGGGAGTCCGGGTCGTCCCAGTCGACGGGGACGTACGCCGCGCCGGCGACGAGGGTGGAGAGGATGGCGACGTAGAGGTCGGTGGTGCCGGAGGGGACGCGGATGCCGACCCGGTCGCCGCGTCCGACGCCGAGTACGGCGAGTCGGTCGACCTGGTCGGCGATGCGGTCGTTGAGCTGACGGTAGGTGAGTTCGCCGTCGGTGCCGATCACGGCGGTGACCGTGGGGTGGGTGTCGACGGTGGTGGTGAAGATGTCGACGAGGGTGCGTGGGGTCGGCACCTCGGCGACACCGAACACCGCCAGTTCCGGGTGAGGGGGGAGGTGCGGTTCGTTCATGGGAGTGGAGTCAAGCACGGTCTGTGAGTCACGGGCAATGCCATTTGTTCAAATCTGCGGTGCCTCGCATTTGAACGATGTCCATTGGCTGACCTGGATGTTCGCAGTAGTTAGGATAGCGAAAATATAGCCCCCTGGGGTATTGTCGGTGTCCATGCGCGTCCGATCGATCCGTCCGAGACTGGACTGGGATGAAAAGTTGCTCCCGGCGGTTGTCCTCCTCTCTGCGACCCCCGGGGTCCTCTCCGTCGGCGAAGGTCTGCTGGATCTGATCGTCAACGTGGTCCTGGCGGTTGCTCTGGCGGCGATCGTGCCCTTCTGGCGTCGGGCGCCACGGCTGTCCGCCGCCGGGGTGTGGGGTGTCCTGATCGTGTGGCTGGTGTGGTTGAACTGGGGCACCGGCGGGGAAATGGACCCCTGGGACCTGCTGCCGTTCGGTATGGCGGTCGCCCTGGCGACCTACGGCCCGGCCCGTTACGGGCAGCCGGCCTGGACATCGTCCTTCTCCCTGGGGCTGGCGTTACTGTGGGCCGGGGCCACCGCGCTGATGTGGTTCAACTGGACCGACCTCTCCGGTGGGACGGGTATCACCATCGCGCTGCTGCAGGCCGTGTTCTACGCTGCGATCTTCGTCATGGGCCAGTCCCAGCGCATCCGGGAGGAGCAGCGCCTGGACCAGATCCGTGAAATGGGGCGCGAGGACCGGCAGCGGTTGTCGCGGGAGGTGCACGACTCCCTGTCGCGCAGTCTGACGGTGATCAATGCCCAGGCCACCGCCGGTGTCGCCACCGGGGACCCGGAGGCGTTGACCCGGATCCGGGACATCAGCAGTACTGCGTTGACGGAGATGCGTTCCCTGCTGGCCTCGCTGCGCAATAGTGAGGAGGTCGGTGAGCTCAGCGACCTCAGCGACAACGGCGACATCGGCCTCCAGAGCAAGGAGGACATCATCACGGCCATCCAGGACATGGTGGACGGCTTCGCGAACGCCGGACTGGACCTGACGCCTGATGTACCCCAGGGTGGCGAGCGCGTCCGGATGATGAAGATGGCACCGGAGGAGGTGCACTTCACCGTGTACCGGATCCTCGGTGAGGCGCTGACCAACGTCGTCCGCCACCAGGGGCAGGACAGCCGTGTCGTCGTCACGGTGGAACACGACGTCCCGCAGCTGCGGCTCCACGTCCGGGTGGAGAGCTGGGGCGGGACGCCCTCGCGCCGTACCGCGTCCACCGGGGCAGGGACCGGTCTGGCCGGACTTCGTGAACGGGTCGAGGAGCTGGGCGGGGACCTGGACTGGTCCGGAGACGGAGCGGACCACTTCATCGTGGACGGTAGGATCCCGTTCGTGAAGGGAGGCGAGAATGCCGCAGAGTGACAGGAATGATCCGGTCCGGGTGATCGTCGCTGATGACCAGCCGCTGATCCTCAGTGCCCTGGCCGGCATCCTCGACGCCGACCCGGAGATCACGGTGGTCGCACAGGTGACCTCCGGCCCGGAGGCAGTCGAGGCGGCCCGCACCCACCGTCCCGATGTGGCGGTGCTGGACGTGTACATGCCCGACGGGGACGGATTGGACGCCGCCGAGCAGATCGTCCAGGCCGGCCTGGAGACCCGGGTGCTCATGCTGACCACCTACGGTGACGAGGACGTGGTCCGCCGGGCGATGGAGATCGGCGTCGGCGGATTCCTGGTGAAGGGCTGCAAGGCCGAGGAACTCGTGCAGGCGGTGCTGAGTCTCCACGGCGGCGGCGCGGTACTGTCCCCGGAGGTCATCGGTACGGTCATGGCCGGGTACGCGAAGCCGAGGAGCGCACTGTCGATCCCCGGGGCGGTCGCCCCGTCCGACCTGTCCACCCCGCTGACCCGGAGGGAGCGCGACGTGCTCGGCGGCGTGGTGCGGGCCCTGACCAACGCGGAGATCGCCGCCGACCTGGTGATCGGGGAGACGACGGTGAAGACCTACATCTCCCGGCTGATCGCCAAGCTGAAGGTGCGTGACCGTGTCGGGCTGGCAGTGTGGGCGCTGGAGACCCGCTACCTGGACTGATCTGGCGCTGTTCCTCCGATCGGATGAATCAGAGCTGACGTACTTCATCCCATTGACCGATGTTCAACAGGGTGCCGTTCTGGGAATCTGGATGTCATGTCCTCTGTCTCCCACTTCCCGTTCGCGGGCCCCACCCGGGTCTGCATCACCGGGACACTCCGCATCGGCGGGCACCCCATCACCAGTGCCCGCGCGGTGGAACTGCTGTACCTGCTGGTCCACGAAGGGCCCGTCCTGCCGAAGATCCTCGTCGAGGACGCGCTCTACGGCGGCTACTGCTCCCGCTCCTCCCTCTGGTACCCGCTCAAGGTGTGCCAGGACGCCGGCGTCGACATCAGCTACGACCGCTCCCGCAAGGCCGTCGTCCTCAAGGACGACCTGGAGTTCGACATCGATTTCGCCTTCGACTACCTGGCGGAGGGGAACCTCGAGGCGGCGTTGTGGATGCTGGGCGGATGGCCCGGGGGCAAAGGCTCCGGCAGCTACACAGAGCAGCTCACCGACCGTCTGCGCGCCGCCATCGCGGACACCCCCTACGGCAGCAGTCGCAGCGTCCTCGAGGACGCCTACGGGATGCTCGACGAACGACGGAGCGCGTGAATGGTCAAAGGACTCACCGACGCCCTCTACCGCGACCTCTCCGCACCACAGCGCCGGAAGGTCACGGCGTCCGACCCCTTCGACTGTGACAAGGGGGCGTTGGGCGACGGATTCACCATGCTCGCGATGCTGCAGACCACCGATGAAGAGCGGTGGCGCGACCTGCTGGACGAGCAGATCAAGGGGCTCGCGCAGGTCATCCGCACCCGACGGATCGACCACGTCGGACTGACCGACGGTCTCACCGGACTGTGGATGCTGCTCACCATGTCCGAGGGCTATGTGCGTCCCCGGCCCGGGCTCGTCGAGGCCGTCAGTCACCAGGTGAACCGGCTGGTGGACGAAGGAATCCACCAGATCCGCACCAACGGCGGTGAGAACCGGGGGGACTTCGGTGTGGGCACCGGACTGGCCGGGGTCGCCCTCCAGCTGCTGCGGTCGGGACGCGACGAGCGGATGGCCGACCGGATCTGCGACCTCTTCCTCGACCTGTCCTCACTGGAGTTCCCGCGTGGTTTCTGGACCCCGGCGTCCGGGCTGCGTCCCGAGGAGATCGAGGAACGCCCGGAACTCAGTTTCGGTGGCCGGGACCTCGGTTACGGCATGGGGCTCGCCGGGGTGTTGTCGCTGTTGCGTGAGAAGGCGCAGCGGTCGTCGTGCCCGCGGTACCAGGCGGCCGCGGTGACCATCGTCCGCACGATCGTCGAGGATGTCATCGCCCACGGCGGGAGGGGGATCTCCGGGTACCAGACCCCGCCGCCGGTGGCTGGACGCCCGGGTGTCTCGACCCGCGCACCGCAGACGTGGAGCAGGGGACTGCCCGGTGTGGAGTTCGCCGTCGCCGGTAATGCGGCATTGACCGCCGAGCTGTACTCGGTGGTGTCCTATGGCGAGGACTACGTCGACCCGACGGTCGGCGGGTTCGACGTTCCGGGACTGCGGAACGGTGTCGCGGGACGACTGTTGCTCGCCGACCAGGCCGGCCTGCACGAGGACCCGCGCTGGGAGGAATTGCTGGTCGAGCGATTGACTGACTACGTCGCGCGGTCCGAGGCGGGTGAGCTGACCGACGTCGGCTTCTGGGCTGGTGTCGGCGGTGCCGCGGCGGTGTGGTCGGGACGCTCCACCTCCCGCGGCTACGCCCCCGTGCTCACCGCGCTGGCGGTCAACGGGTCCTGCGGGGCCTTCGCTGTGTAGACAACTTGGTCAATTCTGGTGTGCGCGGCAATACAGAGGAGAATCACCGTGCACACCTCCCGGGACTTCCGCACTCTCGGCGCGACCGGTGGCGCGGTCCTGCGATTCGCCTGCCGACACGGGGGAGTGGGCTACGGTTTCGCGCTGAGCCACCGGGACCGGACATTGTCCGAGACCAACGCCCAGCTGCACGGCCACGACGAGCACCTCTACCTTGAGGATCTGCGGCTGACCGTGGAGGCCTACCGTTCGCTGGTCGCGCGATTCGTGGGGTAGGCGCCCGACCACTCCGACCAGGATCCCGGGAACAGGGCGACGTCCACACCGACCGTCGATGCCGCGGCCACCAGGACGGCGGCGGAGACCCCGGAGCCGCAGTACGCACCGGAGCCATCGCCATCGATCCCCAGGAGGGAGCGCAGTTCGTCCGGTGCGACGAAGGTCCCGTCCTCGTTCAACACCGAGGTCGAGGGGAGGTTCTGTGCTCCCGGGATGTGGCCGGCGACGGGATCCACCGGCTCCACCTCGCCGCGGTACCGCTCCGGGGCACGGGCGTCCAGGAGGGTCCCGCCGTCCCCGCCGGCAAGGTCACCGGAGGCGTCCGCAGTCAGGGTCGGTAGGGCGCCGTGGTAGAGGTCCTGGACGGTGACGGTCGCGGTTCCCCACCGGTCAGCGGTGTTGTCCCCGGTCTCTACTTCCCCGGCCCAGGTCGACCAGCCTCCGTCGAGGATCCGGACGTCCTGCAGTCCGGCTGCCCGGAGGACCCACCACGCGCGCGACGACCCGGCACGGTTCCAGTCGTCGTAGACGACGACCGTGCTGTCGTCGTCCACACCCCAGCGGCGCAAGGAGTCCTGCACTGCGGCACCGCCGGGCAACGGGTGGCGGCCGCGGTCGGGGACGCTGTGGTCGCTGAGCTCGGAGTCCAGGTCGACGTAGACGGCGCCGGGGATGTGGCCGGCGAGGAAGTCCTCGCGTCCGTCGGGCTTCTGCAAGGTCCACCGGACGTCGAGGACGACGGTATCGACTGTGTCGCTCAAGCGGGCGACAAGTTCATCGGCGCTGATCAAGGTCATGAACATTCTCTTCCCAATGCGTCGCGCAGGATGTCGACCGCCTTCGCCCCGACACCGTGCCACGAGCCGACCTCGTCCAGGGAATACCCGGAAAGGTCATCCAGTGAGGTGATCCCGTGGGCCACCAGAGCTTTGGTCGCGGGATTGCCGATGGCCTTCGGCAGGTCACCGACCTCCCCGGCGACCGCTGACTCCGCGGCGACCAGTGGAGCGGACAGTTCCTCCGGGGCAGCGGCGAGCCAGGCCTGGCGGACCAGGTGGTTCGACTCCATCCCGTTGATGTCGGCGAGGGCGGAGGTGGTGGAGTCGGGGAGTACCGTCAGCGTCGCGGACGCCCCCTTACCGGTCACCGTCGCGAAGACGGTCCCGCGCACCGCGAACGTACCGTCCGTCTCCTCGACCTCGGGGAGGGCCAGTGCTGCCTTTCGGATCTGCGCCGGGGTAGTCATGTCACCGACGATAGCGTCGGACCGCTGCGGCGACATCGTGGATGCGCACCCCGGCCCGGTGGCCGGGGTGTTTTCCCGGGTGGGACACCAGGTCAGGCAGCGTGCGGAGGACATCGCCCAGCGGCGTCGAGCCGTCGAGCTCGACACGCGCCAGTGCCGCGGCGATGGTCGATGTCTGGGAGGAATCGACCAGCTGACTGCAGGCCGACAGATCGATCTCCGAGTCGCCGACGCGGATGCTGTGCAGGCCCTTGGCCTGCGGTGGACGGGGACCTTTCTTTCCACGCCCCTCGGAGAGGAACCGGGTGGCCGGCGGGACCTGCGGGGCAGGCATGGTAAAGGGGGCACTGTCGGGAGCGGGGCCGGTTCCGGCCAGCTCCCGGGCACGGTCGGTGACGTCGACGGGACGGTAGGCGTCCAACATGATCACCGTGTCGGCGACGTCGATGAACATCCCCGACCCGCCGGCGACCAACACCGTGGACACACCGTGGTCCTCCCACAGTGAGCGCACCCGGTCGACCAGCGGGGTGATTGGTTCCTTGGCCGAGGGCACCAGTTTCCGCATCCGGTCGTCACGGATCATGAAGTTCGTCGCCGAGGTGTCCTCGTCGATGAGCAGCGTGCCGGCCCCGTCGTCGAGGGCTTCGACCAGGCCCGCCGCTTGGGAGGTCGAGCCGGAGGCGTTGGTGGTGGAGAAGCTGGCGGTGTCCGTGCCTCCGGGGAGGTCGTGGAGGAAGGCGGAGATGTCGACGTCGGACACCGGACGTCCGTCCTCGGCACGGAGGGACACCGCGGTCGGGTCTGTGACGACGAACTCGCGGCCGTCTCCGGCGACGTGGTTGTAGATTCCCAGTTCCAGCGCCTTGAGCAGCGTGGATTTACCGTGGTAGCCACCGCCGACGATGAGAGTCACCCCGCGCGGTACACCGAGGCCGGTGAGGGTGCGTGCCGACGGCAGGGTGACCTCGTGGCGCAGGGAGTCCGGCGAGGTCAGCGGTACCGCCTTCGTCAGGGGACGCTGCGAGTTCCCGGCCGCACGGGGCAGGACGGAGCCGTCGGAGAGGAAGCCGACGAGGCCGGCGTCGCGCAGGTGGGCGCGGAGGAACTCCTGGTCCCGGAAGAGTTCCACGGCGGCGGCCAGGCGGTCGTGGTCGGTCGAGGAGAGATCGAGCAGGGCGTCCTGGACGACCTCGGGGAGGATGTCGCACAGCAGGGTGGATGCGGCGCGGCCGCGAATGCGACGGCCCTGGGCGGGAAGTGCGGCCTGCAGGCGGACGTGCATCTCATCCTGGTCAACCACCACGCTCGCACGGTCCAGGACCTGCTGGCCGGGAGCGTCGACGGCGAGGAAGCCAGCGGACTTCCCGCCCCGCGGATTCGCCGCGGCGATGGCGTCGGCGAGGCGACGGGTGAGGTGGTCGCGCAGGGGGACCGTCGATCCGTCCGACAGGGACGGGTCGACACCGGTCGCGGCGAGGGGCACGCTGACCTGGATCAGCGACGGCGGGGCGAAGGGGTCGGCCTGGACCTTGTCGACGGTCAGCCGCACTGGCTCACCGGACGGTGTGTGCAGGGTGTGGCTGCCGCGCAGGCGCTTGTATCCGCCGTAGCCGGAGCCGTCGAGGTCTCTGAGGAGGTGGTCGAGTCGTTGCATGGCCTCCGCGATCCTACGCGACCCTACCCGCGGGGCGACCAGCCGAGCTTCGGCGCGAGGGAGCCGGCGATGTCGCCGAGGATCTGGTGGTAGTCGTCCCGTTCGAAGTCGAAGGGCAGGGCGAAGGCGACCTCGTCGATTACCTGGAAGGCTGAGAGGCTGTTCAGCTGCTCGGCGATCTGCTCGGAGGTGCCGATGAGGTCGGGGGCGGTGATCATCTTCTTCGGGCCGAAAGCCTGGATGCGTCCCACCCCGACGTCCTTGCGGTGCTGGACGTAGGCCTCGTAGCGGCGCTTCTGGTCTTCCGTCGCGGAGTCGGTGGGGAT
>DXGC01000062.1 GCA_019114135.1 Candidatus Corynebacterium avicola
CCGGTGGCCATCGTGGGTCTGCCTTTCGAGGATTCTTGGTCGTTGATTCGAAAGGTACTGCGGTGGCCGCCGTTGTCTTCACACCGGGGTCACCGCGGGGCGGGGGTTACACCACTCACCGGGACACAACCCCGCGAAACTCCGCCAGATCCTGGGGGTCCAGCTGCAGAGCGCGGACCTGCACAATGCCCTGACCGTCCGGGAGATCCTCAGCCTGTACGCGAGCTTCTACCCGAACCCGCTGACCGTGGCCGAGGCCATGGACATGGTCGAGCTGACCACCAAGGCGGACACCCGGTTCGAGAACCTCTCCGGCGGCCAAGCGCAACGTCTGTCGGTTGCACTGGCGATGGTGGGACGACCGCAGGTCATCATTCTCGACGAGTTGACCACGGGTCTGGACCCCCGCGCGCGTCGCCGCATCTGGTCGATGATCGAGTCCCTCGAGAGCCAGACGGTCATCCTCGTCAGTCACGCGATGGACGAGGTCGAGAAGCTATGCGACCGTGTCGTGTTGATCGACTCCGGTCGCGTGATCGCCGAGGGAACGCCGGCGGAACTGTCTACCCAGGCCGGGGTCGCGAACCTCGAGGAGGCGTTCGTCGCTCTCACCGGGCAGGAGCCGGGTTCGGCCGGTGACAACGAGTACGACGACTGAGACGACTGAGGCGACTGAGACGAAGGAGATCCGACATGACCTCGCACACGACTACACAACCGTTCCACCCCGACATGCTCACCGTCCAGAGACCCGGGGCAGGTGCCTGGCTGAAGCTCATCGTCGCCGAGGCCAAGATGGTTGTCCGCGACACCGCCGGATTGGTCATCCCGCTGGGGATGCCTTTGCTGATCATGGTGATGCAGGCACCGTCGATGTCCGGCGAAACGATCGAGACCGGGCACTCCGTCCTCGAGGCCCACGTGCTCCCGGTGGTGTTTGCCATGGTCATCGCCACGATCGCGGTGATCAACATGCCGAGCTTCCTGGCGACCTACCGTAAGACCCGGATTCTGCGCCGCCTGGCCGTCACTCCGGCGTCCCCGGCCATGGTGCTGATCGCGCAGATGGTGGTCAGTGTGATCCAGGTGATGATCGGCATTGCCGTCGCCTTCCTGGTCGCGGCGATCGTCTGGGACGTCGGCCTCCCCGACAATGCGTTGATGGCTCTCCTGGTCCTGCTCGCCACCTTCGCCGCGATGTATGGACTGGGGATGGTCGTGGCGTCGATCGCCCCGACCCCCAATTCGTCCGTGGCTATCGGCTTGGTCTTCTTCTTCGCGATCGCCGCACTCGGAGGGATGTTCGGCTCGATGGAGAACTTCCCGGAGGTCATGCAGACCGTCGGCTCCTGGCTACCGTTCGGGGCCTCGGTGGAGGCGATGCACTCGTGCTGGATCGGTGAGTCGGTTGCCTGGGAGAACTGGGTGAGCCTCGGGGCGACCACGGTGATCGGCGGTGGCATCGCCGCGGCCCTGTTCCGGTGGGAGTAGGACGTGTCTAGCCTGGAGTGCATGAACACCACCAGGCCGGATGCGGTCCGCCCCGCCACCGTGGAGGACGCCGTCACCCTCGGTCGGCTCCTCTACGACTTCAACACCGAGTTCGGGACCCCCACACCAGGCGCGGCGGAGTTCGCGTCCCGGTTCCGGGGCTTGCTGTCGGGCGAGGACACGGAGGCCTTCCTCTCCGAGGACGACCGGGGAGAGGCGACCGGTTTCGCCCTGGTCAGCCTGCGCTCCACCCCGTACTTCGACGGCCCCCTGGTGCAGCTCGAGGAGTTGTACGTCCTGCCGGGCCTGCGGGACCGGGGAATCGGCACCCGACTACTGGACGCCGTCGTCGCCTGCGCACAGGACCGCGGTTCCGAGGAGGTGCACATCGGTGTCGACGAGATGGACACCGACACCCGCCGCTTCTACGAGCGGCATGGATTCACCAACATCGTGGACGCCACGTCGGAGGTGGGGGACGGGACGCGGGACTTCCGGATGCTGCTCTACCTCCGGGAGCTCTGAGCCGCGAAGAGCTCTAGGAGGTGTGCTCCTCGAGCAGACCCACGAGCTCGTCCAGTGCGTACTCGTAGGCCTGGGGGCTTCCCAGGGAGATCGCGGAGGAGACCTCGTCCGGAACCACGAAGGACCGTCCGTCCTTGGTGGCCTCGAGGCGCTGCCAAGCGGAGTTCGACTCGATCTCCTCGGCGTCCTTGCCGATCGGGAACGCCAGGACGACATCGGAGTCGGCGTCGCTGAGGTTCTCGTCGGACAGGGAGACGGAGAATCCGTTGGGGCCGGGGTCGGCCGCCGAGATCTTCTCGTTAAGGGTGAAGCCCAGCTTCAGGAACGGATCGACGCGGGCAGAGCCCTCCAGGAAGACACCCCAGGTGTCGGAGGCGCCGATCGCGGACACGGTCTGGCCCTCCCAGTCCGGGTGAGCCTCGGAGATCTCGGCGTACTTCTCGGCGCGGTCCTCGTTGAGCTCCTCGCCCTTCTCGGGGAGGCCGAGGGCGGTGGCGATGCTCGTGGTCTGCTCGTCCGGACCGGTGAGGAAGCTGCCGGCATCCTCATCGGGAATGCCGACGGTGGTGGCGATATCCGAGAGCTTGTCGTAACGATCCTGGTCGCCGGAGCTCTTCACGTCGAGGATGAGGTCAGGCTCGAGCGCCGCGACGGCCTCGTAGTCGACCTCCCGGGTGTCGATGATCTCCGGCGCGTTCTCGTAGGTGGTGGAGCCGCTCTCCTCGATCCAGGGGCCGAGTCCTTCGCCGCCGAAGCCACCCCAGTCGGAGGCGCCGACGGGCTGGACGCCGAGCGCCAGGGCGGTCTCGGCGTCACCCCAGCCGAGCGCGACCACGCGCTGCGGCTGCTCTTCGACGGTGACGTCGCCGAAGGCGGTGCTCACCGTCTGAGGGAACTCGCCCTCGGTCTCGACGAGCGAGGAGTCGTCGGAGGATGCGGAGTCGTCACTGTCGTCGGAGCATGCGGCGACGCCGAGGGACAGCGTCGCCGCAGCGATCAGCGCGGTCGTGGTGCGGGCAGCGCGGGTGATACGCGAGCGAGTGGCTCTGAGGTGCATGTGAGGGGCCTTTCAATGTCAGCAGTGTCAGCGCCTGGGGTAGTGAACCGATTCAGGCGTTGAAAGGATAGCCTACCCGTGCACAACACGGGGCTGCCATGATGCTACGCCGGTACGGAGAGTGCGTCCTGCGCCGGTTTCGCGACGAAATTGAGCCCCGGACGGAGTCCGTCCGGGGTGTTCGGAGAGTTACTGGCCGAAGAGCTCGCGGGAGGCGATTTCGGCGCCCTTGACCAGTGACTCGAGCTTCGCCCAGGCGATCTGCGAGTGCAGGCGTCCGCCCAGGCCGCAGTCGGTGGAGGCGATGACGTTCTCCGGGCCGGCGGCCTCAGCGAACTGGATGATGCGGTCGGCCACGGTACGCGGGTGCTCCACGATGTTGGTGGAGTGGCAGACGACGCCCGGGTAGATCAGGGTGTTCTCCGGGAGGTCACGTTCCTGCCAGACGCGCCACTCGTGGGAGTGGCGGGGGCTGGAGCCCTCGAAGGTCAGGCCGCCGACGTTGGCGCGCAGGCACTCGTCGACGATGTCCTCCATCGGGATGTCGGTGGTGTGCGGGCCGTGCCAGGAACCCCAGCAGATGTGCAGGCGGGTCTGCTCCCGCGGGAGATCCTTGATCGCCTCGTTGAGGGCGTCGATGCGCAGGCGGATCCAGGCCTGGTAGTCGGCGACGGTGGGCTCCGGGTTGATCTGGTCCCAGGCCTCGGCGAGGTCCGGGGCGTCGAACTGGACGGTGAAGCCGGCGTCGGTGATGGCCTTGTACTCGTGCGACAGGGCCGCGCCGCAGGCGCGGACGAGCTCCTCGTCGGTGTCGTAGTACTTGTTGGTCAGACGGGCGGCCGACCCCGGGGCGATGGCGGCGACGAAGGCGTCGCTGCGGTCGTGCCCGGCCTTGTCCAGGGCCTTGGTGAGCAGGTCGACATCAGTGTCGACCTGGTCCTGCCCGATGTAGGTGACCTCACCGGTGAACTCGGGGTTCGCGACCTTCGCACGGCCGGTGAAGATGCCGGACTCCGGGTCGTCGTAGGCCTCGCTGAAGGCGGCGCGGTCACGGCGGTCCGGGAAGCTGGTCAGCTTGATGTTGCCGGGGGTGGAACGAACGACCTCGGCGCTGGCCCAGCGGTCGGTGTCGGTCATGGTCAGTCCGCCCAGGCGGGTGAAGGTGTAGTTCCACCAGGCGCCGTAGTCCACGGCACCGGAGGTGATGTGGCCGTACTCGCCCTCGTTGATGATGTCGAGGCCGAGCTCGTGCTGGCGGCGGACGACCTCGTCGACGCTGTTCTGGAGGATCCCGAGGAACTCCTCGCGGGTGATGTCCCCGGCGCTGAAACGGTTGTTGGCCTCCAGCAGTTCGGGGGTGCGGGGCAGGGAGCCCACGTGGGTGGTGCGGATCTTGTTGACCATGATCTCTGGTACTCCGGTTCTTAGGTTCTGGTTTTCTAGTTGCCGTTGACTTCGCGCGTGGCGAGTTCCGCGCCCTCGACGAGGGACTGCAGCTTTGCCCAGGCGATCTGGGGGTGCAGGCGTCCGCCCAGGCCGCAGTCGGTGGAGGCGATGACGTTCTCCGGGCCGACCAGGTCGGCGTACTGCAGGATCCGGTCGGCGACGAGCCGCGGGTGCTCGACAACATTGGTGGAGTGGCAGACCACGCCCGGGTAGATCAGGGTGTTCTCCGGCAGCTGGTGCTCGGACCAGACCCTCCACTCGTGACCGTGCCGGGGGCTGGCGCCTTCGAAGGTCAGGCCGGAGACGTTGGCGCGCAGGCACTCGTCGACGATGGCGCCGAAGGGCACGTCGGTGGTGTGCGGGCCGTGCCAGGAACCCCAGCAGATGTGCAGGCGGGCCTGCTCACGCGGGACACCGTCGAGCGCGGTGTTGATGGCGTCGATGCGCTTGCCGATCCAGGCCTGGTAGTCGGAGATGGACGGCTCCGGATTGATCTGGTCCCAGGCCTCAGCGAGGTCCGGGGCGTCGATCTGCACGGTGAAGCCGGCGTCGGCGATGGTCCGGTACTCCTCGTTGAGGGCGCGGGCGGCGGCGTCGAGCAGTTCGTCCTCGGTGTCGTAGAACTTGTTGAGCAGGCGGGCGCCGGAGCCGGGGGAGACGGCGGCGACGAAGGCGTCCTCAGCGGGATGGCCCACCTTGCCGAGGGCGTTCGTCAGGCCGGTGACATCGGCGGCTACGGCGTCCTGGCCGGTGTAGGACAGTTCACCGGTGATGGCAGGGTGGGCGAAGCCGCCGGGCTTTCCGCCGAGGACGCCGGACTCCGGGTCTTGGTAGGCGTCACGGAACTGAGTCCAGTCGCGGCGGTCCGGGAAACTGGTCAACTGGATGTTCCCCGGGGTGGAGCGAACAGCGGGCTCCTCCTCGTCGACGAGTTCCAGGCCGGAGAGACGGGGGAAGATGTAGCTCCACCAGGCGCCGAAGTCGATGGCGCCGGAGGAGAGGTGGCCGAACTCGCCGTCGTTGACGATGTCGAGGCCGAGGTCGAGCTGGCGACGGACGACGTCGTCGACGGAGGACTGGAGGATCTCGTTGAATTCCTCGCGGTCCAGGTCCCCGGCAGTGACGCGGGCGTAGGCCTCGAGCAGCTCGGGGGTGCGGGGCAGGGAGCCCACGTGGGAGGTGCGGATCTTCTGGGGCATGGTGCTTCCTTGATGGTCGAACTTATCTATGGCAATACTAGACCGAGCGGTTCATTCAATCCTTATCCGCCCCCTCCGAAGGCTGTCCCCAGGTCCCGCTGCAGCCGCTGGATGGCGGTGTCCAACGTGGCGTCGTCCTTGCAGAATGTCCAGCGCACCAGGGTGTGCGTGGGGTCGTCCGGGTCGGCGGCGGCGTCCGGGGTGACGAAGGCGCTCACCGGGATCGCCGCCACCCCCACTGCGGCGGGCAGGCGGCGGCAGAACTCCGCACCGGACATCGGTGCGGCTCTGTCGCCCTCGGTCTCCTCGCCACTGCTCAACCCCAGCGGCGCGATGTCGGTGATCAGGAAGTACGTCCCGTCGCTGCCGAGCACCTCCAGCCCGGCGTCCTCCAGCGCCGCGACCAGGGTGTCACGGCGCCGTGACAAGGTATCCGTCCACTCCCGCGACCAGTCGTCGGCGTGCCCCAGCGCCCAGGCGACCGCTGGCTGCAGCGGTGTCACACCGACGTAGGACAGGAACTGCTTCGCTGCGGTCACCGGCTTCAGCAGGTGGGATGGTCCGATCGCCCAGCCGGTCTTCCAACCGGTGACGTTGAAGCTTTTCGCCGCACTCGACAGGGTGACGGTCTGCCCGGCCATCCCGTCCAGGGTGGCGAAGGGGATGTGCGGACGGTCGAAGGCGAGGCGCTCGTAGACCTCGTCGCAGATCACCACCACGTCCGTGCCCCGCACGCAGTCGGCGATGAACTCCAGGTCCTCGCGCTCCAGCACCGTGCCGGTCGGGTTGTGGGGAGAGTTCAGCAGAACGGCCGCCGGGGCGTCCTGCACCGCCGCGGCGAAGGCCGCGCGGTCAAGCCGCCAACGGCGCACGCCGCCGGCGTCCGGTTCCAGCAGCAGCCGGACGGGGCGCGCCGTTGCACCCGCGAGGCCGATCGCGGCGGTGTAGGCGTCGTAGGTGGGTTCCAGGACGACGACCTCGCGGCCCGGGTCCACGAGTCCCAGGACGGACGCCGCGATGCCCTCGGTCGCGCCGACGGTGACGATCACCTCCCCGGCGTCGAAATGGTGGTCCAGCCGGCGCGCACGGTCGGCGGCGATCGCCTGGCGCAGTTCGGGCAGTCCGGGGCCGGGACCGTACTGGTTGTTGCCGCCGGTGATCTCGGCGGCGGCGCGTTCGAGCATCTCGGCCGGGCCGTCCTCGTCGGGAAAACCCTGGCCGAGGTTCGCCGCCCCGGTTCGGACGGCTTCGGCGGTGATCGTGGCGAAGATGGTGGGGCCGATGCCAGCGACGCGGTTCGCCGGGCGGGCGGTGTATTCGTTGTCAGCCATGTCGCCATACTATGGGGCCATGAGCACCCAGCCGATCACCGCGACCGGGATCCACCCCGACCAGACCATTGCCCTGCAGCAGACCGACCCTGCCGACCTGCCGAAGGGACATCCGGTGGATGCCCAGGCCGGTAAGGAGGGCATCAGCCCGCGTGCCCAGCTGACCCAGCTGCTGAACTACTTCGAGGACAGCTACCCGGAGATCTGGCGCTCGTTGACCACCGACGAGGGAGCGGGCGTCACGGGGTCGGAACTGACCGAACTGAAGGACGCCACCGAGCGGATGTGGGCCCGGGTGCCCGACCTGATCACCCACTGCAGCCTGCTGGTGCTGGGAGCCGGACTGGACCACGCGATGCCGACCTCGGCTTTCCTGAAGACCGGGCCGGACGCTTCGGCGGTCACCGTGGCAGGTCTGTCCGGGACGCTGCTGCGTCCCTCTTCGCCGACCGGGGCGGTGGCGGTGAGCCTGCACGGCGGGCCTGGTTGGTTCGGCGACGCAGAGGCCCATGACCAGCTGTGGCTGCCACTGTTCGCCGCGCTGGCGGAGAAGTCCGGGGTGACGGTCGTCGACCTGGTGTACCCGTTGCCGGGGTACGGCGCGAACGCGTCCGAGGAGGCGACCCGCGCTGCCGTGGCGGGTGCGTTCCGCGAGGTGCAGGAACGCGCCGGGGAGCTGGTCGGGGATGCGTCTGCTTCCGCTACCGCGCCCGCATCGGCGGACCGGGTCGGACTGGTCACCTTCGGTTCGGGCTTCGGCCTCGCCCGCGACGTCGTCGAGGACGCCGCTTTCCTGCTGGCGATGACCCCGCGGATCACGCCCGCCCTCGAGCAGGACGCTCCGTCACTGGGCGAGGTGCCGACCCTCGTGTCGGTGGCCTCGGAGGACACCCGCGCTACCTCGGCCGAAGACGTCGCCGCGTTCTTCGACGGCTGCGCCCCCGGCCACGTGTTCCGCTCCTACCTGTCCGAGCACATCATCGGCGTCCCCGACGTCTGGCGCCGCCGGGTGTCCGACGACGCGGAGTGGATGCAGAGGTTCTGAGTGTCAGCTGGTCGGCTGGGATGCGTCGGCGACGGTGTTATCGTCTGACGGCGCATTGAGCTCGGGGCGATGATCTTCGCTCTCCAACTCCTTCTTCCCTGTCTTCGCGGCCGAGGGGTCTTCCTTCACTGCGTCCTTGAAGGCCCTGAACCCGCGGGCCAACCGACTGCCTGCGTTGACCGCGCCACCGATGACGGCGTCCTTCGCAGTGCCGGCGCCATCGACGACGGCGTCCTTGGCGTCACCGGCGGCGGAGAGCCACCGGCGGGCCCTGATCTGGCGGTGCTCACCGGTCAACCCGATGTGCTCCTGAAATGTGACGACACTCGAGGAGAGATGGTTACCGGAACGGACGACCCGGCCCGCAGGGATGGGATGCAGCAGGACCTTGCTGTTCGCCCGCCGTGAAGCGTCGTTGATCCGCGCTAGCAGTCCGGACAGTACGTTCCCGACCTTCATCCACCGGCTCTCCCGGGCCGACTGCAGCCCCTGCCGGTGGGACTCGAGGTTTTGGGGTTCGGTCTCCGCCACTCGGTCGAGCTCCAGGCTGTCGACCTCCTCGCGCAACTGCAGGCAGCGGGCCAAAACCACCAGCCAGTCCTTGATCTCCTGGTCCGCTTCAGCGATGATCTTCGCGAGGTCACCGAGGTCGCTCTCGGCCTCGATGCGGTCGGTGAGGTCGGAGAGCTGCTGCAGTGCGTAGCGCTGGGTGGAAGAGAGGATACTTGCGGAATTCTGTACCTTCGACCAGGTTGTTCCGGACACGTGTCCGACGGAGTCCCGGACGATGAAAGCTTCGTCGATGAGGTCGCCGACCCCGTACATCTTCGAGACGATGTCGATGGTCTGGTTCCGGAGGATGTCGTCGACCTTCCGGTCGATGACGTCGAGGTAGTCCTTGATCTCGTCGATGGTCTGCTGCATGGCCATCTGGTTGAGCATGGACGCTGCAGCCGCCAGAGCAGCGGGGCTGGCGATGCCGGCGATCCCCTTCCCCGGGTTCTCCAGGAACTGCAGGTTTTTGGTGATCTTGCCGTCCGGGGAGCGCAGGATCGCAAAGAAATTCCCGGTGGTCTTGCTCTGTGTCATCGACGCGGTCTTGAGCGCGGCAAAAGACTCATCGGTGAGCTTCAGCCACCGGCCCGAGGTCTCCACGTATTGCTGTCCGACTGCCGCCAGTCCGGACGCTCCGGAGAGGCGGGTCCCCAGGTTCCGCACCGGGGTCTTGTCCGTCAGGTCCAGGGATCCGCAGAACGCCTCCACCAGTGAAGCTTCGCCGATGACGGCGAGGCCCTCATCGTCCTTGATCAGCTGGAGTTCTCCGGACGCTCCGGCGTTGTCGGTCATGGGCTCTCCCCGGTGTGTGGTGAAACAAAAGTGATGTGGACAGTCTAGTCACCGTCCGGACACCGCCAAGTCTGATTGGGGGCTCTCTTCGAACACGGTGTCGCCACCGTGACGACACCTCTGCGGCGACTCGATCGCAGCGTCCTAAATTAGAATCGGTACCCATGACAGACGCTGCAGCTACCGGGCCCACCCGGGACATCGACCGCTACGATGCCGACGCCCGCCGCTGGGTTGCCGAGGCGATCCGGACGGTGCAGGCCGACCAGCAGCGTTCGGCGGACACACACCTGCTCACCGTGCCACTGCCGCGGCACCTCGGCGTGGACCTCTACCTCAAGGACGAGACGACGCATCCGACCGGTTCGCTGAAGCACCGGCTGGCCCGCTCGCTGTTCCTCTACGGTCTGGCGAACGGCTGGATCAGGCAGGACGCACCGGTCGTCGAGGCGTCCTCCGGTTCCACGGCGATCTCCGAGGCGTACTTCGCCCGGCTGATCGGCGTTCCTTTCATCACCGTCGTCGCCGCCTCGACCAGTGCGGAGAAGGTGCGTCTGATCAGGTCCTACGGGGCGGAGGTCCGCTTCGTCGATGACCCGTCGGCGGTGTACGAGGTGGCCGCGCAGATCGCCGAGGAGACCGGCGGGCACTACATGGACCAGTTCACCTACGCCGAGCGGGCCACGGACTGGCGCGGGAACAACAACATCGCCGAGTCGATCTTCCGCCAGATGGAGATGGAGCGTTTCCCGGACCCGACGTGGATCGTGGCCACCGCCGGCACCGGCGGAACGTCCTCCACGCTGGGACGCTACGTGCGCTACACCGGGCGGATGACCGGCCTGTGCGTCGCCGACCCGGAGAACTCCGCGTTCTTCCCCGGCTGGTCGGCGTCGGACGCTTCGGTGGTCACCGACGCCCCGTCGCGGATCGAGGGCATCGGACGCCAGCGCGTGGAACCCAGCTTCAGCGGCGGGGTCGTCGACCGGATGATGAGCGTGCCGGACGCTGCGGCGATCGGCACCGTCCACGCCCTGGAGCAGGTCACCGGCATCCGGGCCGGAGGGTCCACCGGTACCGGTCTGTGGGCGGCGCTGCGGATCGTCGCGGAGATGGTGGAGTCAGGTGAGCAGGGCAGTGTGGTCTCGTTGATCTGCGACTCCGGCGAGCGCTACCTCGACAAGTACTTCTCGGAGGAGTGGCTGGCGTCGGCAGGGATGGACATCGCTCCGTACCGCGACGGCGTCCTGCGCTTCCTGGAGTCCGGGGACGCCGGGGTCTTGCGCTGACCATTCCGGATCGGCAGAGGAGATTGCTAATCTGGGTTTATTGCCGCCCGTTACGATGGGTTAGGAAGAAGACCCCAGGTTGCCAGCCGGACGACTGGCCCCGAGGCCTTCGCATGTCTGGGGTGGGGAAGGGGATGGCCCGCGCAGGTGCGTCATCGGAGAAGGCACAGCGTCATTGCAGTGTGTCGCTCCCAGGCACCTGAACGTCATTCTTCGATGACGCTGTGTACACACCGATGACGGGGCGAGGTGGAAGCTGGTTGATGCGGGACGGACCCTCACTCCGGCACGGTGGCCGCCAGGGATTCGCCGGTCTCCACCAGTGACGTTCGTAGAACTGATGCCGCACCGGCCCGGTCGTCGGCCTGCAGCAGGGTCACTATCTGACGGTTCACCGCCACGAAATCTTCGTGCAGGTTCGGCCGGACCCGCTCAACGGTGAGGAACACCAGGCGCATACGCGCGAGCAGCCGGTCCATCTCCTCATCGAGCACTCCGGACCCGGCGGCGGCGACGAGTGTCCGGTGGAACTCCTGGTTCGCCAGCGCAATCTCTGCCGACTCCACCGACTCCGCCGATTCGGCTTCGGTCACGATCCGGTCGAGGGCGTCGACGTCCAACCCGCTTCCCCACAGCACCGCGCCGGGTTCGACCACGGCGCGTGCCCGGAACAGGCTGAGGATGTCCTCGGCGGTGGGGGAGGCGATGAACACCCCGCGGTTGGGGATGCGGTCGACGATGCCGTCGGCGGCGAGGGTGGCGAAGCATTCACGCAGCGTGTTGCGTGCTACCCCCAGCTTCTCGGCGACGGCGACCTCGTTGAGTTTCTCACCGGGGGCGTACTCGCCAGCGGAGACGGCATGCCGCAGGGCGGAGGCGACGGACTGGGCACGCATGGTGGTCAGTGTAGCGGAAGTGAGGTCCGGCCCCAGGGGAAGCTGGCCAAAGATGGGTCCGGAGAACCTCTGACGCCTGCGCGCGGACCTAGCTTCTTAACGACAATAGATTAGGAAGTGAAGCCAGTGTGTTTAGAGTGCGCATGACCATCGACTGATGATGTTGTGCTGTCCATCTGCGTGGGGGAGTAGGTCACGGTAGTTTCGTTACCGGGCCCGACATCGACAACGGGATCTGCTGCAATGACGGTGTCGTATAGTCCGTAGCGTCGCAGGCCATCGTGAGAGGCGATGCCGGTGTAGGACAGGGATGCGTCCTCGTACCGGCGGAACGCGAAGACGGCCTGGTTCATCTGGGTGTCATTGAAGACCCGGAGTTTTACTAGCAGATTGAAATCAGCGACGGTGAGGCCGGTGACAGCCTTGAATAGATCAGGTTCCAGCTTGGTAATCACATCCCGCAGGGTGTTCTCTCGGAAGTCAGTGAGGTACATGAAAGCAGGAATACGGGTGGCGAACTTGATCAGGTTCTCCTGGATCAGTTTCCGTTTGTTCTTGTACTCCTTCTGCTCTGCCGTGAGTTCCTTTTTCTCTTTCGCTGATAGGTTCTGACCACGCTCCTTGCGGGCAGCCTTGACGTGCTCAGACTTGTTGACGACAGTCTCGAAGACCGAGGATCCGAGCGCACGGAACCCCTCGATGTTCATGATGGCATTCATGGCGGTATCGTCCCCCATGATGCGGCGAAGGGTGTCGTTGTCGACGTTGACAAGTATCGCAGACTCCCACTTGCGGGCCAGAAGAGTGGCCGAAGTTCCAGACATGGCAATGTCGAGGATTCCTCCCGCATCGACCTGGGTCATGTTGGACCCGTCGTAGGCCAAGACGGGAAGGAACTGCACTAGGTCCTCCACCGCGTGCTCCGGATTCGAGGCTTCTGGTGTCAGACCGATGCCGTAGTCGGAGATCTGCCGGAGAGCACGGGTGGGCGCGAAGTCGAAGACGAAACCGGCGGGCTTGAGGACCAGCTCTTCACTGGGGTTGTTACCGTCGGGATTCTTGATTGACCAGGGAGACTGGACACGGAATGCAGACTGGAAGTAAGTCTCTGGTGAGTTCAGGTTGCGCAACATGAGGATCGACGACCACTGCTTCACAGTC
Source organism: Candidatus Corynebacterium avicola (assembly GCA_019114135.1). Taxonomy (GTDB): domain Bacteria; phylum Actinomycetota; class Actinomycetes; order Mycobacteriales; family Mycobacteriaceae; genus Corynebacterium; species Corynebacterium avicola. Next base: position 12,788 of record DXGC01000062.1, read on the forward strand.
ACGCCCGTAGTGAGCTTGCCGCACGAGAGGGTGATTGTCTTAGAGTCTTTTCCGTCTCCGATTGCCTCGCGCACGGGTGGGAGAGCATCCAGACCGATCCCGGCGTCCGGGCCGGCGATGCTCAGGATGGTGTAGTCGTGCCAGAAGGTATTCTGGCGTTCTGCCAACAGGTTTTTCATGGCCTGGCAGGAGGCGACGGTCGGCAGGAACCAGAAGGAGTGCTGTAGGTAGGGGAGGAGCCGGGCATCTGAATAAGGAAAAGGGGGCCGAGTGCCCGTTCGCATGGAGTCCAATTGGGTGGGGAGGTGGGCGCCACGGATGATGTCCAGCCATTTCTGTACATCGGTCTTGTGTGTAAACTCTGCCTCATCGCCGGTTCCTTCGGCAGTGAAGAAGGCGTTGAGATCGAACTCGTCGAATTCGCCTTGGTTGGCGACCGCCACCAGTTCATCGGGCATCTGGTAGGTGAACAGGCGCATCTCGGGTAACGCTTCGTAGGGGTTCCACTCATCGGGATGCTCGGTCGCATACCTTGCCTTGGCACGCTGCTCATCAGTGTAGGTCCAGTTGAAGATCTGTTCCTCGATGAACTCACCGGAGGCCAGGGCCTTGAAGGGCGTGCCGGATAGATACAGGTACGCCTGCGTCGTGATCGGGAGGAACTCATCTTCGTTGTTGCTCAGTTCTCCGAGGCGTTCATCGAATGTGTCAAGTCCGGAGTGGTACTCGGCCGCGACCTCCTTCTTGGCGACGGTTTCATCCTCACCCTCAAAAAGCTCTTTGGCGGATTCCTTCCAAGCGCCGAAGTGGTACTCGTCGAAGATCACCAAGTCCCAGTTCATGGCGTGGACCCACTCGTTCTTTTCCTTGATCTGGCTCGTTTTCGAGTCCTTGCCCAGTAGGTCCTGAAACGAGCCGAAATAGACGAGGGGATGGTCTCTGTCCATGCTGTCGGGAGCGCCTCCTGTCTTTTTTGACAGATACTGCCACCCGTCGAAGTCCGCGTGGGATTCGAGGTCGGTACGCCATGCATCCTCGACAGCGGGTTTGAAGGTGACAACCAGGATTTTGCTGGCGCCCAACTTCTTGGCGAGCTGGTAGGCGGCGAAGGTCTTACCGAACCGCATTTTCGCATTCCACAGGAACCTGGGTGTTTTATCCCCGTCCTCTGCCCAGATCGAACGATAGTAGGCTGCGGTCTTCTCCACGGCTTCAGACTGTTCGGGGCGCATTTTGAAGGTTTCATGGTGGCTACCCGACAGTTCGGCACCGGTGCGCAGTTCCGTGATCGCTGTACGCACGTCGTCTGGAGTGCAGCGCATCCATTCCCTGGCGGATCCGAAGATCGGGTTCTGGAAACCCTTGTCGGCCAGACGGCGGCGGACGTCCGAGTCCCGGAAGATGCTCCCATCCTCACGCTCGGCCGGTTCATCGACATGCAGGGTATAGGGCTGTTGCATCTGACCCTGGGATTCGCGGATGCGTTCGTTGACGTCCGTTTTGGTGGTCTGTCCGACCTTGATCAGGCCTACATAGTCGGCAGGTGGATCATCCGGTGTCCAAGCGTAGATGCGCAGGCGTGCCTTTGGCTTGGTGGGGAATATTTCGGTGTCGGTTCTACTCATTGTTCAACTCCATTGGTCGAATCCTGGACTCGATGAAGTTGATCTCGTCATCGGTAAGTCCGTACTTCTCGTAGAGGTCAGCATCCGTCCACTCCCGGTCCCACGCCTGAATTGGAGCCCACTGGTAGGTGGAATGAGTTGCATGTTGCGTCATCTTTCGCAGGGAGACAAGGAACCGGAAGAACTTGGTCGAATAGTAGGAGCGGATGCTCTGGATTTCTTCTTCGGTGTCGGCGTGGAAGAAGAGGAAGGATTGGGTGCACACGGACGGAGCGGAGGCTATCAATGACGGACCTAGGACGATGTCTACCCCAGTCTTCTCCCGCTCTCGGCCCGAACCCACGCCGGGGACAAGAAGCTTCCAGGTGTCGATCAGTTCCGGGCTCTTGGTGACTTCGTCTCGGGAGATGTATCCCGTCCTACGCTTCATCGACTTGATGTAGTGCAGGGGAATGTCATCAGGCCGACGAGTCGCATGGAACCCATCGAAGTTGGAGGTCCACCCGAACTCCTTGTCTCGTGCCAGGATGGTGTTAATCGAGGGTTCTGCCAGGGCGACCACTTTCCTGAGGTTGTGTCCCGGTGAGTGGTGTAACCCCCGCCCCGCGGTGACCCCGGTGTGAAGACAACGGCGGCCACCGCAGTACCTTTCGAATCAACGACCAAGAATCCTCGAAAGGCAGACCCACGATGGCCACCG
>DXGC01000063.1 GCA_019114135.1 Candidatus Corynebacterium avicola
GGGTGGCCAGATGCCGCTCCAGATGCGCCTGCCGAAGCTGAAGGGCTTCAAGAACCCGGCGAAGGTCGTGTTCCAGGTCGTCAACGTCGACGAGCTGGCCACCGCCTTCCCCAAGGGTGGCGACGTGACCGTGGCCGACATCGTTGCCGCGGGCCTGGTCCGCGCCAACCAGCCGGTCAAGGTCCTGGGCGACGGCGAGATCTCCGTGGCACTCAACGTGTCCGCGCAGAAGTTCTCCAAGTCCGCCAAGGAGAAGATCGAGGCTGCCGGCGGCTCCGTCGCCGAGTCCGCCTAAGGATCATCACACGGACAACCCCGTGCACCCGTCGAGTTTCTCGGCGCGGAGCACGGGGTTTCTGTGTATACGCGGACAACTCTGCGTCGGCAGGGCCGGAAGTGTAGCCTACCGATCGGGTCCTGCTATCCTTGTACAGTTGTCTGTTCCCCGTTGTGGGCGATCGTCCGTCACACGGTCGCCCGCGACGGGATAACCTGACCCCACACATACCCCCAAGTAGAAACCATCGGCGGGGCCGGCCCCGGGTGCTGCACCCGGAACGTGTCCGCTGAACCAGGAGGCAAACGTGACCGCCTTGCTCTCGGCGTTCCGGGATGCTGATCTACGCAAGAAGATCCTCTTCACTCTTGCGATGATCGTGCTGTACCGGATCGGAGCGCAGATACCGACACCGGGTGTGGACTACGCGGAGGTCACTTCGCAGCTCCGGTCCCTCACCGAAGACGGACAGAACAGCATGTACACGCTGATCAACCTCTTCTCCGGTGGTGCGCTGCTCCAGCTGTCGGTCTTCGCGATCGGCATCATGCCGTACATCACCGCCTCGATCATCGTGCAGCTGCTGACCGTGGTCATCCCGCGCTTCGAGCAGCTGAAGAAGGAGGGGCAGTCCGGCCAGGCGAAGATGACGGAGTACACCCGCTACCTCACGGTGGCGCTGGCGCTGCTCCAGTCCGCCGGCATCGTGGCCCTGGCCGACCGGCAGCAGCTGCTCGGCCAGAACGTGCGCGTCCTGCACGAGGACGTCGGCATCTTCGGCCTGGTCACCATGGTCACCATCATGACCGCCGGTGCCGTGCTGGTGATGTGGTTCGGTGAGCTCATCACCGACCGTGGCGTGGGCAACGGTATGTCGCTGCTGATCTTCGCCGGTATCGCCACCCAGGTCCCGTCCCAGGGCGGGCAGATCCTGCAGAGCTCCGGCGGCTTCGTCTTCGCCGGCGTCGTCGTGGCCGTGCTCGTCCTCATCATCGGCGTGATCTTCGTCGAGCAGGGCCAGCGCCGTATACCGGTGCAGTACGCCAAGCGTATGGTCGGCCGCCGCCAGTACGGCGAGACCTCCACCTACCTGCCGCTGAAGGTCAACCAGGCCGGCGTTATCCCGGTGATCTTCGCCTCGTCGATCCTCACCGTGCCGATCCTGATCACCCAGATCATCCAGTCCGGCAGCGCCGGTCAGGACGACAACTGGTGGAACCGCAACGTGATGACCGTGCTCTCCGACCCCTCGGACTGGAAGTACATCGTCGTCTTCGCGCTGCTGATCATCTTCTTCTCCTACTTCTACGTGTCGATCCAGTACGACCCGAACGACCAGGCCGAGAACATGAAGAAGTACGGTGGATTCATCCCTGGCATCCGTCCGGGACGTCCCACCAGTGAGTACCTCTGGTACGTCATGACCCGACTTCTGCTGGTCGGTTCGGTGTACCTGGCGTTCATCGCCGTCCTGCCGAACGTGGCGATCACCATGGGCCTGGCCTCTGATGATGCGGCCTCAAGTCTCGGTGCATTCGGTGGTACCGCTATCCTGATTATGGTGTCGGTCGCACTGACCACGGTCAAACAGATCGAATCACAACTCATGCAAGCCAACTACGAAGGATTCCTCAAATGAGACTCGTTCTCCTCGGCCCTCCCGGTGCGGGCAAGGGCACTCAGGCCGCCATCCTGGCTGACGCGCTGAAGGTCCCGCACATCTCGACGGGTGACCTCTTCCGCGAGAACATCGCCAAGGAGACCGACCTCGGTCGCCAGGCACAGGAATACATGGACGCCGGCAAGCTGGTCCCGACCTCGGTGACCGCCGACATGGTGCGTAAGCGCCTGGAGCAGGACGACGCCGTCGACGGCTTCCTGCTGGACGGCTTCCCCCGCACGGTCGAGCAGGCCGGCATCCTGGGCGAGATCCTGGGCGACAAGGACACCTCCCTGGACGGTGTGCTGAACTACCAGGTGTCCGAGGACGTCGTGGTCGAGCGCATGCTGGCCCGTGGTCGCAGCGACGACACCGAGGCGACCATCCGCACCCGCCTGCAGGTCTACCGGGACGAGACCGCCCCGCTGATCGACTTCTACTCCGACATCATCATCAACGTCGACGCAGAGGGCACCGTCGAGGACATCTCGTCCTCCACCCTCGACGCCCTGGACCGCTAGAAAGCCGCTGGCAGACATCCATGGGTTTCCGTAGGACACGCAAGACCATCCCGGGCAAGTCCCCGGCTGAACTGGACGCCATGCAGGCCGCCGGCGAGATCGTCGGCCGTGCTCTGCAGGCCGTCCGGAACGCCGCGGCGCCCGGGGTGTCCACCCTGGACCTCGACGCCGTCGCCGAGGACGTCATCCGTTCCGCCGGAGCGGTGCCGACGTTCAAGGGCTACGGCGGGTTCCCGGGCAGTGTGTGTTCCTCGGTCAACGACATGATCGTCCACGGCATCCCGGACACCGAGACCGTGCTCAAGGAGGGCGACCTGGTCTCCATCGACTGCGGCGCCACCCTGGACGGCTGGGTCGGGGACTCGGCCTGGACCTTCGGGGTCGGCGGTGACAGCGGCGACGGAGCCCTGTCGGACGACGCCCGTCGACTCAACCAGGCCACCGAATTCGTCCTCCACGAGGGGATCAAGGCCATGGTGCCGGGCAACCGGCTCACCGACATCTCCTGGGCACTCGAGGAGGCGACCGGACGCGCCACCGAGAAGTTCGGCGTCGAGCTGTTCATCGTCGACGGCTACGGCGGACACGGTATCGGCCGCGAGATGCACCAGGATCCCTACCTCGCCAACGAGGGTCGTCCCGGCAAGGGACCGCTCATCGAGGAGGGGTCCACCCTGGCGATCGAGCCGATGCTCGCCCTGGGCACGGCCGACTCCTACGTCCTCGACGACGACTGGGGAGTGAAGACCACCGACGGTTCCTGGGCCTCGCACTGGGAGCACACGGTGGCGGCCACCGCCGGGGGACCGCGCATCCTGACGCCGCGCTACTGAGGCGTTACCGAGCCCACCCCCGGGACCGGTTGAGGCCCTGGTTACACCATTTGGTGTACCCAGGGCTTTTGCCGTATCATGGTCCGTTGGTGTGGATACTGACGTGCACCATGTGCTGCGTCGGGGTCCACAGCAGAACCAGACCAGACCTAAAGGTCCGTTCCTGACGTGGGACGGGCCGGGAAAAGTGGAGGATATGGCTAAAGAAGGCGCCATCGAGGTTGAGGGCAAGATCATCGAGCCCCTGCCGAACGCGATGTTCCGCGTTGAGCTGGACAACGGGCACAAGGTGC
>DXGC01000064.1 GCA_019114135.1 Candidatus Corynebacterium avicola
AGGCTGACGGTGGCGGCGGCGCACTCGTGTGGGTCGGCATCTTCGGGTTCGGTGTCGCACCGGTCCTGCTCACCCTGCTGATCGCCTACCTGCGTCACCGTTATGTGCGCAAGGTGCACAGGAAGCACGCCGAACAGCTTGAGGCGGCTCAGCTGGCTGACGTGACTGACGTGGCTGACTCGACTGATTCCGAGGAGTCCGTCGGGGAGACCCGCGCTGCCGCCAAGACCAACGCGGGCGCCAAGAAGGGGGAGACCTTCGAGCTTCCGAAGGTTCCCCGCCTCTCCCGCGCCGTCCCGGCCCTCACCGTCACCGCACTCGTCGTCGGAGGTGCCGTGGCTTTCGCATCCTCGGTCCACGTCACCGAGTACATCCGTGCCGCGAACTCCGACTACACGATGGACCAGTATTACAAGGACCCTGTGGTCACCGACTCCTCGGAGAAGCGCAACATGGTCCTGATCTACCTTGAGTCCGGCGAGGAGACCCTCACCGACACCGATCTCTTCGAGAAGAACGCCTTCGAGCCGCTGGAGAATGTCACCCGTGAGGAGGACGGCTGGTCCAGCGTCCAGGACCTGCACCAGTACGAGGGCGGAGGCTGGACCATGGCCGGCATCACCGGCACCCAGTGCGGAGTCCCGCTGAAGGGCAACGGTCTGCTCAGCGGAAAGTCCGGCTTCAACGCCATCGGCGAGGTCGACAACTACTTCGGTGGCCTGACCTGCACGGGTGACATCCTCAAGGAGGAGGGTTACAAGAACGTCTTCATGGGTGGAGCCCAGGGCTCCTTCGCTTCCAAGGACATCTTCCTCCAGTCCCACGGCTACGACGAGCTCTATGACCTCGATTACTGGCGTGAGCAGGGCGAGCCCGCCGACCAGTTCCGTGACGACTGGGGCCTCAGCGACAAGCGACTGATGGCCAACGCCAAGGACAAGGTGGACGAGCTCCACACCGAGTCCGAGCAGACCGGTCAGCCGTTCAACCTCTCCATGTTGACCGTGGACACCCACGAGCCGGTCCACCTCTACGACTACTGTGAACCGGACACGGAGGAAGAGGTCACCTCGATGTTCGAGTGCTCGATGACCCAGGTGGCCGACTTCGTCAACTACATGAAGTCCCAGGGCTACATGGAGGACACGTCCGTGATGATCATGGGTGACCACGTCAAGCACATGGGTGCCAGCAACGCCTTCCACGAGCAGCTCGACGACCACCCGAACCGCACCATCTTCAACCGGTTCTGGGTCCCGGGTGAGGATCCCCGGACCACCTCGATGCGCAGCGGCGTCGACCAGACGAACATGATGCCGACCATTCTGGATGCCGCCGGTATCCGGTTGAGGGACTCCGAAGCTGGCCTGGGTGTCTCCGCCTTCGAGCCGGAGGTCCCTGAGGGATCCGCACAGGCACTGCCCGAGGACGCCTACCAGGACCTGATGAAGTCCCGCTCCGCCGAGTTCTACGAGCAGGCCTGGGAGGGCCAGGATCTGGAGAAGTCCGGGAACTAGAGGACCGGGCCAGCGCAGTGGAACAGCGTTCAGATAGTGAACCGGTGAGTGCAGAAGCGTTGATGCGTTCACGCTTCGATGCCTTCCGACGCGAAGACGCCGACTGGTTGCTGCGCACCTGGCACCCGTCCACGCGTCCGGCTCAGCTCGATCTCGCGGACAACCCCCGGTGGCGGGGACTGCAGATCGTCGACACGGTCGACGGGGAAGAGGACGACACCACCGGTGTCGTCGAGTTCCGCGCCACCTACCTCACCGCCGACGGTACGCTCGGTGTCCAACATGAGCGCTCCCGCTTCGTTCGCGAAGGAGGACGCTGGTACTACGTCGACGGTGAGGTGCACTGATGCCTGAACACAAGATCTTTTCGATGGCCTGGGCGAAGCTGTACCCGAACTGGGTCGCCAAGGTGGAGCGCAAGGGGAGGACCGCCGCCGACGTCGAGGAGGTCTTCTGCTGGTTCAGCGGGCACACCCCCGCCAGCCTCGCCGAGACACTCGACTCGGACATGACGACTGGGGACGTCTTCAGGAACCTGCCGCACCCGAATCCCTCCCGCAAACTGATCACCGGGGTGGTCTGCGGTGTGCGTGTGGAGGAGGTCGAGGACGACTTCATGAGGGAACTGCGTTACGTTGACAAGCTCATCGACGAGCTCGCGAAGGGGAAGGCCATGGAGAAGATCCTGCGCAGGTGAGTAGCGCCGTCCTAGTGTGGAGGTCATGAACAGGCCACTGACATTCAAGGACCCGGTCTTCGCCATCGACTGCCCGGATGCCCCGGCGCTGGCCGATTTCTACGCCCGACTGCTCGGGTGGACGATCACGTCGCCACCGGACGACACCGAATGGGTTGAGGTCCATCCGCCGAAAGGGACGGGGTTCGGTTTCGCCCTTGCGTTCCAGCAGGTGGACCAATACCGCGCCCCGGAATGGCCGGAGGGGCAGGTTCCGCAGCAGGCTCACCTCGACTTCCACGTCGATTCATTGGAGGAGTCGGGCGAGCTCGCGGTCGCTGCCGGGGCCGTCCGGCACGAGGTGCAGCCCAGTGAGAGCGGATCGTTCGTGGTCTACTCCGACCCTGCGGGGCACCTGTTCTGCCTGTGCCAGGCGCAATGAGGTCCGGTTCCGTTCTTCTCCGCGTACCTGCTAGTCAGTGGTGACCTTCCGGCGCAGGCCGTCCAGCTCCAGAGCGAGGTCGTCGCAGTGTTCGATCCCGTCTATGCAGGCCTCGCGGGTGGAGGGCATGCCCTCGGTACCCATCGTCTGATGCAGTAGTTGGTCGCCGGTCTCGACCATGGTGTTCGCCCGGGCGAGGATTCCGCGGAGTCCTGCGTCCACCGGGTGGCTGCCCTCGGCGAAGTAGGCCTCCTCCAGGCAGGTGCCGACCCCCTTGTTGCGCTGGAGGTCGTCCCACCAGTTCACGGAGGACCGCAGTCGTCCGGCGGACTCGTTCGACAGGGTCACCAGGGCAGTGTCCAGCTCAGCCAGCTCGGCCCGTGCGGCCTTGCGTCGGAACACACCGACCCATAGGTTGACCGGAACCGCGATCGCGCCGATGACTGCAGCGGCGATCATCGCGACTCCGAGCAGGACCATGCCGATCTTCACCACCCAGAGGAACGCCCAGATCGCCACGGCGAGCAGGACGAGTGCCCCACACCCGGCACCGGCGGCACTGTCACGGTTGTTGCTCATGACTCCCCGATTTCCCAGGCGATGCCCGCGTCGAAGAGCCAGGCCCCCACTGCTGCGAGGAGTAGCGCGCCGAGCAGCGTCACCACGGTCAGGGCCACTGCGGACCATGGGGAGTAGGACGCTTCGAGCGCCCTGGTCCGTTCTTCGGTGATCCGCCGGAGCTCCTGGGTGGTTGCGTGCAGCTCCGCCCGGAGCTGGGCTTCGCGCCGGGCCCGGTCGGCAGGAGTTTCCTCGATGGCACCAGGGATGCCGATCCGAGGTACCTGTGCAGGGGTAGGGGAGAGCAGGGCCGTCCGTGCGGTGAGGACGTCCTCAAGTTCGGGGAGTGGGGGAGGTGAGGCGGCGGGTGGTGTGTTCATGGACCGAACATTATCTGTGCCTCCGGACATGAACTCATCCGTGGTGTTCGAGTCGTTCGAACGCGATGCCTCAGGAGTTGGAACAGTAGGCGAATCAGTGCGACAGGGCCTTGCGCACCGCGGTCACGATGCCGACGGCCACCGTGCCGACCACCAAGCCGACCACGGCCGAGCAGGCTGTCTCCACCAGCCACACCACGGCACCGCCCGCCGACTCCACGCTCTCCTCGAGGTGGTGGACGATGTCGTAGAGCGCATGCCAGCCGAGGTCGTCGGTACCGACCAGCAGGATATGCCCACCGACCCACAGCATCGCCGCTGTGCCGACCACTGACAGGGCGGTCAGGATCTTCGGCATCAGGGTGACGAGTCCGCGTCCGAACTTCTGCACCGCCGAACTGCGGTCCGCCTCCGGGTCGGCGAGGGCGAGGCCCACGTCGTCCATCTTCACCAGGAGGCCGACTACCCCGTACACCAGGAAGGTGATGATCAGGGCGACGCCGACGAGGATGGCGGCACGCTCCCATATGGCCCGGTCGGCAACCTCGTTCAATGAGATGACCATGATCTCCGCGGAGAGGATGAAGTCGGTGGTTACGGCCCCCTTGACCAGTGATTTCTCGTCCCTGTCCTCCTCTTCATCCGCTGCGTCCCCGGTTGCCGCGTGGGCATCGCTGTCGTCGTGGCCGTGCCAACCGCCGCGGGAGGCGATGGCGTGCCACACCTTCTCCGCACCCTCGAAGGCGAGGTAGGTGCCACCGACCATGAGGATGGGCGTGAGCGCCCAGGGGGCGAGCCAGCTCAACAGCAGGATTACCGGGAGAATGATGATGATCTTGTTGACCAGCGAGCCCTTGGTGATGCTCCAGACCATGGGCAGCTCCCTGGCCGGCGTCACCCCCTGGACGAAACCGGGGGCGACCGCGGCATCGTCGACCACGACCGCGGCGGCCTTGGTGCTTGTCGATGCGGCGGACCCCGCGACATCACGGACGCTGACGGCGGCTTTTCTCGCGATCAGCGAGATGTCGTCGAGCAGGGCGAAGAGGCCACCGGCCATTCCGGACTCCGATCAGGTGTCAGATGAGTGAGGAGGCCAATACTAGCGTCGCTGTCTGACATTGTTCACGAGGTCCTCGAGAACGTGGAGCAGCTCGGCACGGGTCATGGTGGGGGCCGTTGTCTCGGTCACCAGCCCGCCGACCTCGCGTCGGAACACGGCGTCCTGCGCCATGGTCCGTCGATGCAGCAGCACGGCGGACCACAGGTGTGTCAGTGCCAGGCCACCACTGCAGACGGCGCTGAAGAGAACCAGAGCGCCGATGACGGTGAGCACGACACCGTTGCCGATGGCCAGCAGCCCGACAACGAGCATCGCGGCAAAAATGACGAGTACCGGCAGCGTCCACGCCGCCGCCGAGCGCAGCGTGCGGGAATGTGCGAAGTTCGCGGCGATCATCTCGTCGATGCGCCACAGGTCGGCGACAGCGTCGGCGGCGGTACTCCGGGGGTCCCCGTCGTTCCGTGCCATCGCCGAACGGCACCGGGCGACGATCTCCGGGGTGTCGGCAGGACGCACGGGACCGCCGGAGGTGCCTGTGGTGCGACCTGCTCCCTCGGCGCGTGCCGCGGCCGCGGCCTCGCTGGCCGCGTCTCCGGCGTTCCGGGGAGTCTGGATCATAGGCTGAATTTTACCGTTGTACCTGTACCGGTGGGTGTACAACAGCAACAACGGTGTTGGATGTCCCCATTCCGGAGCCCGGGAAGGGCACTACCAGAGACTTCGTAGAGCGTCGTGGGGGTCCCGGTCGCCGGCGTTGAAGCGGATCATCACACCCGAGGACTGGGGGCACTCCAGGGTCGCGAGGATGGTCCGGGCCACGGTCTCCCGGGGCACCTCGGTGGCGTCGGTGTAGCCGTCGCCCTCGGGAAGGACGGTGATGCCGCCGGTGTCGGGGTCGTCCGTCAGCATGCTGGGGCCCAGGATCGTCCAGTCGAGTTCGGATTCCCTGAGGTGGTTGTCGGCGATGGCCTTGGCCTCGGCGTAGGGGTAGAAGCTGCTGTCCTCGGCGATGCCGTGGTCGAGGTAGGACCCCGACCAGGAGACCATGATGAACCGGGTGACACTGACTTCCTCGGCGGCGTTGATCGTGCGGATCGCAGCGTCGAGGTCCACGGCCTTGGTCCGCTCCGGGTTGCCGCCGCCGGCACCGGCCGACCAGATCACGGTGTCGTGTCCGGAGAGCAACTCGGCGATGTCGTCGGTGCTCATGGTCTCGATGTCAGCGACCTTCGGGGTCGCCCCGGTCTCCCGGACGGCCGCGGACTGCTCCTGGCTGCGGATGATCGAGGTGACTTTGTTGCCCGCCTCGACCAGCATCGGTGCGGTCAGCAACGCCACCTTCCCGTGGCCGCCGATGATGACGATGTCGTGCATGATGCGTTGGTCGCCTTTCTCAGGTGGATGTGTGACGTCCACCCTATCGGGGAATGAGCGGTCCCACCGCCCCGGCCCCGATACAGACGTGTGCCCCGGCCGGGCCGTCCACCTCGGCCATGAGCGTCCCGCCCCCGCCCGAGAGGTTCACCCACCGGGTGGACAGGGAGTCGTCGACCGGGACGGTGACTGTCCGTGACCGCCACTCCGACTCCTCCTCCAGGCCGTTGGGCATGGACAGCTCCACATCCACGTCCTCGGTGGCCGTGGCGGTGAACTCCCAGGTCCAGTCGCCGAACGGCAGGGCCGGCTCGACCGGGATGATGACGGGTTGGCCGACCTCCACCCGCACACCACACTGCGGCTCGTCCCCGGCGTCGCTGCGGGCGACATCGTGCACGTAGCCTTCGACCAGCCGCGCGTCCGGGGTGAGGATCCGCGGCTCGTCCACGGTGTCGGCCACTGCTCCCCGGTGGCCCGCGACGGCACCGATGGTGTTGTAGGGGGTGACCAACGGGGTCAGCACCTCCAGGGGGAGGTTCTGGTCCAGCAGGGGACGCTCGGGGTCGGAGGTCGCCTCGCGCAGTGCGGCGAGGTAGTCCGCGGAGGTGTCGTCGGACCATGCCGACACCCAGGTCACGGTCGAGGCGATGGAGCTGCAGATGAACAGCACCACAAGGATGGCCGGGACGCGCTTCAGTCCTGACGACATGGTCGCGTCGGTGCCCTTGTCCGGGTCATCGGGGCGTCCGGACACGGCGGCGACCAACGCCAGCACGGTCACCGACCACCAGTCGACGTAGTAGTGCATCCCACGGGCCAGCAGGTCCGTGGAGCCTTCCCCGGAACGTCCCGACTGCAACAGCAGCAGCACCGTGGCCAGGTAGGCCACGCTGAGAATCACGGCGGCGAAGACCGGAACCAGACGGCGACGGTGGGTGACGACCAATGCCACCACCGCAGCCAGCACCACCACGGCGAGGATGGCCTGCAGGATCCCGGGAGTGGTCGGGAACGCCGGGGACGGCATCCATCGGTCCCAGGTCCACGGTCCGCCGACGATGCCGGGCAGGACAGACGACCCCACCGCGCCGGAGAGGTCGTCCAGACCCGGTCCGGCGTTCTCGGACACCCGCCCGGCGAGCTTCAGGTACAGGCCCGTCCACGCTGCGGTGATCAGTACCGGGGCCAGCCACGGCAGGAGCGGTAGTCGTCGGCCGCCCAGGCGCAGGACGACCACCACGGCGATCAGTGCGGGGGCCACCGTCAGGGCCTTCTCGGTCATCAGCAGGCCGGCCACCAGCACCGTCGACGCCGCCAGTGTGTGCAGCCACGTCACCTTGGTGCGCAGCAGCAACAGGGCCACCGTCGCCGCGGTCAACTGCCAGGACAGGGCGTTGACCCCGGCCGACCACCACCCCGACGCGATACCGAGGAACGGAGAGAAAAGCAGGGCAGCGAAGGCGAGCAGCCGGATCCACGGGGCCGGGGTGAGACGACCGAGCACCAGCCACCACAGGACACCTGCGGCGACGGCCGCGGTGAGGGTGACGGTCACCGGCAACCACCACTGCAGCGGGGCGATGGCGTCGACAGCGATCTGCAGCGCCGCCGAGCCCGGCATCAGGTGCCCGTCGTACGGGGTCCACAGACCGGCGTCCCGGAAGCGCGCCGGGATGACCAGGTCGTCCCAGTAGAAGGTGCGTTGGCTCAGTTGCCAGCCACGCAGGACGACCGCCAGTGCCAGCAGCAGGGCAGGGGCGGCGAGCGACCTCAGGTCAGGGGAGGAACCCGTGCGGAGAGTCGGGGCGTCGGACGCCCGCGGGAGGGGGGACGCCACCTCAGCCGGCGGGGGTGAACGGCTGGACGGACAGCAGCTCGATCTCGTCGTTGGCGCAGGCGGTCAGACCGTCCTGTCCCTCTGTGCCCACGACGACCTGGTTGGTCTCGCCCGGGATGATCACCTGGTAGCCGGCGGCCGGGGTCGGCGAGCACTCCGCCTCGTCGTAGTTGCCTGCCTGGGACAGCTTCACCGCGGAGGTGGCGGATTCTCCGGGGGCGAGGGTGACGGCCTCGGTGCCGCCGGTCTCCTCACGGGTGGCGGGAGCACCGATCGGTGCGTCGGCGTCGTCGACGAGGACCACTCCGGGGTAGCCCTCGATGGTGCAGGGGGAGTCCGAGTCGTTGGCCACCGCGATGTCGGCGAGGGCGCTGCCCGCCGCACCCTGCTGGTTCTCCAGGCTGACGGTCACGGCGTCGGCGGTGCAGGCGCCGTCGGCACCCTCGCCGGTCTCGCTGCTCCCGCTGTCCCCGCCACCGCCGTTCCCGGTTCCGTCGCTGCCGTCGCCGGCATCCTCACCGGCACCGTCACCGTCTTCGGTGGCAGCGGTGTCCGAGACGGCGTCGGACGCCGCGGCGCCGGTGTCGCCGGATCCGCCTCCGTCACTGTCACTGTCGGTGCCGCAACCGACGATGCCAGCTAGGGAGAGCACAGCTGCGGCGGCGAGGGCCGCGCTCCGGGTGAGTGTGTGCGTGTTCTTCATGTCTCCAGTGTAGGTGCGATGAACAACACAGGTCACTGCGGGTGTGAGAGGACCAAAATGCCACCCGGTGACGGTGGCATGACTAACATCGGGGACGAGTATGACCCCACCCCCACAATCTGAGGAGACTCACGTCCATGGGCTTCAACCCTGATTTCGACCTCTTCCAGCTCCCGGAGGAGTACCAGGAGCTGCGCTCCAGCATCCGCGCACTGTCCGAGCAGCAGATCGCACCGCATGCCGCGGCAGTCGACGAGGAGGAGCGTTTCCCGGAGGAGGCGCTGACGGCACTCAACGAGTCGGGCTTCAACGCCGTCCACGTCCCCGATGAGTTCGGTGGCCAGGGGGCGGATTCCCTGGCGGCCGTCATCGTCATCGAGGAGGTCGCCCGTGTCTGCGGTTCCTCCTCGCTGATCCCGGCCGTGAACAAGCTGGGCACCATGGGCCTGATCCTGCAGGGCTCCGACGAGCTCAAGTCGAAGGTCCTGCCGGACATCGCCAACGGCGCCCTCGCCGCCTACGGGCTGACCGAGCGCGAGGCCGGCTCCGATGCCGCCAGCATGAAGACCAAGGCCGTCCGCGACGGCGACGAGTGGGTTCTCAACGGCTCCAAGTGCTTCATCACCAACGGCTCCCGTGCGACCTGGCTGACCATCATGGCCGTCACCGACCCGGAGGCCGGTGCCAACGGCATCTCCGCCTTCATGGTCCACAAGGATGACCCGGGCTTCCGCGTCGGGGCCCTGGAGCACAAGCTGGGCATCAAGGGTTCCCCGACCGCGGAGCTGTACTTCGAGGACTGCCGCATCCCGGCGGACCGGATGATCGGCGAAGAGGGCACCGGCTTCAAGACCGCGCTGCAGACCCTCGACCACACCCGACCGACCATCGGTGCACAGGCCCTCGGTATCGCCCAGGGTGCCTTCGACGCCGCCGTGGAGTACGTCAAGGAGCGCAAGCAGTTCGGTAAGCCGATCGCCGCCTTCCAGAACACCCAGTTCACCCTGGCGGACATGAAGATGAAGATCGACGCCGCCCGTCTGATGATCTACACCGCCGCTTCCAACGCCGAGCGTGGCGTCGCGGAAGACGGCGGCAAGCTGGGTCTCATGGCCGCCGGTTCGAAGGCCTACGCCTCCGACATCGCCATGGATGTCACCCTGGACGCCATCCAGCTGCTCGGCGGTTACGGCTACACCCGTGACTTCCCGGTCGAGCGCATGATGCGTGACGCCAAGATCACCCAGATCTACGAAGGCACCAACCAGGTCTGCCGCATGGTCATGGGACGCCAGATCCTGGGCTAGCAGGTCACTCCGGCGGGGCCAGGGGGACGTTGCTGGCCCACGTCAGCTGGACGCCTTCGCGGGCCAGCCAGGGGGCGACGCCGCCGGCGTCGAGCATGCCGGTGACCAGGCGCTGCGCCGAGGTCAGCGCCCGGTCGGCGGTGGCGGTGTCGATGTAGCCGCGGGTGAGGGCTCCGCCGAGCTCCTCGAGGTCGAGGATCTCCCAGCGGTTGCCACGGTAGGTCACCACGTCGATGTAGAGGTCGGTGGTGTGCCAGATCTGCTGGTCGGCGGCGTCCGGTTCGACGGTGACCTCAGCGATGTCGACGTAGAGCTGCTGGCCGGCGAGGCTGCCGGGGGCACCGGGCCGGAAGTGGAAGATGCTGACCCGGATGTCGAGGTGGGGGATGAGCCAGCTCTCGAGGTAGCCGAAGCGGGGATGGTCCGCCGGACGGGCCATGTACAACGCCCGGTCGACCAGGCGGTACTGGTCGACCGGGCGTACCGCCCCCTTGGGGTCGGTGTTGGTCTTGCCCCGGACGTCGAAAGTCTCCTGCTTGGGCGGGTGAATGTCCACCATGGCAGGAGACTTTACGCGACTGTCGGGGATCCGCTACCGGACGTTGAAGACCCCGGCGGTCGGGATGTAGTCACAGCTGACGCGGCCCGAGTCCTCGTCGGTGCTCACGCCACCCTCGAGCAGGGCGACGACGGTGCCGCCGCCGGTGTTGGCCAGGCCGTTGACCGTCCCGGGTCCGTCGGCGTTGATGCCGTCGTACTTCAGCGGGGTCTGGCCGGTGCGGCCGTTGTTGATGTTGACCCAGTGCACGCGCATGCCGTTGGCCTGGTTCTCGGAGACCGGGCCTGTTCCCAGGGCAGTGAAGACGAAGGACACGTGGCCGTTGGGAACGCCGGGGAGCGGCAGGTCGGCCGGGCCGGGCACACCCATGCCCATGCCGATCGGACTGCCGTCGCTGCCCTGACAGCCGGTGGACGGTGCGGGCCAGCCGAACTGGGTGAAGCCGGGGCCGTTCTCCGGCATGTCGACGCCGGGCTCGCCGTCGCCGCGGAAGAAGCCCACGACGCGCATCAGGGTGTCCCCGATGTCGTCAGGGACTTGCGGGCTGTTGGCGAAGTTCTCGATCTGGTTGAGGATCTCGGCGTTCGGGCGGCCCAGGTTGTCGATCGGGGCGGCCGGCAGGCCCGGCAGTGCCTGGGCAGCCGGGGCGGCGGCCAGGGCAGTGCCACCCGCCAGTGAGACGGCAGCGAGTGCTGCGACGGCGGCGCGGCGGACGCGGCCCGGGGAGCGGTTCTGCGAGTGGTGGGTGAGCACGGGCGGCCTTTCGGTCGTTTGTCTGTCGTGATTCTGAATCGGTGGTTCTGCAGACGCGCGGAACCTCAGTCACATGAGTCACAATAGTAACACCTGTAAAATATACGCCAACTCTTCGGTTTTGTCGACCATATCAGTGAATGCTGTACATGCGCAGTCGAATGGGATGAAAAACCACCGCACCCCTCATATTGGCGCGCGCACGCGCGAGCGCGGACAGTCGGGATTCCCGCTCGATGAGAAAAAAGGAGGGTACGTCGCGTAACCTGTAGTGCTGTTGACGGTGTGTGGCGTCCGGGCCTAGACAGGCGACCGTGTCCCGCACCGAAGAAATCGCCCTGTACCGCTGCCGGTACCAACTGCATCCACTGCACGAATTACAAGGAAGCTGAAGGATCTGTGTCACTGACTGAATTCCGTAACGTCGCCATCGTCGCACACGTCGACCACGGCAAGACCACCCTCGTCGACGCCATGCTGCGTCAGTCCGGCGTCTTCGACGCCCACGGCGAAGTCGAGGACCGTGTGATGGACTCCGGTGACCTGGAAAAGGAGAAGGGCATCACGATTCTGGCGAAGAACACCGCCATCCGTCGTGCTGGTCTGGGCAAGGACGGCTCCGACCTCGTCATCAACGTCATCGACACCCCGGGTCACGCCGACTTCGGCGGCGAGGTCGAGCGCGCCCTGTCGATGGTCGACGGTGTCGTCCTCCTGATCGACGCCTCCGAGGGCCCGCTGCCGCAGACCCGATTCGTGCTCGGCAAGGCGCTCGAGGCCAAGATGCCGGTCATCATCTGCGTGAACAAGACCGACCGTCCGGACGCCCGTATCGACGAGGTCGTCACCGAGGCACAGGACCTGCTGCTCGAGCTGGCCGCTTCGCTGGACGACGACGAAGCCGCCGAGGCTGCCGAGACCCTGCTGGACCTTCCGGTGCTCTACGCCTCCGGTCGTGCGGGCAAGGCCTCCACCGAGAACCCGGGTAACGGCAACGTCCCGGAGGCCGAGGACCTCCAGTCGCTGTTCGACGTCCTCTACGACACCCTCCCGGAGCCCTCCGCCGACATCGAGGCCCCGCTGCAGGCTCACGTCACCAACCTGGACTCCAGCTCCTTCCTCGGGCGTATCGGCCTGATCCGTGTCTTCGCCGGCACCATCCGTAAGGGCCAGCAGGTATCATGGATCCACTACGACGCCGACGGCGAACAGCACTTCAAGACCGCCAA
>DXGC01000065.1 GCA_019114135.1 Candidatus Corynebacterium avicola
GGCGCCGGAGGCACCGATCGGGTGGCCCAGCGAGATGCCGCCGCCGTTGATGTTGGTCTTCTCCAGCGGGTAGTCCAGGTCCTTGATGGACTGGAGAACCACGGAGGCGAAGGCCTCGTTGACCTCGAGGAAGTCCAGGTCCCCGGTGGTCCATCCGGCGCGGCCCAGGGCCGCGGAGACGGCCTGGGAGGGCTGGGAGTGCAGCAGGGTGTCCGGACCGGCGGTCTCACCGTAGGCACCGAGGGTGGCCAGGACGTCCAGACCGTTGTCGGCGGCGTAGGCGCGGGTGGTCAGTACGACCGCGGAGGCACCGTCGGAGATCTGGGACGCGGAGGCGGCGGTGATGGTGCCGTCCTTGGCGAAGGCCGGACGCAGCTTGGCGAGCCCCTCCTCGGTGGTGCCGGCGCGCACGCCCTCGTCGGTGTCGACGACCACGGTGCCCTTGCGGGTGGAGATCTCGACCGGGACGATCTCCTCGCCCAGGGTGCCGTCGGCGATGGCGGCCTCGGCGCGCTGGTTCGACAGGGCGGCGACGTGGTCCTGCTCCTCGCGGGTGATGCCGCGGTCGGTGTTGCCGCCCTCGGTCTCCACACCCATGGCGGTGCCGTGGATCGGGTCGGTCAGGCCGTCACGCTCCAGGGCATCCTGCAGCGCCAGGCCACCGAACTTCGCACCGGCGCGGACACCGGCGGCGAGGTGCGGTGCGTTGCTCATCGACTCCTGGCCGCCGGCGACGACAACCTGCGCATCGCCGAGACGCAGGGCGCGGGACGCGGTGATGACGGCGTCCAGCCCGGAGAGGCAGACCTTGTTGATTGTGGTGGCCGGGGTGGAGACCGGAACGCCGGCGGCGACGGCGGCCTGCTTGGCCGGGTTCTGGCCGGCACCTGCCTGGACGACCTGGCCCATGTAGACGACGTCGACGGTGTCGGCGGCGACCTTGGCACGCTCCAGTGCGCCGGTGATGGCGGTGGCGCCCAGCTCGACAGCGGACTTCGCGGCCAGGGAGCCCAGCATCTTTCCCTGTGCGGTGCGGGCAGCACCGACGATGACGATGTCGTCCGGGGAAACGGTTGTGTCAGTCATGGTGGTTGCAGTCGACCTTTCTGTCGCATCTCGAATCACTTCTATTATGAGACATATTCCGTCCGAAGGGGTGATTTTGCTGGTTATGGGTCACGATCGGCGCATCATCGGTTGACCAGTGGGACCCCGGTAACTGCCTGCACGTCCTCGACGGTGACCTCCGGGGCCAGCTCGACGAGTTCCAGCCCCTCCTCGGTACGGTCCAGAACGCAGAGGTCGGTGATGATCCGGTCGACCACGCCGGTGCCGGTGAGAGGCAGTGAGATGTCGCCGACGATCTTGGGGCCACCGTTGCGGGTGGTGTGCTCCATGAGCACCACCACCTTCTTCGCCCCGACCACCAGGTCCATCGCTCCGCCCATGCCCTTGACCATCTTACCGGGCACGATCCAGTTCGCGAGGTCACCGCGGTCGTTGACCTCCATGCCACCGAGGATCGCCAGGTCGATCTTCCCGCCTCGGATCATGCCGAAGCTCGTCGCCGAGTCGAAGTAGGCTGTCCCCGGCATCGCGGTGACGGTCTCCTTGCCGGCGTTGATCAGGTCGGGGTCGACCTCCTCGGGGGTCGGGTACGGTCCGATGCCGAGCATGCCGTTCTCGCTCTGCAATGTGACGTCCACCCCCTCCGGCACGTAGTTCGGCACCAGGGTCGGCAGGCCGATCCCCAGGTTGACGTACTGTCCGTCCTGCAGTTCCTGTGCGGCGCGGGCGGCCATGTCCTGTCGGTTCCAGCTCATCGTGTGGTCTCCTTCTCGATGGTCTTGTCGGTGACCTGTTCCGGGGTCAGCTCCACGACGTGGTGGACGTAGACACCGGGCAGGTGGATGTCGTCGGGGGCGAGCTCGCCGACGGGCACGACCTTCTCAGCCTCGACGATGCAGACCCGGCCGCTCATTGCGGCCAGCGGGTTGAAGTTCCGGGCCGTCCGACGGAACCGCAGGTTGCCGGAGGTGTCGGCCACCTCGGCGCGGATCAGGGAGACGTCGGCGACGATCGCGTCCTCGAGCACCTGGGTGCGTCCGGCGATCTCGCGGGTCTCCTTCGCCGGTGAGATGACCGCGCCGTGGGCAGGGTCGTCCGCCCCGTCAGGGCCGTAGCGCCACACCATGCCGCCGTCGGCGACTGGGGTACCGACACCGGCGGCGGTGTAGAAGGCGCCGATGCCGGAACCACCGGCGCGGAGACGCTCGGCGAGCGTTCCCTGCGGGGTCAGTTCCACCTCGAGCTCGCCCTCGAGGTATTGGCGGGCGAACTCCTTGTTCTCGCCGACGTAGCTGGCGACAATGCGACGCAGCTGCCGGGTCTCCAGCAGCAGTCCGAGGCCACGGCCGTCGACGCCGGCGTTGTTCGACACCGCCTCGAAGTCGCCGACGTCGCGGGACGCAAGCTCACTCAACAGCACCTGGGGGATGCCGCAGACCCCGAATCCACCGACGGCGAGGGTCGCGCCGTCCTCGATCAGCGCGACGGCGGAGGCCGCGTCGGTTGTCTTTCCTGTACTCATTTCAGTTCCTTTCGTACTTGTCGTGCTTTTCGGTGTCGGTTACTGCCTGTCAGCTGGCGGTCCATCCGCCGTCCATGGTGTAGGCGGCACCGGTGACCATGCCGGCCTGCTCCCCTGCCAACCACATTGCCAGCGATGCGACCTCGTCAACCTCGACCAGCCGCTTCACCGCGGTCTCGCCGAGCATGATCTTCTCGACGACCTCGGACTCCTCGATGCCGTGCACCTTCGCCTGGTCGGCGATCTGCTTCTCCACCAGCGGGGTCCGGACGTAGGACGGGTTGAGGCAGTTGGAAGTCACCCCGTGCGGCGCGCCTTCCAGGGCCACGACCTTGGACAGTCCCTCCAGTCCGTGCTTCGCGGCGACGTAGGCGGACTTGAAACCACTGGCCCGCATGCCATGGACCGAGGAGATGTTGATGATGCGTCCGAAACCGCGTTCGTACATCCCCGGCAGGACCGCCCGGATCAGCAGAAACGGGGACTCGAGCATCAACCGGTGGATCAGCCGCCAGTTCTCCGGGTCGAAGGACTCGATGGGGGACACGCGCTGGACACCGGCGTTGTTGACCAGGATGTCGACGTCCAGCGTGAGGTCCTCCAACGCTGCGGTGTCCGAGAGGTCCACAGCCCAGCTGTCACCGTCGATCTCAGCGGCGACCGCCTCGGCGGCCGCGGCGTCCAGATCGCAGATGGTGACCCTCGCACCGGCGGCGGCGAACATGTGGGCGCAGGCCTTGCCGATGCCGGACGCTCCGCCGGTGACCAAGGCGCGGCGCCCCTCAAGGGGGCGCGGGATGTCGGTTGAGGACGTTGAGGTCATAGTTGTTCCCTTCTTGGAGTTCTTGTGGAAGCAGGATCAGAAGATGCCGACGGACACGGCGGCCAGCAGTACGGCCACGGCGGCGACGGGGCCGACGATGGTGATCACGGCAATGTCCTTGTAGGACTGGCGGTGGGTCAGTCCACACACGATGAGCAGGGTGATGATGGCGCCGGAATGCGGCAGGGTGTCCAGACCGCCGGCGGCCATGGCGGTGACACGGTGCATGGCCTCCATGCTGATGCCGTCGGCGACGGCCATGTCACGCAGCTCCTCGCCGAAGGCGTTCAGGGCGATGGTCATGCCGCCGGAGGACGAACCGGTCAGGCCTGCGGTGATCGAGGTGGCCACCACCGAGGTGGTCAGGGCATTCGCTCCCAGGTCGATGACGGAGTCGCGGACCACGGCGAAGGCAGCAACCGAGGCGATGACCGCGCCGTAGCCGACCTCGGAGGCGGTGGAGAAGATGGGGTACATCGAGTTCTTCGCACCGTCGCCGACCTGTTGGAAGAGCAGTCCGATGTGGCGGGCGTTGATCAGCAGGATCAGGACGATCGCCACGACCAGGCCGACGATGACCGCCCAGAGTGCCGACCGGTCGTCGATGCTGATGCCGCCATACTTCTCCTCGGAGAGGAAGTCCCAGTCCATCGCCGGGAAGATGAAGAGGGTGCAGGCGAAATTGACGACGAAGACGGTGAGCAGCGGGAGGAAGGGGATCAGGCGGTTCGCCGGGGCGGGGAAGCTCCCGGGCTTCTCCTCGCTGTCCTCGCCTTCCACGCCGTCCTCTTCATCAGCGCTACCGGAGCTGCCAGAGCTGGCAGCGCTTCCGGCCGGTGCACTCTCGATGCTGGCGAAATGCTCACCCTTCGCCCACAGCTTGCGCTTGCGGTACTCCAGCCAGACCATGCCGATACCGAAGATGATGACGGAGCCGATGATACCCATCAGGGCGCCGGCGAAGGAGCCGGTGCCGAAGAAGGTGCCCGGGATGATGTTCTGGACCTGAGGGGTTCCGGGCAGCGCGGTCATCGTGAAGGTGAACGCGCCGAGGGCGATGGTGGCCGGAATCAGGCGACGCGGGATGTCGGCTGCTCGGAACAGCTCCTTGGCCAGCGGGTACATCACGAAGACCACGACGAACAGGCTGATACCTCCGTAGGTCATCAGCGCGGTGGTCAGCACGGCGGCGAGCATCGCAGACTTCTCCCCTATCAGGGAGATCACGGTCGTGGCGATGATGCGCGCATAGCCGGTGGCCGTCATCAGGGCGCCGAAGATGGCGCCGGTGAGGAAGACCGGCAGGTAGCTCGTGACGAACCCGCCCATGGCCGGCATGAAGATTTCGGTGTACGCGGGGAGGACAGACTCCCAGGAGAAGAGCAGGGCGACCAGCGACGCGATCGGGGCGGCGACGATCACCGGCATTCCCCGGTAGGCGAGAGTGATCAACAGGGCGAGCGAGACCAGAATTCCGATGATTCCGAGTACCACGGGCGCCTCCTTGGACAATTGAGATCAACGACGGATGGACAACGCCACCGGATGATCATTTGCCGGAGAGTGTGAAGTGCAACACATCCTCGGTGACGCACTTGAGTATGCGTCGCGGCCGGAACCCCCACCACGTCCTGAACAACAACCGTCAGGACCGATTTTTGTGTCTCAGGACAAAATAGTTTCAGAACTAATCGCCGACGGTCGGGACCGCGGTGATCCACGCGACCTCGACCAGCGTGTTCACCTCACCCAGGTCACAGCCGGTCAGTTCCTCGAACCTGCGCAGCCGGTAGCGCAGGGTGTTGACGTGCACAGGGATGCTCTCCGCGGCTTCCCGGACGTTCAACCTGTTGTCCAGGTACGCCCTCACCGAGACAATGAGGTCCTCCCCGAAGGCCCGGGACCCGCGCAGCGGCACCAGGTAGCGCTGACGCAGCACCTCTGTGGTCTCCGGGCTGGAGTTGATGGCCAGTCGCCAGGAGAGCATCTCCTGGTCGACGCGTCCGGTCAGCCCCAGATCCAGGGCGGACTGCACGACCCTGTTGACCGTCGCGAAAGTGCGGTGGAGCTCGGTCAGCGGTGCCGGACGGCCCAGTCCGACAGGGATCCCCGCCGGCAGGTCATTGTCCCCCGCATCCCCGGAAACCCCGGGATCACCGATGAGCACCCCGGCCACCGACCGACTCTGCACTGTGGTTACCAGCTTGGCACCGCAGGCCTCGGCCCAGCGCTGCAGGGCGACCTCGACCTCTACCCCCGACCCCTCGAGGAAAGGCGCAATCACGATCCGGTGCTCCCCTTCCGTCGGGACCTTGTAGAGCGAGGCGCCACGCATGATCTCGGCGTCATCGAGCTCGCCGGTGATCACCCGTCCGATCCACTCCGCGCGCCGGGTGGAATCCGCCACAGCACGGGTGATCTCGTGGTCCCGGTACACCCCGGTGACGATGGAGGAGAAGACGTCGCCCAGGGACCAGAGCAGGTTGGACCACTCCAGCAACTGCTCGGCCGGGGTCCCGTGGTCCTCCGCCAGGATGAGCAGTCGACGTTGGATGACCCGCATACTCATCCGGAAGCCGCGCAAGAGACTGCCCAGCGGCACACCTTCCTCGATGCGGATCAGTGCGGTCTCGCGGGCGTGGGTGATGTCGTCCGGTTTCGGTTCCACGCCGTGGACGATGATCCTGATGCTCATCGAGAGGTTCTGCAGCGCGGTGTTGACGATCTTCCGACGGGTGGCGTGCTCGTAGCCGGGGATGACGGTCATGATCTCGTCGGCGATCTGCTCGGACATGTCACCGACGTCGGCCTCCAGGCGGTCGAGGAGCTCGCCCCACTCCCCTCCCCGGGGCCTGTCCTCGGCACCGCTCACGACCATCTCCTTGTCCTCGTACAGCAGCGTACTTGTCCGATCCACTGTAGAGGACACCGTTTATCTGGTGAACAACCCGAGGATGCCGATGGACTTCTCTCGCATCTCGACCTTCCTGACCTTTCCGGAGAGCGTCATCGGGAAACTGTCGGTGACGTGGACGTACCGGGGGATCTTGAATCGGGCGAGCTTACCGTCGCAGAAGCTGTGAATGTCCTCGGCGTCCAATGACTCACTGTCGTCGTTCATGATGACCCAGGCCATGAGCTCCTCGCCGTACTTGTCGTCGGGGACCCCGATGACCTGTACATCGGCGATGTCGGGGTGTTCGTAGAGGAACTCCTCGATCTCACGGGGGTAGATGTTCTCGCCGCCACGGATGACCATGTCCTTGATCCTTCCGGTAATCTGCACGTACCCGTCGGAGTCCATGGTCGCCAGGTCGCCGGAGTGCATCCAGCCCTGCTCGTCGATGGCTTCAGCGCTCTTCTCCGGCATGTCCCAGTAGCCCTGCATCACCGCGTAGCCACGGACCAGAAGCTCGCCCTGGACGTTGCGTTCCACCGGTTTGCCGTCCAGGTCCACGATCTTGACCTCCAGGTGGGGGCTGACCCGGCCGACGGTCTCCACCCGCTTGTCCACCGGATCGTCGGGCATGGTCTGGTGGTTGACCGGGGAGGTCTCGGTCATGCCGTAGCAGATGCCGATCTCACTGATGCCCAGGATGTCGATAATCTCGCGCATGGTCTTTGTCGGGCAGGACGTTCCCGCCATCACGCCCGTGCGCAGCCGTGACAGGTCCAGTTCTTTACCACGGGACTTCAGTTCCTCGAGCAGCTGCAGCTCGGCCATGAACATGGTGGGCACCCCCAGCAGACTCGTCGCCTGCCCGTGGTGGGCGGCCTCCAGTGTGCTTTCGGCATTGAACACCGGACCCGGGATGAGGGTCGCCGCACCGTGCGTCACCGCGGCGAGCACACCGATGACCATGCCAAAGCAGTGGAAGAACGGGACCGGGACAACCACCCGATCGGCATCGGTGTACTGGAGCCTTTCACCCACGAGGAAACCATTGTTCAGCACGTTGTGGTGGGTCAGTGTCGCACCCTTGGCCATCCCGGTGGTCCCCGAGGTGTACTGGATGTTGATCGGGTCGTACGGGTCCAGAGACTCGCGGACCGGGTTCAGGTCGAGAATCGCGTGGTTGGCCATCTCCTCCCAGCGCTCTGATCCGAAGAAGACAGTCTCCCGATAGGTCTGATCGAAAGTGTGCTCCACAGTTTTGACCATTGCCCGGTAATTGGAGTCTTTGAACCTTCCTGCGGAGAACAATGCCCGGATGCCCGCCTGATTCACCGCATATGTCAGTTCACGGGTGCGGTAGGTCGGGTTGATGCAGACCAGGATCGCCCCGATCTCGGCGGTGGCGAACTGCAGCACCATCCACTCCCACCGGTTCGGCGACCAGATTCCGATCCGGTCACCCTTGCGGTAGCCGGCGGCATGCAGGCCGGACGCCAGGCGCAGCACCTTACGGTGGAATTCCTGGTAGGAGAGGTGGATGTCGCCGTAGAAGTCGACCAGGGCATCATTGTCCGGGTAGGCGGCCACGGTACGTGCCAGGCTCTGGCCAATGGTCTCGGTCAGCAACGGTGAGTCGGTCGGTCCCACGGCATGCGAGAGGGTGGGGTCGATGTCCTTGGGGTCGGTCAGGGTGATGTCACGGACGACGGGTCGCAGTGTGGAGGTCATGATAGTTCAGCTCCTGGTGTCTGGTGTGCGGGAGAGAATGAGTTCTGCCTGTCGGTGCAGTGGCGCATCGATCATCCGGCCGTCGACGGCGGAGGCTCCGGAGTCGGACGCGGCGGCCTCCACCACCCGTCGTGCCCAGTCAACGTCGGCGGCACTGGGCGCGTAGGCGTCACGGATGGTGGGGACGAGCCCGGGATGGATGGCGACGGTGGCTGCGAAACCACTGGCTGCGGCATCGACGGCTTCAGCGGACGCCCCGGCAACGTCTGCGGTGTCGGCGTGGATGGAGTCGAGCGCCACCTTCCCGGCAGCCGCTGCGTGCAACAGCACCATCGACCGGGTCAGCCGGGGGACTTCGCGGTAACCGCCGGGGTGTCCGGAAGGACCGCCTCCAGGGGTCGGGATCTCCTCCACGCCGTAGCGGGAGGACGTTCCGCCCAGCGCGGCAGTGAGGTCCTCGGCACCCCAGAACAGTGCAGCGACCTGTGGGTGCGCGGCTACCGATTCCAGGTTGAGTACCCCGCGCGGTGTCTCGACCAGGGCGACGAACTGCCAGTTCGATGCGTCCGGGTGTACCTCGGTAAGCACGTCGACACAGTCAGGCCCCTCTGTCTTGGGGAGCATCACAGTGGTGAACGGGCTCGCAGCGACTGCCCTGACATCAGCAGCGACGTCAGCGGTACCCGGAGGGTTGATGCGAACGATGGTTCGAGCGGGGTCGAGCGACGCAGAGATGATGTGGTTCCTGGCCTCGGCCCGGTTCTCCGCGCGGCAGCCGTCCTCCAGGTCGAGGATCACCGCGTCTGAGCGGTCAGCAGCTTTAGCGAATCGTTCAGGCCGGTCAGCGGGGGCGAACAACAGCGCTGGTCCGGGCGGGGTCCAACGGTCGTGGGGTTCTCCGGTCATGACTCGTCCCCTGTTTTTTCCGCTGTCTCCGTCGGCCGGCACTGCACAAGTGTGTTTCGCACCGCAGTGCACACGATCTCGCCATGCTGGTTACGTCCGATGTGCCGGAATTCAACGACTCCCTGGTTCGGTCGGGACGCCGAGCGTCGGACCGATACGCAGGTGGTCTCGGCGTAGAGCGTGTCGCCGTGGAACATCGGGGCCGGGAAGCTGATGTCGGTGAATCCCAGATTGGCCACGATCGTCCCCAGTGTCAGCTGGGTCACCGACAACCCCACCAGCGTGGACAGGGTGAACATGGAGTTCACCAGACGTTCGCCGCGGAACCCTGGCTGGGTCGCCGCCCAGGCTGCGTCCAGGTGCAACGGCTGGGTGTTCATCGTCTGGGTGGTGAACAAGGTGTTGTCGGCCTCGGTGACCGTGCGGCCCGGACGGTGGAGGTAGGTCACGCCCTCCTCGAACTCCTCGAGCCACAGCCCGCGCTGTTCAATCGTCTTGGTGGTCTCGGTGGTCCCGGTCATCCCGATCACCCCTCCAACCCCAGGGAGCGGGCGATGAGCATCAACTGGACCTCGGTGGTGCCCTCACCGATCTCGAGGATCTTCGAGTCACGGTAGTGGCGTGCCACCCGGCTCTCGTTCATGAACCCGGCACCGCCGAAGACCTGGGTGGCATCCCTGGAGTTGTCCATTGCGGCTTCAGCGGCGATCATCTTCGCGATCGAGGCTTCGCGGCTAAAGTCCGCACCGGTGAGCATTTTCTGCGCCGCTGCCCGCCACGCCTGCCGCGCGGACCAGGCGCGAGCCTCCATCCTGGCAATCTTGAAGGAGATTCCCTGGTACTCGGATATTGGTCGTCCGAAGGAGGTGCGCTGGGAGGCGTACTTCGCCGCTTCGTCGACGCAGCCCTGCGCTGCACCAGTGGCGAGGGCGGCGATCGCGACACGTCCCTCAGCCAGAATCGAGAGGAACTGGGCGAAGCCGCGACCGCGGGTACCCAACAGGTTTTCCTCCGGCACACGGACGTCGTCGTAGCTCAGCGGGTGGGTGTCCGAACAGTTCCAGCCGACCTTGTCGTAGGCAGGTTCAGCGGTGAATCCGGGGGTGTCGGTGGGCACGATGATCGCCGAGATCTCCTTGCGGCCGTCTTCCCTGGTTCCGGTCACTGCGGTGGTGGTGACCAAAGAGGTGATGTCGGTCCCGGAGTTGGTGATGAACTGTTTCGAACCGTTGAGAACCCAGTCACCGCCGTCGAGCGTGGCGGTGGTCTTCGTACCGCCGGCATCGGAACCTGCCTCAGGTTCGGTCAGTCCGAACCCTGCCAGGGTTCGCCCTGCGACGAGATCAGGCAACCAGGTCTTCTTCTGTTCCTCTGTACCGAAGCGGTAGATCGGCATCGCGCCGAGTGAGCAACCGGCTTCCAGGGTGATCGCCACAGACTGATCGACGCGGGCGATCTCCTCCAGTGCGACACCGAGGGCGAAGTAGTCACCGCCCATTCCTCCATAGTCCTCGGAGAACGGAAGTCCGAACAGCCCGAGCTCGCCCATCTGCGCCTGGATCTCGTAGTCGAAGGTGTGGTGGCGGTAGTTCTCGGTCATCTTCGGGTCGATGACCTCGTTGGCGAACTCCTCGACGGTGCGTCGGAGCTCGACGAGCTCGGGGTCCAGACCGTCGTCAGCGATGGAGCGGGTGCGGGACATTGATGTAGTCATTGTTGTTTCCTTCTCTTGTCGAGGTTCAGGCGTCGGTTGGGTCGCGAGGAACGAGGAACTGCAGGTTGGCTTCCAGAACCGGTGTCTCGTCCTGGTTTTCAAGCACGCCGCGACAAGTCACCACGGAAGTGGTTCCATCAGAACGGTCTCGGATGTCCACCACCTCCGAGCATGTTCGGACCTGGTCGCCGAAGAACACCGGGTGCAGGAACCGGAGTCTCTCGATGCCGTAGAACGCGTGAAAGTAGCGGGGGTCCAGGGTGACCTGCCCCAACAACGTCGAGAGCAGCAGTGCCCCATGGGCGATCTGTCGTCCGAACATGCTCTCGGCGGCGTAGTCGGGATCCAGGTGGAGTGGATGACGGTCACCGGTGAGTTCTGCGAAATCACGGACGTAGTCACCGGTGACCTCGGCCCAGTCGGTGGTTTCTCGGTCGCCGAGACTCATGTCGGCGTAGCGTGCGCTGATCATGGTCACGCTGTCCTTTCGGCCTGGTCCGACTGGTCCGCCTGTGCTGCCTGTGCTGCCTGTTCTGTCAGGGGCACAGGTTGGTCGAGTACTGATGCCAGGACGCTGCCTGCGCCGACCTTGTCGCCGATGACGCAATGCAGTCGCACCGCACCATCATGGGTGGCGGTCAGACTGTGTTCCATCTTCATCGCCTCGAGGACCAGCAATGGTTGTCCTGCAGCGACGTGGTCGCCGTCGGTGACTCGGATGGCGACGACGGTGCCCGGCATCGGGCTGCGGACATCGTCCTCGTCCGCAGCGACGGCGGAGGCGTCCTTGCCCAGCCCGAGCAGCTGAAGCGTCCAGGTACCGTCCGGTCCGGTCACGGCGACGGCTTGGGAACCCGGAGTAGATCCAGGGACCGGCTGGGAGAGCCATCGGCGCGTGCCCTGGTCAGTCCCACCGAGGATCCAGGTCGTCGCTGCGTCGTCGCAGGCAGTGGCCACGAGAGTCGCGGTGGTGCTGTCACCGATGTCGTCCGTCACCGACGATCCGACGGGCCGGGTGATCAGCGTGAGATTCTCGGTTCCGCTGACCGCCAGGTCGACCAGCCCGGTGCCCGGTACGGACACCCGGCTACGGAACGGGGCCGCCTCCGCCCCGGCGCGCCACCCGTCGGCTCGGGCCCAGGAGCCCCGGTGACCGGCCGCAACCGTTGCGTCCTCTGCTCGAGCGCGCAGTGCGAGACCGGTGACGAGCAGAGCCTCGGCAGGCGCAATCGGTTCACCGAACCCGTCGGCGATCCGGTCGAGCAGGCCCGTGTCCAGGTTCCCGCCGATGACCTTTTCTTCGGCGAGCAGGTAACGACAGAAGTCGATGTTGGTGCCCGGAGAGCCCTCGGGGCCTAACCCGACGAGCATGGTGGTTGCCAGGGCGGCGTCGAGGCGGGCTATGGCCTGGTCCCGGTCCGTACCGTGGGCGATGACCTTGGCGAGCATCGGGTCGTAGTCCGAGCCGATGTGCTGTCCGACGGCGATGCCGGTGTCCACACGGATCCCGGCCCCGCTCGGCCAACGCAGCGCAGTTACCGTGCCTCCGGTCGGCAGAAACGCTGCGGCCGGGTCCTCGGCATAGACTCGGGCCTCGATCGCGTGCCCGGTAAGCGTGACATCCTCCTGCGAGACCGGCAGCGATTCGCCCTGAGCGACGCGGATCTGAAGTTCCACGAGGTCGACCCCGGTGACCAGCTCGGTGACGGGGTGTTCGACCTGTAGCCGGGTGTTCATCTCCATGAAGAAGAAGAGGTCCGGGCGCTTCGCGGAGACGATGAACTCCACCGTGCCCGCGCCGCGGTAGCCGCAGGAACGGGCGGCGTCGCAGGCTGCTTCACCGATCCGGGTGCGGGTCTCCTCGTCGAGCAGCGCCGAGGGGGCCTCCTCAATCACCTTCTGGTGGCGGCGCTGCAGGGAGCACTCCCGCTCACCGAGGTGGATAACGTTCCCGTGGGAGTCCGCCATAACCTGGACCTCGATGTGTCGCGGGGTGTCAACGAAGTGCTCGATGAACAGGGTCTCGTCCCCGAAGGACGAGGCTGCCTCGCGGCGCGCCGCCACCAGGGTCTCTCCCAGGTCGTCGGGTGAGGTGACGACGTGCATACCTTTTCCGCCACCGCCAGCGGAGGGCTTTATGAGTACCGGGAACTCTACTCCTGCTCCTCCATCGGCCCCGGTGACTCCGGCGATGAGGTCATCGTCGGTGAGGCCGGGTCGCGAAATACCCGGGACGGTGGGCACACCGCGGGATTCGACGGTGGCGCGGGCGGTGATCTTGTCGCCCATGCCGTCAATTGCTTCGGCCGGAGGGCCGATGAAGACGATGCCGCTGTCTTCACAGGCACGCGCGAAACTGGCGTTCTCCGACAGGAAGCCGTAGCCGGGGTGGATTGCTCCGGCGCCGGTGGCGATGGCGGCGCCTATCACCCGGTCGATGTTCAGGTAGGACTCGCTGGCCGCGGCCGGTCCGATCCGGACGGCTGTGTCGGCGAGGCGGACATGTGGGGCGTCCGTGTCTGCGTCGGAGTAGACGGCGACGGCACGCAACCCCATGTCCTGCACGGTGCGGATGACCCGGCAAGCGATCTCGCCGCGGTTGGCGATGAGAACGGTGTCGAACTCAGCGTATGGCATGGTCTTCTCTCCTTTCACATCCGGAAGACGCCGAACCCGGCACCGGTGTTCTGATTTTTGGCGGGATTGCTCTGGTAGCCCTGGTCGTCGCGGGGGACGCGGGCACAGATTCCGAGTGCCATGGCGAGGACGCGCCGGGTGTCCGCGGGGTCGATGACGCCGTCGTCCCACAGTCGGGCGGTCGCATACCAGCAGCTGGACTTCTCCTCGAACAGGTCGCGGATCGGGGCTTCGAACGCCTCCCGGTCCGCGTCGGTCCACGTTCCGCCGTCGCGGGTGACCCGGGCTTCACGGACGGTGGACAAGGTCATAGCGGCCTGAGCCCCGCCCATCACCGAGATTTTCGCGTTCGGCCAGGTCCACAGGAATCGCGGCGAGTAGGCGCGGCCGCACATCGCGTAATTGCCGGCGCCGAAGCCTCCTCCCGTGATCACAGTGAGTTTCGGGACGCTCGCGGTGGCTACGGCGGTCACCATCTTCGCCCCGTGCTTGGCAATACCACCCTGCTCGTAGTCCTTGCCGACCATGAAGCCGGTGGTGTTCTGCAGGAAGATCAGCGGTGTACCACGCTGTTCACACAGCTCGATGAAGTGGGCGGCCTTGGCGGCGCCGTCTCCGAAGATGACACCGTTGTTGGCGATCACCCCGACCCGGTGCCCTTCGATGCGGGCAAAGGCGGTGACGACCGAGTCTCCGTACTCTGCCTTGAACTCGTGGATCGAGCCGGTGTCGGCGATGACCTCGATGACCTTGCGGGCATCGTAGGGGGTCTTCAAGTCGGTGGGGACGATCTCATAGAGCTCAGTCTGGTCGGACGCAGTGTAGGTGGTGGCATCTCCGACTGATGGTGCGGGGGTGTCCTCCGGCAGGGTGGCGACGATGTCCCTGATTCGCTGCAGCGCATCGGCATCGTCCGCGGCAAGATGGTCGGTGACGCCGGAGATCCTGGAGTGCATCGCTCCGCCACCGAGTTCCTCTGCGCTGACGTCCTCACCGGTGGCCGCCTTCACCAGCGGTGGGCCAGCGAGGAAGATGGTTCCCTGACCGTCGACGATAACGGTCTCGTCGGAGATCGCGGGGACGTATGCACCGCCTGCGGTACACGATCCCATCACGGCGGAAAGCTGCGGAATTCCGCGTGCGGACATGCGCGCCTGGTTGAAGAAGATGCGTCCGAAGTGGTCACGGTCGGGGAACACCTCGTCCTGCTGAAGCAGCATCGCGCCACCTGAATCCACGAGGTAGATACAGGGGAGCTGGTTCGCTTCGGCGATCTCTTGGGCCCGCAGGTGCTTCTTCACGGTAATTGGGTAGTAGGTGCCTCCGGAGACGGTGGCGTCGTTGGCTGCGATGAGGCAGAGCCTGCCTTCGACCAATCCCACTCCGGCGATAATTCCGGCACCGGGGGCCTTGCCGTCGTACATGTCCTCGGCGGCGAGCGGGGCAATCTCCAGGAAAGGGCTTCCCGGGTCGAGAAGGGCGTTGACCCGGTCTCGGGGCAGCATCTTGCCGCGGGACTGATGACGCTGACGGGCTTTCTCGCCGCCACCGCGACGTGCCCTGGCGATTCGGTCGCGTAGTTCGGTGGTGAGTGACGAAAATCCAGGGACACTGTCTACGTCGTGGACGGCGACCGGGTCGGTGGCAGGTGCAGTCACGGCCGGATCCTTTCGTTGAGGGAGACACGTGGTCAGGTTGCGGAGTGTTCGTTTCGACCGAGCGTATATGACGTGGGTCACACTGAAAAGCAATCATTAGTGATTGGTTTTCCACTGACCGTCGTTCAGCGCTGCCACCTGGAGGTTTCTCCATTGAAACCACCCCCGTTTCAGGGTAAAATAATTACACTCTCCCTAGTACAGACAATCACTGACGACTTCATCGGGGGCGAATGCGCCCACTCCATCCGTGCCCCCGGAAAAGAGGAAAATGGTTCCCCCTCCTCTGCCACCCCGTTAGACTTCCCAGCATCGCCACTGTCCAATCACCAGTGATTCTTAAGGAGAGCCTTGTCGACGCCACATGCCGAGCCCCAACAGCAGCGCAGTCGCGAGACCCGTCAGAGCCTGCTCTCCGCAGCCCTCAGGGTCCTGACCAACGAGGGACTCCGGGGCACAACCGTGAGCGCGGTCGCCGCCCAAGCCGGTGTTTCACGAGGCGCCGCCCAGCATCACTTCCCAACCCGTGACGCCCTCATCGAGGCTACTGTCGCCCACTTCTATGCCAAGGTCACCCAACAGCTGCGCAGTTCCGTAGCTAACCTCGGCGCCGGCCAGTACGCCGCACCCGTCAACGACGTCATCTCGTTGGTCGTCGAATCCTTCAGCTCTGACTCCTTCCACGCCGCCCTGCACGTCTGGTCTGCCGCGGCCGGGCCCGAGAGCGACTTACGCGACCTGATCATCGCCGCAGACACCCGGTACGCCCGTGAGGTCTATCAGTTAATGGCCCTGGCCCTCGACGCAGACCTCTCGGATCAACACACCCGCCGCTTGTTGCGCAGCACCATCGATTTCGCTCGCGGCCTCGGACTCGGCGCGGTCCTTGTCGACAATGTCGAGCACCGCACCACCGTCACCACCACCTGGTCGGACATCCTCGACAGCGGAATCCGCCGCAACAGTTGATGCACCGCCTGGGCCACCATCGGACCTACGATGGCCACCATGCCCCACCGACCCCACCGGCCCAGTCGATCGCCGCGCACCGCCGTCGTCGTCGGGTCCGGACCGAACGGCCTGGCCGCCGCAGTCACACTCGCCCATGCCGGTGTGCAGGTAACGGTGCACGAGGCTGCCACCACCATCGGTGGTGGGGTCCGCAGTTCCGAGCTCATGGTGCCGGGCGTGGTCCATGACCTGTGTTCGGCCACCCACCCACTGGCCCAGGCCGGCGCCTTCCTCCGCGACCCAGACATGGCCGCGGCTCTGCGTGGTCACGGCCTGGACTTCGCACACGCGCCGGTGGACATGGTGCACGTCCTCGACGACACCTCCACCGACCGCGCCGGTGCCGCAACACTGCACACGTCGGTGGACGCCACCGCAGCGGACTTCCCCACACAGGACGCCCGGATGTGGCGGTCCAGCTTCTCCCCCTTCATCGACCGCCTCGAGGCCCTGGCCGACGACATCCTGCAGCCCCTGGTCCACCTTCCCCGCAATCCGCTGACCTTGGCCGGGTTCGGGACGCAGGCCCTGCTCCCGGCGTCCTGGTCGTGGCGCCGCTTCCGCTCCCCACAGGCCCGGGCCCTGTTCGCCGGGATCGCCGCCCACGCCTTCACCCCGCTGCATGTTCCGGCGTCCTCGGCGGCAGGGCTGCTGCTCACCGTCGCGGGCCACGCCCACGGGTGGCCGGTCGCCGTCGGTGGGTCGCAGACCATCGCCGATGCCCTGGCCGCCGAACTACGGTCCTTCGACGGAGAGATCCTCACCGACTCACCGGTGACCGACTTCTCCCACATCGGCGATGCCGACCTCGTCCTTCTGGACACCTCCGTGGAGACCGCTGCCTCGATCCTCGGCGACCGGGTGCCGCACCGGGTGGCGCGCGCCTGGTCAAGGTTCCGAAGGGGACCAGCGGTGGCCAAAGTGGACTACGTCATCGAGGGCGATGTCCCCTGGCTCCACGAGGACGCCCGGCGCGCCGGCACTATCCACCTGGGCGGAACCGCCGAGCAGATCGCCGTCGCCGAGCAGGACTGCTGGTCGGGGCGTCTGCCCCAGCGTCCCTTCACACTGGTCTGCCAGCAGTACCTCGCCGACCCCTCCCGCTCGACCGTCGTCGACGGTCGCACCCTGAATCCGCTGTGGGCCTACGCCCACGTGCCCGCCGGATGGACGGGCAGTGCGCAGGACACCTTCGACCTGGTCACCGCCCAGATCGAACGGGCAGCACCGGGTTTCCGTGAGCGCGTCCTGGACTGGCGTGCCTCGCCCCCGGCCGCCGTGGCGTCCCACAACGCCAACAACGTCGGCGGGGAGATCTCCGGCGGCGCCAATGATCTGGCGCAGCTCATCGCCCGCCCCCGCGTCCTACAGCCCTATGACACCGGGGTTCCCGGAGTGTTCCTGTGTTCCTCGGCGACCGCACCCGGCGGCGGGGTGCACTTCATGTGCGGGGTCAATGCCGCTCGGCGAGCACTGTCAGCCCGCGCTTGACTGCTCACTCCCGGCGCAACGCGAACATGAACGGGGACTCCATGCCACGGAAATCCATGGCCCCGAGCAGGGTGTCCTCGTCCACCGCCCGGAAATGGTCGTTGATCGGCAGAGCGTCGTAGATCATCGTCCCGCTCACCACGCCGCGGTACTCGACGGCCCGCAACCTCGCGGCAGGACGCTTCGTCGACAGCAGCGGCATCACACGACGCATCACCGCGGCGACCGGCGGCCGGGCGACCAGAGAGGACGTCTTCGTCAACAACGTCATCGGCACCAGGGCAGGATTCAACGAATACAGACCCCGGGGACCGTCCATGACCAGGGGGTGGGCGTCATCGGCCGAGACATAGCGCTTGCCGTGCCAGGCGGTGGCCTCCAGCACACCGTCCAACGGGTTTCCGGTGGGGACGCCGGATCCGTGCCAGGAGCCGACCATGTCCTCGACCGTCACCGGCGGCAGGGAATCGAAGAACTCCAGCACCGGCGCGGGGCCGGCACTGGCAGCGGAGGCGGTGGTGACGTGCTCGAACTGTTCCAGGGTGGTGAGAGTGTCCGTCATGTCCGCCGACCCTAGTTGCCCTCCGGCCCCTCTGCCCTGCGATCACGGATCTTGACGGGAACACCGACGATCGTGTTTGGTGGAGAACATGGGTTACATTTTTCTGTAGATCTGGACGCCGCGTCGACTGATGTCCGCGGCGGGTCCTGAGCACACCGGCCTTCTCGCCGGTGTGGGTCTCCCCCATGTTCCGGCTCTTCCTTGGGGAGGAGAGCTGCCTTCCGCGCCGATGTCCGGTGCACAGGAGTTCCATCATGACCAGATCACAGACCATATCCCACTCCCTTCCCATGCCCGGCCCCATGTGCGGAGTCCGCGACGTCACCGTCCGCTACGCCGACCTCACGGTGTTGGACGCGGTCAGCCTGACGGTGCAGAGCGGTGACCGTCTCGCCCTGGTGGGCGACAACGGCTGCGGCAAATCCAGCCTGCTCAAGGTGCTCGCCGGGGCCGTCGAGCCAACGACGGGTGAGCGAAGCGCCGATGCCGGGGCGAGCATCGGCGTGGCCGAACAGAACCCGCAGTTCCCGTCGGATGCCACCGTCGGCCACGCCGTCGACCAGCTGTTGGTTGATGTCCGCGGTCTGCAGGAGGCCATCGGCCAGACCGCCGCCGAGCTCGCCGACGCTGACACAGAAGAGCAGGACGTCCTACTGGAACGCATCGCCCAGCTCACCGACCTCTTCGAGGCCTCGGGCGGCTACGACGTGGACCACCGGTTGGACGCCGCACTCGAACAGCTCGGTCTCGGCGAACTCGACCGTGACCGCCCCGTCAGCCAGCTCTCCGGAGGTGAGCGGTCGCGGTTGACCCTGGCCGGCACACTGTCCGCCCGCGCGGACCTGTTGTTGCTCGACGAGCCGACCAACGACCTCGACGTCGCCGGAATGCGGTGGCTCGAGGAGCAGCTGGACGCACACCGCGGGGCGCTGGTGCTGGTCACCCACGACCGTGACCTGTTGGACCGGTTTGCCCGCGACATCGTCGAGCTGAGCGACGGTCGGCTGCACCGCTATGGCCACGGCTACCAGGGTTACCTCCGGGCCCGGGAGTCCGAACGTGAGGCGGTCAGGTTGGCACACCGCCGCTGGCAGGAGGACGTCCACCGCCAGGAGGAGTTGGTGGAGAACAATGCCCGCCGGGGCGCGGCCATCCCACGCAAGGTGGATAAGCCGGGGTTCGGCCACGGTGCTTTCCGTGCTCGGAGTTCCGACCACGGGGCCACGAGCCGGGTCCGGCAGGCGAAGGCCCGGCTCGAGATGCTCCGGGCGAACCCTGCGCCTCCACCGCCGGAGCCGTTGGTCTTCACCGCCGGGTTCACGGAAGACAACACTGACACCGCCGACGCCGCTGACACGGTAAAGACCATGTCCACGGAGCGTCCTCCCCTCGTGTCACTGCAGCCGGGTCTGCTCACCGCCCCCTCGGCAGACACCGCACAGTTGTCCCTGGATTCCGCGGACACGCCGCTGACGATCGGCCCCAGGGAGAGGTGGCTCGTCACCGGGGCCAACGGCGCAGGCAAGTCGACTCTGCTCAGTGTGCTGGTCGGCGACCATGCCCGCCCAGGGAGCAGGACGATCCTGGAGGGCCTGCGGATCTCCCAGCTCCGGCAGCACCTCGGGAGCCCCTCGCGGGAGACCGTCGTCGCAGCCTTCGCCGCCCGTACCGGCGGGTATCTCGAGGACGCACGCGCGCCCCTCGATCGGCTGGGGTTGTTCCGTTCCGAGGACCTCGACCGCCCCCTGGCCGACCTCTCGGTGGGCCAGCAGCGACGCCTCGAGTTGGCGGTGGCGGTCTCCACCCCGTGCGATCTGTTGTTGCTGGACGAACCGACGAACCACTTCTCCCCCGACCTGGTCGAACAACTGGAGCAGGCGGTGGCGGAGTTCCCCGGGACGGTGGTGACCGTGACGCACGACCGCCGCTGGATCGCCAAGGTCCGGCGTAGCGGTCGGCATCATTCGATCACCGTGGACTCCGGTGTGGTCACTCTTCCGGACGCAGACCGTAGGTGAGGACCATGTTCTCCTTCGAGGTCTGCGAACTGTTGAGAAGGTGAAGCCGGGTGGTGGGCACGGACTAGTCGAAGAGGCGGCGTCCTTCCCCGACGACCACCGGGTGCGTGGTCAAGGTCAGTTGGTCGATGAGTCCGGCCAGGAACAGGGTGCGGACGGTGGTGATGCCACCGGCGACGGCGATGTGGCCGTCGTTCTCGTCGTCGCCGGACTCGCGGAGGTCACGCACGTACTCCAGTGGGTCGCCGGTGACCAGGGTGCTGTTCCAGGGCAGGTCCTCCGGAAGAGTTGAGGAGATCACGTGCTTGCGGATCGGATTGACCCACTGGGCGAAGGGGTCGCCGGAGTCCTGGGCGGGCCAGTAGTCCTTCCATTCGTTCCACAGGGTGGTACCGAAGATGACGTCGGTGACCGGGGCGAGGTGGGTGTTCATGCTGAGGCCTTCCTCCTCCCCGAAGTTGTCGAACTGCCACAGGTGCGGCTCCGCGACGACCCCGTTGAGGGAGTGGAAGAGGTGGGCGATGGTGGTGCGACTCATGATGTCGTCCTTTCCGTGTCTACTGATGTCGATTGACGGCAACGGTTGCTGTCACCGGATAAGACGACGGGCAGAGCCGAAACTCATCGGTCCAGACGGAGATCGTCAAAAACCCGCGTGTCCATGAAGTGGGTGATCGAGGTGATCCGCCCGTCCCGTGCCCCCAGGACATGCAGCGCAAAGGGTTTCCCCTGGTGGAAGACTGCGACCGCATTTTCACCGTTGACGCTGGTGGGGATGACCTCCGATCCCCGGCACACCTGCCCCGGGCCGCGCCACCAGGCCTCGATGTCCCCGCGTCCCCGGAACCACAAGGTGTACGGCGGCATGGAGAACAGCGCGTCCTCGGTGAGCAGCTCGACGAGGCGGTCGACGTCGTAGGCACTGAACGCCGAGACGTAGTTGAACAGCAACCGCTGGTCGACAGCCTCGTCGGTGGCCACGGCATCCTGCACTGCCACTGCGTCCTGCCGGTCACGCATGGTGGTCCTGGCACGCGCCAAAGCCGAGTTCACCGAAGCCACCGAAGAGTCCAGCAGGTCGGCGGTCTCCGCCGCCGACCAGGCCAGGACGTCCCGCAGGATCAGCACCACCCGCTGGCGCGGTGGCAGGGACTGCAACGCGGTGACGAAGGCCAACCGCACGGTCTCCCGCTGCACGGTGGTCTCGGCCGGGTCGTCCAGCAGCCGGTGTCCGGCGATCGGGGTGACCCAGGTGGCCTCGTCCGCCGTCGACAGCTTCTCGCCACTGGTGGGGACGTGACCGGGGTCGTTGACGTCCATCGGCAGGCAACGGCGCTGGCAGGCCTTCGCCATGTCCAGGCAGATGTTGGTGGCGATGGCGTAGAGCCAGCGGCGTAGGGAGGAGCGTCCCTCGAAGCCTCCGCTGTTGCGCCAAGCCCGGACGAAAGTCTCCTGGACGGCGTCCTCGGCCTCGTCGATGGAGGCGAAGAAGCGGTAGCAGTACACGATCAGTTCGCCACGGAAGGACTCCACCTCCAGCTCGGAGACCGTCATCGGGACCGCCTCCGGCCGAGTAGAAGTCCCGCCACCAGGGCGATGCCCCAGACCAGGAACAACGGGTCCCACAGCCAGGCGTGGCCAATCATCCCGTCCCTGTCGTAGCCGCCGTCGGGCTCCAGGATCCCGCTGAGGACGAGGTTGCCGGAGACGGTGTTGACCCCGCCCCACAGGATGAGCAGGATGCCTCCGGCCCAGCTGATGCCCCGGATGATTCGGCGCAGTAGTCCAGGAAGCCAGCCGCCCTGCGGTGTCAGCAGGAGCAGCGGGATGACGGCGGCGGCGATCTTCACCAGCCCGACGGGGACCAGGAGGATCGCATTGTCCTCCCAGATCTCCACCAGATCCGCCCCCAGTGTCTCCACCAGCCAGGAGCCGCCTATCCCCCAGTAGAGGCTGAACGCACCGTGGACCACCCCGGCCACGGCAGCGATGACGAAGGCTGTGGCCGCCTGCTTGGACCTGACTCTCTCGGAGGTCATGCCGTCCACGCTAGCGGATTATCTCGGCGACAAAAGGAAAACGCAGTCGCAGCGACCGCGACTAGTGCGCGAAGTGACGCTCACCGGTGAGGTACATGGTGACCCCTGCCTTCAGCGCAGCGTCGATGACCTCCTGGTCGCGCACGGAACCACCGGGCTGGACCACGGCGCGCACGCCGGCCTCGGCCAGGGTCTCGAAACCGTCGGCGAAGGGGAAGAAGGCGTCGGAGGCAGCCACGGCCCCCTCCGAGCGCTTCTCGTCACCGGCGAGGGTGTTGGCCCGCTCCACGGCGATCTTCGCGGAGTCCACACGGTTGACCTGTCCCATGCCGACACCGACGGTCGCGCAGTCCTTGGTCAGCAGGATGGCGTTGGACTTCACGGCACGCACGGTGCGCCAGGCGAACTCGAGCTCGGCGAGGGTGGCCTCGTCGGCGGCATCGCCGGCGGCCAGGGTCCAGTTCGCCGGGTCGTCGCCGTTGGCGTCGACCAGGTCGCGCTCCTGGACCAGCAGGCCACCGGAGATCTCGCGGCGCTCCACGGCGCCCTCCTTCTCCGGTGGGGTGGTCTGCAGGATGCGGATGTTCTTCTTCTTGCTCAGCACCTCGACAGCACCGTCCTCGTAATCCGGGGCAACGATGACCTCGGTGAAGATGCCGGCGACCTGCTCTGCGAGTTCGACGGACACCGGACGATTCACGGCGATCACACCGCCGTAGGCGGAGACCGGGTCGCAGGCGTGGGCGGCACGGTGGGCGGCGGCGACGTCATCGGCGACGGCGATGCCACAGGGGTTTGCGTGCTTGATGATCGAGACGCAGGGACGCTCGTGGTCCCAGGCGGCACGCCAGGCGGCGTCGGCGTCGGTGTAGTTGTTGTAGCTCATGGCCTTGCCGTGGAACTGCTCGGCGTTGGCCAGGCCACCCTCCTGACCCGGGGTGGTGTAGACCGCGGCGGCCTGGTGCGGGTTCTCGCCGTAGCGCAGGGTGTGCACGCGGTCGTGGGACGAACCGATCCACTCCGGGAACTTCTCCACTTCTGCACCAGCCTCGGCATCGGCTGCTGCGAGCTGCTCGGTCATCCAGGTGGCCACGGCGACGTCGTAGGACGCGGTGTGGCGGAAGGCCTCGGTGGCCAGGCGGGTGCGGGCGTTGCGGGTGAAGCCACCGTCCTTCACGGCGGTGAGCACGTCACCGTAGGTCTCCGGGTTGGTGACCACGGCGACGGAGGGGTGGTTCTTCGCGGCCGCGCGCACCATCGAGGGGCCGCCGATGTCGATCTGCTCGACGCAGGCGTCGAAGTCCGCGCCGGAGGCCACGGTGTCGGTGAAGGGGTACAGGTTCACCACGACCAGGTCGAAGGGGTCCACACCCAGGTCCTTGAGCTGGGTGAGGTGGTCGTCCTTGCGGGTGTCGGCGAGGATGCCGGCGTGCACGCGCGGGTGCAGGGTCTTCACGCGTCCCTCGAGGCACTCGGGGAAGCCGGTGAGCTCCTCGACGCGGATGACCGGGACACCGGCGTCGGCGATCTTGGCGGCGGTGGATCCGGTGGACACGATCTCCACACCGGCGGCGTTCAGACCCTGGGCGAGATCCTCGAGGCCGGTCTTGTCGTAGACGCTGATCAGAGCGCGGCGGATGGGGCGGGTGGTTTCAGTCATTGATCCAGGCCTTTCGTCCTTCGATGGTGTAGCCGTTGTCGGCCGTGCGGTGGAGCACGTCGACGATCAGTGCCCTTTCCACCGTCTTGATCCGTTCATGGAGCGTATCCACTGTGTCCCCCCGCTGGACGGGCACCGCCCGCTGCGCGAGGATCGGGCCGGTGTCCACCCCGTCGTCGACGACGTGGACGGTCGATCCGGTGAGTGACACCCCGTACTCCAGCGCATCCTCCAC
Organism: Candidatus Corynebacterium avicola; assembly: GCA_019114135.1. Classification (GTDB taxonomy): domain Bacteria; phylum Actinomycetota; class Actinomycetes; order Mycobacteriales; family Mycobacteriaceae; genus Corynebacterium; species Corynebacterium avicola. The sequence continues at coordinate 23,969 of DXGC01000065.1, forward strand.
GGCGTGCGCCCCGGCGAAGGCCGGGAGCAGTGCCGGGTGGGTGTTGATGATGCGTCCGGAAAACCGGGCGATGACCGCGGGGCCGATGATCCGCATGAACCCCGCGCTCACGATGATGTCCGGGGTGTACTCCGCGAGGGCCTCCAGCAGACGCTGGTTCCAGGCGTCCCGGTCGTAGCCGGCGACGCGCTGCGGGTTGTATTCGACGAGGACGCCGGGGATCCCGGCATCCCCCGCCCGGTCCAGCGCTGCACAGGGGCGGTCGGCGCCGACGGCGACGATCTCCACACTGTCCCCGAGGTCGTCGATCATCGCCTGCAGCAGTGTTCCGGCACCGGACGCCAGGACGACGACCCGTAGAGGGTGGGACGCCGCGACGACCGCGTGCGTCACCGACGCGTGGGCTGCAGAGGACTCGGACTCACTCACGGCAACCCAGCTTACTTCCTCGGTTCCTCGTCGGTGCCTTCGGTGTCGTCATCCTCCCCGGAGTCCTCCCCCTCCTCGGTCTCCGGGGCGGAAGAATCGGGGTTCACAGACTCTTCTGCGTCGTCGTCTTCGTCGTCTTCGTCATCTTCGGTGTCGTCGGCTTCATCGGCGGCAGGAACTTCGGCGGCAGAGTCTTCTTCCTCTTCTTCTGCCTCGACCTCTGGGTCCTCTGCGACCTCTGTGTCCTCTGCACCGTCTGCAGAATCGACCTCGTCCGCCTCAGCGTCGCTGGTCTCCTCAGACTCCTCAGACTCCTCGGCCGCATCGTCCACGTCGGTGACGTCGGTTGCGTCTTCAGTGTCGTCCGCGTCCTCGAACTCGGCTTCCGCGGCCGCAGCCGCCTCAGCTTCTGCAGCCGCTTCAGCCTCAGCGGCCTCCTGCTCGGCAGCGGTCTCCGTGACCCGCTGCCCGGCCCGGACGGCCCAGAAGAACACCACGGCCGCGGGAACGACGATCCAGCACAGGTACAGCAGCGGGGTCAGCCACAGCAGCGGTCCGACGGACCCGTAGTAGCCCAGCGTCCCGCCGGCCGCCCAGCTCACCAGCAGGCCCAGCACGGCGGCGAATGCGCCCGCCCCCAGCGCTGTGAACACAGGCGCCTCGACGAAGGTGCGTCCCTTGATGAAGCGGTAGACCGTGAACACCGCGATGCCCACCGGCACCACCAGCAGGACCTCACCGAACGGCAGGTCACTGTTCGGCATACCAGCCAGGACCGGCAACGGGGGCAGGTTCGCGTTCGTCACCGCGAACAATGACGCCGAGGCGTCCCCGATGCCCATCTCGCTACCCAGCAGCACTGCGGCACCACCGGCCGCCAGGTTCGGCAGGTAGAGAATACTGAGAAGGGTCAGACCGATGCGTCCGCCGAGATCCGGGGCGATCGAGTAGGCGTCTGCGACAGCACCGATATTAAGGAGGAGCTGCAGCAGCACCGCCACGAGGCCAGCCAGCAGCATCCACCGCACGAAACTGCCGGCCAGACGAGCCGCCTCCACCGGCCAGGTGGGGGCACCGCGGCGCAGCAGCAGGGCGCGCCACACCTTCGGCCCCAGACCGATGATGAACGTGACAGCGTGCAGCACCACAGTGATACCCAATGCCACGAGGATGTTCGGGGGCGCGACGTCGTAGACCTTCGAGGCGTCCCACAGCACCAGCCATGCCAGGGCGGTGAGCAGCACCGGCACCAGGACCGAGAGCACGCCGAAGACCCTGATGTTGCGCACCGTGATCTGCGTGCCACAAGCCGACCGCACCCGTCGGGCATGGAAGAGGACGATGAGCGCCGCGGGCAGCAGCGGGGCGACACCCAGCTCCGCCCCGGTGAAGTTCACCGGCGCGAGGTTCGCCAACATCCAGAAGGAGCCGACCATCGCAGGCACGGCCGCGAAGGTCCCGCCGATGCCGATGATCACGGCGACGGCGATAGCCACCGCGAGAGTGATGGCGTGGTTGACCAGGACGACAGGGGCGAAGCGTCGGACGTGCTCTCCCCATACTCCCCACCACTGCGCGAACTTCCCCTTCACGCCGGAGCCGCCGGAACGGCCTGCGCCGCCCCGGGCGTCCGTCGCAGGACGCTGCGATGCCTCGGTCCGTGACCTCGGCGGCGTCCCGTGCGAACCGGCGACGAAACGCTCGCCGGCGTTTACGCTGCGGTCACCGCGCACACCACGCTCGCTGCGCTCATTACGCTCCCGGGAGCTTGCGGCACGAGCGGCGTCACGGCGACGACGAGCCTCCGGACCACGGCTGGTCCGCTGAGTGCTCCGCTGTCGACGTGGGGTCGGTCGCTGGGATTCATTACTCACCTGTCCCATTGTGCATAAGGTGCATGGCTGAGCGGGGTAGCCCACGCCGGACGGGAGCGTTACATCGGCCCCACCCCCGACACACGAGTCACATACTGGCCGTGACCTCGCCGTTATCAACGTGACACCCTACCGTGACCCCCCACTCCCCCCTCGGGGACCTATACGAAATCGTGATCTTTTAACCATTTGGCTTGATCAGGGCCCTGTCTGCCGATAGAGTTGCCACTCGTTGATAACGATAAGGTCACGGACTGAGACCGAACAGTTACAGAAGCACCAAAGAGAGGGAAACAGAGAATGACTGAAACTCGGAAGGTCGGCGCCCACCGCAAGCTGGACACCGCCGCAAAGCGCCGCATGGCATTCGTCGCCGTCGCCGCCACCGGAGTTGCGGCAGCAGGTGCCACCGGCGCCGCAGCCGCCACCGTCCAGTCGGAAGACGGCTCGAACACCGAGGTCCTGGCACAGGGCTCCGCCGGCGCCGAGGGCTCCGAGGGCTCTGCCCCGGGCAGCGAGGCCGCCTCCTCCGCAGCCCAGATCGTGGACCTTCCCGAGGAAACACAGATGAGCGACCTGGGCGGCCAGCTGTCCAGCGCCCTCGAGTTCGACGCCGCCCGTGCCGCCGCGGACCTGTTCAACCGCACCCCCGACACCGTGAAGCCGGCCGAGGGCTCCTTCACCTCCGGCTACGCCATGCGCTGGGGAAGCATGCACAAGGGCATCGACCTGGCCAACGCCATCGGCACCCCGATCGTCGCCGCCCAGTCCGGCGAGGTCATCGACGCAGGCCCGGCCTCCGGCTTCGGCAACTGGGTCCGCATCAAGCACGACGACGGCACCATCACCGTCTACGGACACATGTCCACCATCGACGTCACCGTCGGACAGAACGTCCAGGCTGGCCAGAAGATCGCCGGTATGGGCTCCGAGGGCTTCTCCACCGGCTCCCACGTCCACTTCGAGGTCTACCCCACCGAGGGCACCTCCGTGGACCCGGTGCCGTGGCTCAAGGAGCGCGGCGTCGAGGTCTAGTCCACCTCCTGCCGGGTTTCGACCCGGCACCGCAAGAACACAACGAGAAACCCGCCGCGGCGACCTCCCCCTCTCGGTCGCTACAGCGGGTTTCCTGCTGTCTCAGGGCCTTTACGGGCCCCTCAGAGCTTCTCCATCGGCACGCCACCGATGAGCATCAGGCGGACCGTCCCGTTCGTACCGAAGTCGATCACGGCGGTGGCGCGGACACCCTTACCGTCGACGCTGGTGACGGTACCGAGTCCATACTTGTCGTGGTTGACCCGGTCCCCGGCCTCCAGTTCCAGTGCAGGGGCGTTGCTGCGCAGCGCCCCGGATGAGCGGGACCCCTGACGTGTACTGGGACGCGACCCTGAGCGTCCTCCTGCGGCGAAGGAGCCCGACGAGCCCGACGAGCCACTCCCCCAGGATCCGCCGAAACTGGTGCCGTCGGCGTAGGAGCCGGACCCGGCACCCCAACTGGACCCGCCGGACCACGCCGGGGCGGGTTCCTCCCGGATCCAGTCGAGGAGCTCCGCCGGGATCTCCGACAGGAAACGTGAGGGCGGGTTGTTCTGCGGGGTACCCCAGCTCGACCGGGTCATCGCCCGCGACAGGTAGAGCCGCTTGCGGGCACGGGTGATGCCGACATAGGCGAGGCGCCTTTCCTCCGAGAGCTCGGTCGGGTCCCCCAGGGCACGCATGTGGGGGAACTGGCCGTCCTCCCAACCGACGAGGAAGACCACGGGGAACTCCAGGCCCTTGGCGGTGTGCAGGGTCATCAGGGTGACCAGGTCCTGCTCCTCTGCGGGGATCTGGTCGGCGTCGGCGACCAGACTGACCCGCTCCAGGAAGGCCAGCAGGCTGCCGGGCTCCGGCTCGCCCTCACCCAGCACCGCGTCCGCCGCGGAGTCGGCCCCGGCACCGGCGTCGGTCCCCTCAGTGTCGGAAGCGTTGTCAGCTGAGCTGCCGGCCTGGGAAGGCATCGCATCGTAGGCGGCCTGGTTCGCCGCCTCCTGCGAGAACTCGTGGCCGACGGAGACCAGCTCGTTGAGGTTGTCGAGGCGTGACCCGTCCTGCGGGTCGTTCGACTTCTCCAGTTCGGCGGTGTACCCCGTGACGTCCAGCACGGTGCGGACCACTGCACCGATGTCCGGGATTCCCAGGGACTCCCCGTCCGAAGTACGCATCAGCGCTTCCGCCGCCTGCGAGCGCAGACCATCCATCATCTCCAGGAAACCCGCGATCGCGTTGCGCCCCCGCGAGCTCAGACCGGGCACCTCGTCCCGGGCGGCGGCAACCAGGCCCTGGGCGAAACTGACGCCGGTATTCTCTGCGTGCACGGTCACCTGGGACAGCGCCCGGTCCCCGATGCCACGGCGCGGAGTGTTGATGATGCGCCGCAGCGCCATCGTGTCCTCGGGGTTGTCGAGCGCCTTGAGGTAGGCGACGATGTCGCGGACCTCCTTGCGCTCGTAGAACCGGGTGCCGCCGACGACCTTGTAGGGAAGACCGGAGCGCACCAGGACGTCCTCGACCACACGCGAGGAGTTGTTCGTCCGGTACATCACCGCGATGTCGCCGTACTCGGCCTCGCCCCGGTCGACCAACTCGTCGATGGTCTGGGCAATGAAGCGGGCCTCGTCATGCTCGTTGTCGGCCACGTAGCCGCCGATCAACGCACCTTCACCGGTGTCGGTCCACAGGTTCTTGTCACGACGTCCGGAGTTGCGGGAGATCACGGCGTTCGCCGCCGAGAGGATGTTCTGGGTGGAGCGGTAGTTCTGCTCCAACAGGATGGTGTTGGCGTGCGGGTAGTCGCGCTCGAACTCCTCGATGTTGCGCACCGTCGCACCACGGAAGGCGTAGATCGACTGGTCGGCGTCACCGACGACGCAGAGCTCGGCCGGACCGTCCGGACCTGCCGTGCCGGCGGAGTCCGCATCACCGACCAGTGTGGAGACCAGGATGTACTGAGCGTGGTTGGTGTCCTGGTACTCGTCGACGAGGATGTGGCGGAATCGACGACGGTAGTGGTCGGCGACACCCGGGTTAGCACGCAGCAGTCCGACGACCTCACCGATGAGGTCATCGAAGTCGACCGCGTTCGCCTGACGCAGTCGCGCCTGGTAGTCGCGGTAGATCTTCGCGATGGTCTCGCGGTGCCGGTTGCCGTCCTGCTGGGCCTCGGTCAGTGCCTCCGCCGGGTCCTGAAGTTCGTTCTTCCAGTTCGAGATCACCGACAGCACCGCCCGGGGCGCGAACTCCTTGGAGTCCAGGTTGCGCTCCCGCAGGATCATGGTGACCAGACGCTTCATGTCGTCGGAGTCGTAGATGGTGAAGTTGGAGTTCAACCCATCAACCAGTGCCGCGTTGGCACGCAGGATCCGCACGCACACCGAGTGGAAGGTGGAGACCCACATCCGCTCGGCGACCGGGCCGACCAGGTCGGCGATGCGTTCACGCATCTCCGCGGCGGCCTTGTTCGTGAAGGTGATCGCCAGGACCTGCCACGGTGCCACTCCCCCGGCCAGCAACCAGGCGATCCGCCGGGTGAGCACACTGGTCTTTCCTGAACCTGCACCGGCGACGATGAGCAGCGGCGACCCGGTGTGACGCACCGCCTCCTGCTGGGCCGGGTTCAACCCCTCCAGCAGCTGGTCGCGGGTCTGCGCGCTCATGACCCGACCCGGGACCGGGCCGACGGCGTCCTGAGTGGGCGCGAAGGTGTCGCCAGTCGCTGCACCCGTTGTGCTCTCGGTGGAATGCGCCCGGAACGGCGATGAACCTGCCGACGTGGCGTCCGGCAACGGCGCGAGGTGGGACGCGGACGCCGACATCTCGGCGAGGACGGCGGCCGCGTCCTCCGGAGGGATGTCGTCCTCTTCCGGCGGCGGCTCGAACGGCTCCTCCGGGAACGGGATCTCGTCGTGCGTCACGGTGTTCACGGTTTAGGTGCTCTCCTGGTCGGTCCTGGGGTCTGAACTGATGAGTTCCAGTGTCCTGTTCACCCTACAACGGGGCCCGGACACGGAAGTCACGCGCAGTCGGCCGTCCCCTACGCGCTAGAATCCACACCATGACCAATGACCAGCAGTTCTCAAGTGGCACAGACGATCCCTTGTCGGACGCCGAGATCCAGGCCTACCGCCTGGAGATCAATGAGCTGGACCGCACCATCATCGAGGCTGCGGCCCGCCGCTCCGAGATCTCGCGGATCATCGGTAAGACCCGTAAGGCCTCGGGCGGAACCAAACTCGTCTACGCCCGCGAAACCGCGATCCTCAACGAGTACCGCGACGCCCTGGGTCAGGAGGGCGTGGCCATCGCCAACGCCCTGCTTCAGCTCGGCCGCGGCCGGCTCGGGCAGTAGTCAGAAAGTCGCTCAGGCCAGGTGGAAACCGGCGCCGACCCCGCCAGCGGCGTCCATCTCCGCGGCGACGTTGTCCCATGAGGTGCTCAGAGCCGGGGAGTGGAGCGGCCCCTGCGCGGGGTGCTGACAGGACGGGAGTGCGGACAGTCCGCCGCTGAGCACGCCGACCAGGCGTCCGTCGGTGTAGACCGGCGCACCGGAGTCACCCTGGGAGGCGCAGACCTGGGAGCCGAACTGGGCCCCGGAGGTGCCCAACACCGGTCCGCAAGAGGTTCCGGTGGTGATACCTGTCTTGCAGACCTGGCCGAGGTCCGACGGCACCGCGCCACCGAGCTGACTGACCGAGACATCGTTGTAGCTGTTGCTCACCTGGGCGTTCTCGTTCAGCAGGATGATGCCGTTGTCCACCGAACCGGCGCGCTCGAAGGTGCCGATCACCGTGCCGTCCGGATCGTCGGCGGACGTGACCTCGTCCCCAGGCGAACCACAGTGGCCGGCCGTGACCGCCACGGCGTTGCCGGCGGAGTCGTAACCGGCGACGGCGGCGGTGCACACCGACGGTCCGACGATCAGCGGGGTGGACGGTCCGACGAGGACAGAGGGACGGGCCTCCTCGGCCGCCTCGGGAACCTGCGGAGAAGTGAAGTAGTGGCCCTCGACGCGGTGCGGACCGGGCTCACCGGTGACGTTGAGGGCGGTGTCCACGGCGGTGTCCACGGCGTGGGAGACCCCTTCAGGGGTGATGTTCGGGACCTCCGGAGCGGCGGTGGCCGTGGGTACGGACCATCCGGCGATCACTGCGGCGGAGAGGGCGATGAAAGCAGCACGGAGGCGGTGGCGAATCATGGCCCCAACCCTAAACCCCGACCATCCCCGTTCCGGCGGTAGAACATTCCCTGACGTCGAGATCACCCCCGAAAGGGCGAGCGCACCTCAGTGACCCCCGTTCAACGATGCCTGATCGTGACCGTTTATCCTTCAAGCACACACAGAATGTTCATATAACCGTTGACCTTCCACACACTCCCACAGAGAATAGGGGGTATGTACGCACCACAGCGTCAGGACGCCATCGCCGACGACATCGCCGCCCACGGGGGCATGTCGGTCACCGAGCTGGCCACCCGCCACGGGGTCTCCGCCGAGACCATCCGTCGCGACCTGGACGTCCTGGTGCGCCAGCAGCGACTCAGCCGGGTGCACGGCGGCGCGGTGCCGCTGCGTCCCCACAGTCGCGAGGAGAACCCGGTCGCCGTGCGCTCCAGCACCGGCATGGAGGCCAAGGCCCGCATCGCCCGGGCCGCCGCCGACCACCTGCCCGCCAGCGGAGGCTCGGTGATCGTCGACTCCGGGACCACGACCGCGGCCCTCGCCGCCGCACTCCTGGACCGCCCCGACCTCACCGTCGTCACGAACTCCGTCCTGCTGTCCCACCAGCTCTCCGCGCACCCGCCGGACGCCGGCGGACCGGCCCTGCGGATGCTCGGCGGACGGGTACGCTCGATCACCCAGTCCGTGGTCGGGTCCGACGCCGTCGCGGCCCTCGGGACACTACGGGCGGACGTCGCCTTCCTCGGTGCCAACGGCATCAGCGGCGCGTTCGGGTTCTCCACGCCCGACCCGGCGGAGGCACAGACCAAGGCGGCCATGGTCCGCGCGGCGCGGACCCGGGTCGTCCTGGCCGATGCCTCGAAACTCGGTGAGGAACTGTTGTGCTCCTTCGCCGGCAGCGACGACATCGACCTCCTCATCACCGACGCCCCCGTCATCTCGACCCCGACTCTCCACGATCTCCGACACCAAGGAATGGACGTGATCCAGGCGTGATCATCACCGTCACCCCCAACCCCAGCATCGACAGATCCCAGTCCCTGTCCGGTCCACTCGACGTCGGCGGGGTCAACCGCGTGGCCTCCGGTGTGGACCAGGCCGGCGGCAAGGGGATCAACGTCGCCACCGTCGTCCACCATGCAGACCACGATGTCCTGGCCCTCGCCCCGGCTGACCCCGGCAGCGACTTCGCTGACCTGGTCCGCGCCTCGGACGTTCCCGCCCGGTTCATCGCCAACGGTTCGTCCGGCGGCACGGTCCGGGTGAACCTCACCCTCACCGACGCCGACGGCGTCACCACGAAGATCAACTCCCCCGGGGACTCCGAAGCCACCGGGGAGAACCTGGCCGACGCCGTGGCGCAGACACTCACCGACGTCACCTCCCAGCACCTCGACGGACCGCACTGGCTGGTCCTGGCCGGCTCCCTGCCCCCGGGCTACCCGGACAACTGGTACGCCACCATGACCGCCACCGCCCACGAGATGGGCTTCCGGGTCGCCGTGGACACCTCGGACGCCGCCCTCACCGCCCTGGTCGACCTCACCGACCGCAACCCGGCGGCGGCCCCCGACCTGATCAAGCCGAACTCCCACGAGTTGGCGCAGATCACCGGTGGCGACGGGGACGCCATGGAGACCGCCGCCGAGTCCGGTGAGCTCGACGGTGTGGTCACCGCGGCATCCAGCCTGCTGGACCGTGGCTTCGGTGCCGCGCTGGTCAGTCTCGGGGCCGCCGGGGCCCTCCTGGTCAGCCGGGACGACGATTCCGGGGCAGGGCACTCCGCATGGTTCTGCCCCAGCCCCTCGGTGACCGCCGTGTCCACCGTCGGAGCCGGTGACTCCACCCTGGCCGGGTACGTCATCGGGGCCGTCCGCGGCCTGCCCGCACCCGACCGTCTCGCCCTCGCGGTGGTCCACGGGTCCACCGCGGTGACTCTCCCGGGCACCACTCTGCCTACCCCTCATGATCTTCCCGCCACCCTCCCCCAACCAAGGAGTGCATGACCATGACAACGCCAACGCCTGAGTCGCCGGGCTCCTCCGGCCAGGACAACCGTCCGGTGATCACCTCCGAGCTGGTGTCGCTGGACGCCGACCTGCCCGCCGAGAAGGAGGCGGTGCTCTCCGCACTCGCCGACCTCCAGGTGTCGGCGGGACGCGCCGACGACACCTCCGTCCTGCTCGCCGACATCCACGCCCGCGAGCAGCAGGCCGCCACCGCGCTGCCCGGCGGCATCGCCATCCCCCACTGCCGCACCACCGCGGTGACGGAGCCGTCGCTGGGATTCGCCCGGCTGAAGACCCCCACCGACTTCGGTTCCGATGACGGGGCCGCCACCGACCTGGTCTTCATGATCCTCGCTCCCGAAGGCGCGGGCAGTGCCCACATGAAGGTGCTGAGCACCCTGGCCCGTGCCCTGGTGAAGAAGGACTTCGTGTCCGCCCTGCGTTCGGCGCAGAGCGAGGACGAGATCGTCACCCTGGTGACCGACGTGCTGGAGAAGAAAAAGAAGATGACCGCACCGGCCGCGGAGAAGACTACTGAGTCGACCTCTGAGTCAACTTCTGAGTCCCAGCAGCCCACCGAGACCTCCGAGGCCGCCCCGGCCGCCGCCGCTGCAGGCGCCGCCGGAACTGCCCCGGCTGCAGGCGCCACCGCGACCGGTACCGGCACCAGCGGCGTGGCGAAGCTGGTCGGCATCACGTCCTGCCCCACCGGCATCGCCCACACCTACATGGCTGCGGACGCCCTGACCGGCGCCGCAGACGCCCGTGACGACGTCGAGATCATCATCGAGACCCAGGGCTCCTCCGGTGGCGACAAGCTCACCCAGGAGCAGATCGACGAGGCCGACGCCGTCATCTTCGCCCACGGTGTGGGTGTGCGTGACATCGCCCGCTTCGCCGGCAAGCCCGTCGTCGATGTGCCCGTCAAGAAGGGCATCTCCGAGCCGGACGCACTGATCGACCGCGCGATCGCGGCCTCGAAGTCCGACAACCCGCCGCGGGTCTCCGCCACCGGCGACAGCGCCTCGGGGGGCGACGGTTCCGACGGGGACGACTCCGAGAACGCCGGTTGGGGCCGACGCATCCAGCAGGCCGTGATGACCGGTGTGTCCTACATGGTGCCCTTCGTGGCGGCCGGTGGTCTTCTCATGGCCCTCGGCTTCCTCTTCGGCGGATACTCCGTGTCGGAGGTCTGGGACACCGTCGTCAAGGACTACTCCCTGTGGAACCTGCCGGACGCCATGCCCTTCGACCTCGGTTCCGGTGAGGAATACACCGACCAGTCCGGCATCATGCTCTACCTGGGATCCATACTCTACGGTGGCGGTGACACCGCCATGGGTTTCCTGGTCGCCGCACTCTCCGGCTACACCGCCTATGCGCTGGCCGACCGCCCGGGCATCGTCCCCGGCTTCGTCGGTGGCGGCATCTCGGTGCTGGTCGGCGCCGGCTTCATCGGTGGTCTGATCACCGGCATCATCGCCGGCCTGGTCGCCATGTGGATCCAGACCTGGAACGTGCCGCGCTGGCTGGCCTCCATGATGCCGGTGGTGATCATCCCGCTGCTGGCCACCCTGGTCACCTCCGCCTCGATGTTCCTCATCCTGGGCCGTCCGCTCGCCGCCCTGATGGAGGGCCTGCAGAACTGGCTGGCCGACATGTCCGGCTCCTCGGCAGTCGTGCTCGGCCTGATCATCGGACTGATGATGTGCTTCGACCTGGGTGGTCCGGTCAACAAGTCCGCCTACCTCTTCGCCACCGCCGGACTGTCCACCGGTGATGCCTCGGCCTTCCAGGTCATGGCTGCGGTCATGGCCGCCGGTATGGTCCCGCCGCTGGCGCTGGCCCTGGCCACCACAGTGCGTCCGAAGATGTGGAACAAGGAGGAGCGCGAGAACGGCAAGTCCTCCTGGCTGCTGGGTGTCTCGTTCATCTCCGAGGGTGCGATCCCCTTCGCCGCCGCCGACCCACTGCGCATCATCCCCTCGATGATGGTCGGTGGCGCGGTCACCGGTGCACTGTCGATGGCCCTGGAGGTCGGCAGCCGGGCACCGCACGGCGGTATCTGGGTCGCCCCGCTGATGGAGAACAACTCCTGGTGGGGCTTCATCGTCGCCGTCGCCGCCGGCATGGTGGTCTCCGCTGTCACCGTGATCATCGTCAAACAGGTCACCGGTAAGGGAGACAAGGGTGCCGCGGACGGCAAGGACGAATCCGACGCCGCACAGGACGCAGCGTCCCCCGCCGTCACCGCGTCCTGACCCTCCCCGGCCCTCCCGCACTCCTGACACTCCCGCTCCCGGTTGGTCCTGACCCCCTCAGACCAACCGGGAGCGGGAGTGTCGTCGTCTTACCAACCGCCGCCGAAGAAGAGCACCGCCATGATGCCGATGACGACGATCACCAGTGCAGCGGCAACGGTGATCAGTCCCTTGGACTCGGCGAAGATCCCTGCGGCACCATCGTCCGTCGCGGGTTCGTCGTCCCGGGAGATTCCGTCAGCGACCAGGACACCGTTGTCGCCGAGGTCCATGGATGCCAGACGTTCCACGTCCTCGCGGGAGACGGTGACGGTCGCGTCCCCCAGCTGCTTGTCGTACATGTCGCGCCGCACGGGGTTTCCCAGCACCTGACGGGCGACATCGAGTTGGGCCCGCTGGGCCCCGTCCGGCAGTCCCCAGTTCCGGCCCGCGAGATCCGCGAGCAGTTCCTCGCAGCTGTGGGTCGGGTCCAGGTCCTGGGACTTGTAGAGGTTGTATCCAGCCATACGCTTCCTCGTCAGGCAGGCTGACCGTTAACGGTCAGGGCACCGTCCGCACCCACCGACACATCAGCGGCGAAGGCTGCTGCAAGGTTGATCCGCTGCCAGTTGCCGGCTTCACGGCCGCTGGCGGTCTGGTCGTCCAGCGGGTAGCCGGACGGCAGGGCCGTTGCGGCGAGCACGCGGGCACGTTGACCCCAGGACAGCTCGGGGTAGGCGGTGGACAGCAGCGCCGGAGCGGCCTGCGGGACGGTGAGGCGGGCATCGGTGTCGCCGACCTGGTCGAAGCCGAGGGTCATCCGGTCGGTGTACTCCGCCACGGCGGTCTCGGTCGACCGGTACGAGCTGTCCTCGGCGATGGCCTCGGAGAGGGGCTTGCCGGTGCGCCACTCGAGCTCCTTGCGGATCTCCTCCCCGGCCTGCTTCAGCACGCCCTGCATCCTCTGGTCGTTCCACCGGTCGCCGGCGGCGGCCTGCCCGGTCATCCGCCCACCGATGACGTCCAGCGGGTAGTGCACACCCATGACCATGCGGTTGTAACCGGCCTCGGCACCTCGGGCCAGCAGCTGCGGACCCAGCTCCGGGAACAGGACGGCGAGCAGGGTGGTCGTCCAGGACGCCTGGTTGGTGTGGCCGGACGGGAAGGCCTTGGAGCCGCCCAGTTCGTAGAGGTCCTCGTTACCGCCACCGGTGTGCTTCGTGATCCGGTCCGGGGCGACCTCGAACGGACGGTCGTAGCCGAAGATCTCCTTCTCGATCAGCGTGGAGCTGGCCAAGCCGCCAGCACGGGACAGGTATCCGGAGTCGAGCAGCATGCGGGTCTTCGGCAGGCGGTTCTCGGCCAGAGCGGTACGGAGGTGCTCGCCGAGATTCTCGCCGAAGGCGTCGGAGAGCGCAGTGAGAAGGTCAGCGTCATCGGCGGCGGCATCGACCTGTGCACGGGAGATCGTCGCCTCATCGGCGTTGTTGTTCACGTCCACCACGATGTCGAGGCTCTCGTCCATGACGTCGGGGTGGTTCGCGCGCAGATCCTCGAATCCGGAGACCACGTCGTAGTAGATGCCGCCGGTGTGGGAACTGATGTCGGAGATGTACCAGTTGTACTCCTCGATCCCGAACGGACTCGGCACCGGAGCGCCCTCGTGCTGCACGGGCTCCCTGGTTGCGGGGAGGTACTCCCCCACCACCGCCGGGGGATCGATCTGCGCCTGGGCCGGGGCGACGACGAGCCCCATGCCGAGTGCCGGGACAAGGGTCAGCGTCAGGGCACGGGTGACCGGGGACGCAGTGATCGAGACTGCGCCGTTGCGGCGGCGGCGACGGTGGTGCATGTGTGCGGGTTCTCCTTATGAACGTCTCTGGGATCGAGTCTGAATGTTATTCAGGTCCGGTGGACGCTACGTGAACACCCGGTGACATCATGGGGAAATCCCATTTTATATGCGAACCATCATGGATCACAGCCACACACATGACGAAACCCCCGGTCCGGTGATCTCTCACCGGACCGGGGGTCCGTATCTAGTAGCGGGGGCAGGATTCGAACCTACGACCTCTGGGTTATGAGCCCAGCGAGCTACCGAGCTGCTCCACCCCGCGACGGGTTGCCAACAAACAGGACATCGTGTGCCCCGCCCTCGTTGGCGACTCCACTACTGTAACGCACCGGAGCGGCGATGTGAAATCGCCTGCTCCGACGCATTTTCCAGGTGTCTGCCCCGGCGTTCTACTGGGCGCCCGCCACGGCGTCGTCCAGCTCGTCCAGCGCGCGGCCGAACTCCTCGAAGGTGCCGTTCTCGCGTGCGTCGTTCACCTTGTCCATCGCGTCGCGGATGGCCTCCATCTCGGACGTGCTCGGCTCGGCACCGCTACCGCGACCGGTGGACGTCGAGGCGTCCTCGTCGTCATCGGAGCTGGAGCTGGAGTCCGAATCGGAGTCCGAGCTCGAATCCGACTCCGAGTCAGAGTCACCGTCGGCCGCCGCCGCGTTCTCGTCGGCGGCCTCGCCACCGGACTCGGAGATCTCCGTCGCCGCGTCCGGATCGATACCGACCTGGTCCAGCGCCTCACCCACGGTCGGGGCGTAACCGACCTGGCCGTTGTAGCTGACCAGCACGCGCAGCAGCTTCGGGAAGGCGGACTCCTGGTCGGCACGCTGCGAGTACACCGGCTCGACGTACAGGATCTGTCCGTCACCGACCGGAAGGGTCAGCAGGTTGCCGTTGGTCAGGGTGTTGGAGCCCTCCAGCAGGGTGCGCTCACGGGCGATCTCGTCGGAGGACATCATGGTGTCCTGGGCCTGTTTCGGACCCTGGGTCTGGGTGTTCGTGGGCAGCTGGCGGACGTAGATACGACCGTAGGTCTCCGGGTCCGAGCTGACGGACATGTGTGCCGAGAGGAACTCACGACGCAGGCCACGGAACGGGGTGATCTGCTGGAAGCTGGGCCGGTTCGTCTCCGGGTCGGTGGCGACCACGTGATAGGGGGGCTGGTTCAGCTCCTGCTGACCCTCCGGGGCGGTCGGGTCATTGGGCACGGACCAGAAGGCGTCGTTGGTGAAGAACACACCCGGGTCATCGACGTGGTACTTCGCGATCAGCTCACGCTGCACCTTGAAGAGGTCCTCCGGGTAACGGAGATGATCCATCAGCTCATCGCTGATCTCGCTCTTGTCCTTGACGACGTCCGGGAAGACGCCCTCCCATGCCTTGAGGACCGGGTCCTCCTCGTCGAATTCGTAGAGGTCGACGCTGCCGTCGTAGGAGTCCACCACGGCCTTGACGGAGTTACGGATGTAGCTGACGTCGTTGCTCACCGTACGCTGCACAGAGGCCGGGTCGTCGGTGGTGGTGTCGGCGGTGGCGGAGTCCAGCTGCGTGCGCTCGGCGTACGGGAGGTCCTCCAGGGTGGTGTAGCCGTCGACGATCCACTTGATCCTGCCGTCGATGACCACCGGGTAGGTCTTGGAGTCCGTGGTCAGCCACGGGGCGACCTTGTGGACACGCTCCCGCGGGTCACGGTCGTACAGGATCTTGGAGTCGTCGCCGATGACGTCCGACAGCAGGATGTTCATCTCCTGGTACTTCGCCGCGTACATCGCACGGCTGAAGATGTTGGACACGTCCACTCCACCTTCGCCGGTGTAGGTGTAGTTGGAGTTGTCGGTGTCGTACTCACGGTCCTCACCGGAGCCGTCGTCACCGACGATGGCGTAGTCGGCGTTCTGGTCCTGGGAACCGGCGATCACCGGGCCGAAGTAGGTGCGCGGCTGCTCCATGTCGAGGTCGAGTTCACCACTGGTCTCGTCCTCGTCCATGTTCTGCAGGTCGGCCACGGTGTAGATCGGGTAGCCACCGCGGGCGGAGGCGGCGTCCTGCGCGACCTCGTCGACCTTGTTGGCCGGCGCAGCGATGAAGCCGTTGCCGTGAGTGTAGACGGTGTGCCGGTTGATCCAGTTGTTCTGGTTGTCCGTCAGGGCGTTCGGGTCGATCTCACGGGCGGCGACGGTGAAGTCACGCATCTCGCCGTCGACCTCGTAACGGTCCACCGCCAATTCATCGGGGAAACCGTAGAAGTTACGCAGCTGCTGCTGCTGGGTGAAGGTCGGGGAGAGAACCTCCGGGTCGAGCAGACGGATGTTCGACAGGGTGGCGTCGTCGTCGGCGATGGAGCGGCGTTCGCTGGCGTCGCCCGAGGTCTGGCCGCCCCAGCCGCGGTCGTAGACGACCTGGCCGTCCTCGTTCTCGTAGTCCTCGCGGGCCGTGTCGGTACGGGTCTCGATGCCGTAGGCCTGGCGGGTGGACTCGATGTTGCGGGCGATGTATTCCCGCTCCTTCTCCGCACGGTTCGGGTTCACGGAGAACTGCTCCATGATCGCCGGCCAACCGACACCGATCGCAAGGTTCGCGACCACCATCAGGGCGACAGCCAGGGCCGGCACCCGCAGATCCTTCAGGAAGATGGAGCTGAAGAACATGGCGGCGACGAAGATCGCCACGATCAGCAGCAGGATCTTCGCCGGCAGCAGGGCGTTGATGTCGGTGTAGGAACCACCGGTGAAGGTGTCGTGGCCCTTGTTCAGCAGACCGTAGCGCTGGAACCAGTAGTCCACGGCCTTCAGCAGCATCCAGAGTCCGGCGATGATCGCCAGCTGCTTGCGGGCCGGGGCGCCGATGCTGGCTTTCTCACCGATCCGCGGGTTACCGGTGCTGATGGTGCCCAGCAGGTAGTGACCGAGCAGGTTCACCAGGAAGGCGACGATCAGCAGGATGGAGAAGGTGGAGAGCACGAACTGCAGCAGCGGCAGGTCGAAGGCGTAGAAGCCCAGGTCCTTCTGGAACTGCGGGTCGGTGACGCCGAAGTCGTCGCCGGACATGAACAGTCGGACGATGCGCCAGTTGCCCTGGGCGATCATGCCGGCGGCGACTCCGGCGACCAGCGGGACGATGATGAGGAAAGGACGCAGCGCCTTACGGATCTCCGCCCGGTTCTGCGTCAGCGGGGAGCCGCCGGACTGCATGCCCAGGTCCGAGATGTCGGTGATGTCCTCGAGGTCATCGTCGCCGGAGCCCCCGGAACGCTTCGACGCCGACCGGTAGGCGGCGAAACAAGCACCCCAGATGATCAGTGCGGCGACCAGACCGAAGATGATGAAGAGCACCACCCGGGTGGCGAGCACGCCGAAGAAGATGGCCTGGTAGTCGATCGACCGGAACCACTGCAGTTCCGTGTAGTTCGACACGAGTACCGGGACGAGGAAGAACAACAGGGCGACGATCACGGCGACGGTGCCGAGGATCTTCGATCTGCGTCCAGGTGTGGGGATTTCCGGGATGCTCAAGGGTTCGGTTCTCTCCTGCTGTCGGTCAGAGCGCGGCCGGGGTTGCCCCGGCGGCACGATTCTCACCGTCTAGACTACTGACCGCACCCGTCCGCCGTCATCGTGAGGTCCGCAGAAGATGAACGCCAGTAACTTCCAGTCCGACATCCGACCGCTCAACGCCGCCCTGCGCGAGGCCGTCGACTTCGTCCACGCCGAGGGATGGGACCGTCCTGCGACGTTGTTTGCGCTGGTCCCCGCGGAATTGGTGCAGGACGTCCTGGCTGCCGGCGACGGCTCCGCGGAGGAGGACGACGCGGCGGCCGCGCCGCTGGCGCTCGTGGTGCAGGACGATCTGCCGGACCACATCCGCCCCGGTTCCGAGGAACTCGGCGACTACATCTCCACGGTGCGGTGGCCGGAGGTCGTCGTCGGCGCGGTCCTCGCCCAGGAGATCATGTTCCGCAACTCCGCCGGGAAGGACTCCGGCGATGCCGGTTCCGAGCCCCGGCAGGCACGGCTGTTCACCGGCGTCATCGACGGCGGACCGGACCGCACCCTGCTGCAGTTGCGCCCCACCGAGGAGGACGTCGCCGCCGACCCCTTCGCCGAGGACAAGGTCGAACTGCTCGGCGGCCTCGAGGACGCCGAGCTGGCGCCCGGGGTGACCGCGATGCTGCGCTACACCTTCGAGGACTGATCGTGCGGAGCTAGAGGACTAACCGCAGGTCGGCGCGTCCTCCCCCTCGTTGTAGGCCTCGAGGGCGTCCACCGCCCCCTCCAGGGAGTCCACCTTCAGCAGGTCGATGTCGCCGTCGTAGTCACGGCTGCTGGCCTCCTCGCAGTTGCCCTCGGGTACCAGGAAGACCTCGGCACCGGCGTGCTGGGCAGCGTCGATCTTGTGGGTGATGCCGCCGATGGCCCCCACCGAGCCGCTGGCGGAGATCGTGCCGGTGCCGGCGACGAACTTCCCGCCGGTCATCTCACCGGGCGAGAGCTTGTCGACCACGGCCATGGAGAACATCAGACCGGCGCTGGGCCCGCCGATGTCCTTCAGGTTGTAGCGCACCTTCAGGTCGCCGGCCGGCTGGGCGACCATCGTGACGCCCAGGTACGCCCCTTCGCTGGCGCCGGCGTCCTCGGCGGTGCCCGAGGTGTCCTTCAGTTCCTCCGGGACCTCACCCAGGGTGACCTTCTCGGTCTCCTCCTCGGCACCGCGGCGCACGGTCAGCTCCACCTCATCGCCGGGCTCATGCTCGGCGACGATCTCCGCGACATCGGCCGGGACCGTGACCCCGGTGCCGTCGACGGCGGTGATGACGTCGTTCTCCCGCAGCACCCCGTCGGCCGGGGCACCCTCGGAGAGTTCGTAGACCGTGGTCTCCAGAGGCCGGTCCAGGTAGGACATCGCCGCAACCGTGGCATTGGACTCCGAGGCGGCGAACGCCTGGGCGTTCTGCTCCGCGACCTCTTCCGGGGTGGAGTCGGAGGGGATGACCTGCTCCACCGGCACCAGGGTGTCGTCGGTGGCCAGCCAGCGACGCATCGCCTCAGCGAGGCTGAGCTGGCTCCGGACGGCCACCGTGGTCATGTTCAGTTGCCCGGAGGTCTCCTCCAGGTCCGCCTGGGTGCCGGTGATGTCCACCACCGGGGTGCCGTCGACCTCGCCCAGAGTGTCGTAGGTCGGCCCCTCCCCCTCCGCGGCGTAGGGGACGGTCAGGTCGATGTCGGTGCCCGGCACCGACGGCACGGCCAGCAGTGCGGCCAGTACGATGACCGGGACCATGCCCACCGCGACGGTCTGTACCCGGCGACGACCGGGGGTCGTCGCGGCGCGCCCGGACGGGGCATCCTTCGGCGTCGTGGACGCCCCGGACGAGCTGCCTGACCCGGAGCCGGACGCTGAATTCTTGGGGGTGCTGCGGAAACTCACCCCGCATACTCTACAGCCTGACCCCCTGCATCCCTGAGCAACTGTTCGCTGTGAGCGCACGGCGCACGCTGGGGAGGCGGAGGTATCGCAGGTAGTCTCGGGGACATGAGCAATTTCGGATTCGGTTCAAACGGTCCCGACGACGAGTCGGACGACGACGGTCGCCGCCGGGACGACGACAACGGGAACTCCGGAAACAACGACCCCTTCGGCTTCGGAGCCAACCCCTTCGGCTTCCTCTTCGGCGCGCCCGGCGCCGGTGGCGCGAACGGCGCTGGCGGAAACGGCGGCAACGGGGCCGCCGGGCAGGGCCCCGGCCTCGGCGACATCCTCGGCCAGTTCGGCAACATGCTCGCCGGCTTCGGCCGCGACATGAACTCGCCGGACGCCCAGGGCCCGGTGAACTACGCCCTCGCCGAGCGCATCGCCCGCCAGCAGCTGACCGGTGACGCTGCCCGCAAGCAGCCCGCCTCGAAGGACAGCCAGGCTGTCGCGGAGTCCGTCCGACTCGTGGAACTGTGGCTGGACGAGGCCACCGTCCTGCCCGCCGGCGCGACCGGATCGGTCGCCTTCACCGGATCGCAGTGGCTCGATGAGACCCTGCCCCGGTGGAAGCGGGTCATCAACCCGCTGGCCGAGAAGCTCGGCGCCGCGTCGATGGACGGTCTCCCGGAGGAGATCCGTTCGCAGCTGGGGCCGATGTCCGGCATCTTCAGCCAGATCAACGGTATGAACTTCGGCATGCAGCTGGGCCGTACGCTCGGCCAGCTCGCCGGCACGGTCGCCATGTCCACCCAGTGGGGCATCCCGCTGGCCGAGGGGTCCGTGGCCGCGGTGAACACCTCCCAGTTGGACGACCTGTCGAAGAAGCTGGGTGCGGAGCGCCGGGAGACCCTGATCTACCTGGCCACCCGCGAGGCCGCGCACCTGCGCCTGTTCCAGCACGTCCCGTGGCTGGTCGAGCGAGTCATCCTCGACGTCGAGGAGTTCGCCACCGGCCTGAGCCTGGACAACTCCGCGATGGAGGAGGCCAGCCAGCAGTTCAACCCGGAGATGCTGGGCGACCCGCAGAAGATGCAGGAGATGATGTCGCAGCTGCAGGACTCCGACCTGTCGCCGACCGTCGTCTCCTCCACCGACCACGCCCGCATCCGCCTGGAGACCAGCCTGTCGCTGATCGAGGGCTGGGTCGACCTGGTGGTCGGCGAGGCAATGGGCGACCGTCTGCCCGTCGCCGCCAGCATCGGTGCGGCATGGTCCGTGCACCGCGACAAGGACCAGCCGGGGATGGACGCCATGGTCAAGGCCGTGGGCATCAGCCTGTCTGCGCCGAAGGCCTCCGAGGCCGCCGAGCTGTGGCGCCGTCTGACCGTTGCGGTCGGCATCGAGCGCCGCGACCAGGTGTGGAACCACCCGGACTTCCTGCCGGTCGACTCCGACCTGGACTCCCCGGCCGAGTTCATCGACTCGATCCTGGCCTCCGAGGAGGAGGTCGACGGCTTCGACCCGATCGGCGAGATCGAGAAGCTGGAGCGCGAGCTCAACGAGGGCTTCGATGCGCCCGCTGAGGACGATACGGCCGATTCGGCCGACGACTCTGCGGTCGAGGACGCCTCGGACGCCTCGGACGCCGCCGATACCGAAGACGACGGCAATTCCGACAACGACGACAACAACGACGACAACGGAGCGTCCGACTCCGACAAGTAGTCGCCTCGCTTGGCGACCGCTGTCAGAATTAGCACCTCCGCCACCGCGAGATAGTGACCCGCAGGTCCGTGACCTGCGGTTCTCATTATGTGAAAAACGTTCGAGGTGCTAATTCCGACGAAAGATCAGTCGACGTCGGTCGGGTAGACGGCCTGCTCGGCGCCTGCCCCCGAATCACTGCCGTCGCCGGAGCCCGAGTCAGCGCCGTCCCCGCCGCCGATCCCCCAGCGTCCGTAGGCCTCCAGGTAACCGGTCGCCCGTTCGGCCCGGGGCGCGCGGTCCGCCCACTCGTGGAACTCCGGACCGTGGTCCGGGATCCAGGTGTGCACCAGTTCGTGGATGATCACCGAGTCCAGCACGTATCCCGGCACCTCCTTGAGCCGGTCGGAGATCCGGATCCGGCCGGTGGCCACCGAGCAGCTCGCCCAGCGTCGGGTCATGTTCGACACCCAGCGCACGCTCTGGAACTCCGCCCGCCCCTCGAGGTACTTGTCGTTGAGTTCCGCGGCCCGCAGCAGCAGGTCGTCATCGGACTCCTGTCCGGCGGCGACACTGTTCTTCCGGCGCACCCGGTCGACCAGGTCACTGGTGGACCGTCGCAGGGTCTTCGCATCCATCGACATCGGGGCCAGGACGACGACCCTGCCGCGCTCCATGCGTCCGGCGATGGTGCGCTCGCGGCGGGCGGAGAGACGAATCTCGACATCGGGGGCGAAGTCGTCCACGACCTCGAGCTGAGCCCGGGTCGGGGTCCTCCGCCGTCCTGCCATGATTCACCTTCCCGTCGGCTTTCTCTCCGCTACACTGTCAATCACTGTAGAGGGGCACAGGGGCCAGTCAAGGTGGATTTTACATGAACGGGATTTGTCCCGGTGACATCGTCGACGTCGGTATCGACGCCGGTACCCGGGTCACGCTGCGCGAAGCCACGGCCTTGATCCTGCGTCCACCACACCATCTCCAGTTCGGCACGGTCCCGGGGCATAGTCTGGTCCTCCCGCTGCCCGAACGGGCCTCCCCTGCCCAGGTGATGCTGGTGTTCCGCGAAGCCCGACGTCCGGTGACCTGTTCCTTCCTGGTGACCCGGTTGGGCCACTGCGGGATCCCACCGGTTCATGCGCGGGGCATCCTCACCGACCTGCAACGCTCCGGGCTGCTCACCGTCATGCCGCAGTCGGTGCCGGTCCACGTCACCGGGCCGGGCGGGCCGACGAGCGCCCTGGTCCGGGCGCTGATGCGGCGTGGGATCGAGGCGGACCCCATCCTCCCCGCGGCGCCGGGTTTCGGACGCCTCTCCCCCGACGGACTGGTGATCCTCGCCGGTCAACTCTTCCCACCGCCGGACGTGACCTACCGGCTGATGGAACGCGGGGTGCCGCACCTGCCCTGTGCGGTGGTCGACGGGCAGGTGGTCGTGGGCCCGGTCGTGAACCCCGGGATGACACCGTGCCTGAACTGCGTGGACATCTCCTACCAGGAACGGGAAGCCGACTGGCGGATGGTGCGCGCCCAGAGTTCGACCAGTGTGCCTGCCACCAGTGCGGTCTCCACCGAGTTGGCTGCGACGGTGGTCGCCGGGGTGGTGCACCAGATCCTGTCGACCGGACGCCCCTTCCCCACCGACCTTCCCCCGGAGGCGTTGAGTCGCCGGATGTTCGACCCCAGGACGTTGAGCCTGGAGTCCCACACCCCGGCGGCGGATCCGGACTGCCCGGCGTGCGCCGGGGCCCGCCAGGCCAGCGCACTGTCGGGGCCTGCCCCCGCTCAGGTGTAGTTGTTCACGATGCCGAGGATGTCCTCGCCGAACTGCTCGACCTTCACCGGCCCGATGCCGGGGACCTGCACCAGTTCCTGCTCGGTGGTGGGTTTGCGGTGGCACACCCCGCGCAGCGTGGCGTCGCTGATCACCACGTAGGCAGGCACCCCGCGGGACTTGGCGGTGACACTGCGCCATTCCCGCAGTTCGGTGACCAGGGTCTGGTCGATCTCGCCGGCGTGATCCTCGCACACCCCCAGGATGCGGTGTTCCGGGGTGGTCAGGCGGGCCCCGCAGACGGCGCAGGCGTCCTTGTCCTTCGGCGCACCACGGCGGGACGCACCGGCCGCCGCCGCGGCACGTTGTGCGTCCCGCTCGGCCTCCCAGGGCACCAGCCCGTCGAGGAAGCGGGTCCGGCGCCGCGTGGCTTTGCCGCCGGGCTGGCGGGCCTGTGACCAGGACAGGTGCAGGTGCTCACGGGCACGGGTCACCCCGACGTACAGCAGGCGACGTTCCTCCTCGATGGCGTCCACCGAGTGCGATCCCTTCAGGGCGTGCCGGATGGGCAGTGTGCCGTCGACCAGCCCGACGACAAAGACGGCGTCCCACTCCAGGCCCTTGGCGGCGTGGACACTGGCCAGGGTCACGCCCTGCATCCTCGGCGGGTTCTTCGACTCCGCGCGTTCGCGCAGCAGGCCGAGCAGCCCGGCGAGGTCCAACCGCGGGTTGGTGGTGGCCAGCTCGGACGCCAGGTCCACCAGGGCGTTGAGTGACTGCCACCGTTGGCGTTCCTGGGCAGCGGCGGGTTCGGTCGGGGTCAGTCCGACCGGCTGCAGTGCGGCCTTCACCTGGGCGACCAGGCTTCCGGTCGGGGTGCCCTCGTCCTCGCCACCGGCGCCGTTCTCCGCGCTGTGCCCGGCGCGGGCGCGGATCTTGCGCGATGCCTGCCCCAGGGCCTGGATCCCCTGCCGGATCTCGGTGCGCTGGAAGAAGCCCTCCCCGCCCTTGACCTGGTAGGCGATGCCGGCCTGGTCGAGGGCGTACTCGAAGGCCGCCGACTGGGCGTTGATCCGGTAGAGCACCGCGATCTCTGCGGGGGCGACACCCTGCCGGATCAGCTCGCCGATGCGCTTGGCGACGTCGGTCGCCTCAGCGGTCTCGTCCGGGTACTCGGTGAACTCGGGGTCCGGACCGGCGGGACGCTGTCCCTCCAGGGTCAGGCGGGTGCCTGCGGCGCGTCCGGTCGCCCGGCCGATGACCTTGTTCGCCAGGTCGACGACCTGCGGGGTCGATCGGTAGTCGCGGAACAGTCGGACGGTGGTGGCCTCGGGGAAACGACCGGAGAACCCGAGCAGATGGTCGGGGGTTGCACCATTGAAGGAGTAGATGGTCTGGTTGGCGTCACCGACGACGGTGAGGTCGTCGCGATCGCCGAGCCAGGCGTCCAACAGCCGTTGCTGCAGCGGGGTGACGTCCTGGTACTCGTCGACGACGAAGGTGCGGTAGCGCGAGCGGAACTCGTCGGCGACGCCGACATTGGACTCCAGCAGTCCGGCCATGGACTCCAGCAGGTCGTCGAAGTCGAGGAGGGCACGGTCCGGGGTGATCTTGGACTTCTCGTAGCCCTCGAAGATCTTCACGAACTGCGCCGGGTCCACCGGACAGTCCCGACGGTCCGGAACGATGTGCGCCGGGTAGTCCGCCGGGGAGATAAGCGAGGCCTTCGCCCACTCGATCTCACCGAGCAGGTCGGAGAGCAAGGTCTTGTCGGGTTCGGTGCCGGTCGCCCGGGTGACGCGGGCGACGATGGGGAACTTGGAGTCCAGCAGTTCCCAGGGGGTGTCGCCGACGACCTTGGGCCAGAAGTAGCGCAACTGCTGCATCGCCGCTGCGTGGAAGGTCTTGGCCTGGACCCGGGCGACGCCCATCATGGTGAGCCGTTCCCGGAGTTCGGCGGCGGCGCGGTTGGTGAAGGTCACCGCCAGAACGTGGTCGGGGTTGACGAAGCCTCCGGAGACCAGGTGGGCGATCCGGTGGGTGATCGTCCGGGTCTTACCGGTGCCGGCTCCGGCGATGATGCTCACCGGCCCGCGCGGTGCCGTGGCCGCACGGAGTTGCTCGGGGTCCAGGGCGTCCAGGTTGAGCTGGGCCAGTCGTCCGCTACCTGGGATCACTTCGATGCTGTCCCTTCTGCGTTGCCAGTGCTGCCAGCGTTGCCGCCGTTGTCCGTGCCGTTGCCGTTGCTGTGGGCGTCGACCCCGCGGATGTAGAGCAGGCGGTCGCCGGGCTCCACCGTCTCCGCCTCGACCGAGTCCACACGGTAGAGCTCACCGGAACGCACCACGCCCAGGACGATGTCCTCGAGGTTGCGGGGGTTACCGCCGACCTCGTCCTCCCCCACCAGACGCTCGGCGATGGCGAAGCCCTCATCGGGGCTGAGCAGGTCCTCCATCATGCCGGTCACAGACGGGCTGACCGTGGCCAGGCCGAGCATCCGTCCGGCGGTCTCCGAGGACACCACCACCGAGTCCGCGCCGGACTGCCGCAGCAGGTGGGCGTTCTCCGACTCCCGCACCGAGGCCACGATGGTCGCACTCGGGGCGATCTCGCGGACGGACAGGGTGATCAGCACCGCGGTGTCGTCCTGGTTCGGGGCGACCACGACAGCCTTCGCCCGGGTCACACCGGCGAGCTTGAGCACCTCCGAGGACGTCGCCGGTCCCTGCACGCTGACAAGTCCGCGCGATGAGGCGTGGGCGAGGGCGTCGGCGTCGGTGTCGATGACGACGATCTGGGATGCCGGCAGGCCGTCGGCGAGCAGGGCGGTGGTCGCCGCCCGGCCCTTGGTGCCGAATCCGACGACGACGGTGTGGTTGCGCATGTGCTTTCTCCAACGACGGATCTGCAGGGTTTTGCGGGACTCCTCGGTGAGCACCGACAGGGTGGTGCCGACCAGCAGGATCAGGAAGATGACCCGCATCGGTGTGATGACGAGGACGTTGACCAGCCGGGCCTGCTGGGTGACCGGGGCGATGTCACCGTAACCGGTGGTCGACAGGGAGACCGCCGAATAGTAGACGGCATCGAGGAACGTCGACACCCCGGTGTAGCCGTCCCGGTCGAAGTAGACCACGGCGGCGGCGACCAGGAGCAGGGCCATCGCATACAACACCCTGCGGCTGATCAGCCACCACGGGCTGACCGGCGCGCTCGCCGGGATGTTGACGATGTTCAGCAGCGCCCGCGGTGGCAGTGAGTCAAGGCCGTCACGCATCACTCACATCTCCTTCTCCATGGTCTGTGTCGGCGCCGGTCCGGGTGCTGGTCCCGGTCCCGGTCAGCGACAACAGGTTCTCCAGTTCCCGGGCCGAGGGCAGTTCCCGGGGCTCGTAGGTCTCGTTCAGCCCAACATAGTGGAATGCGGCGCGGACCCCGTCGGGATCCACCGTACGTCCCAGTCTCGCGCCGAGGACCTGCGCCCAGGCGAGTCGGTACACGGCCAACTGCATCTCCGCTGCGGCGAGTTCGGGTCCGGTGGGACGCCGTCCGGTCTTCCAGTCCACCACAGTCCACCCGGTGGTCGGGTAGTCGCCGTCGTGGAAGACGGCGTCGATGCGTCCTTCGAAGACCTGGCCTGCGAGGGTCACCGAGTAGGACCCCTCGACGCTGGCCGGGGTGCGGTGGGCCCAGGTGCTGTCCAGGAATCGCTTCTTGAGGTGCTCCAGCGCGGGGTCGGTGAGTGTCGCATCGGCAGCGCCGGGCAGTTCGTCCTCGTCGAAGAGGGTGACGGTGCCGTAGTGGCGTTCGACCCAGTTGTGGAAGGCGGTGCCGCGCTTGGTGTACGGCCGCGGTTCCAGCGGGACGGGACGCCGACGCCTCCGGGCGAACTCCTCCGGGTTCCGCTTCATCGCCACCGCCTCGGTCGCGGTGAGGCGTGCACCGACCGGCACGGTGACCTCGGGAACGGAGTCGGCGGTGAGCTCGTCGATGAGCAGCCGGGTCTCCTGTTCCCACTGGGCGGCGACGGTGCCGCTGTCGGGCGTGCCCTCGGTCACCTCGCCTTCCTCGCCGTTCAGAGCGTCCAGCCGGGCGCGGACGAGTTCCATTCCGCGGGCGACCCCGTCGACCCCACGGACGCTGTGGTCCGGGT
This sequence comes from Candidatus Corynebacterium avicola, assembly GCA_019114135.1. Lineage (GTDB taxonomy): Bacteria > Actinomycetota > Actinomycetes > Mycobacteriales > Mycobacteriaceae > Corynebacterium > Corynebacterium avicola. Next base: position 50,628 of record DXGC01000065.1, read on the forward strand.
GGGCGGGGTCGGTGAGGGTCGGTCGCGGCCACACGGCGGTGGGCTTCGCCGGGACCTGCCGTTCGTAGTCGGTGACCAGGTCGTTGCGGGCGGCCGGGTTCTCCGGCACCATCACCGCGTCCTCCCGGTGGTGGGGCCCCTTCTCCAGACGGGTCAGCTCCTTCTTGGAGTACACCATGCCGAGATCCGACCAGGTCACGACCGACTCCGGCGCCTCCGCCACCAGCCGGTCCTTCATCAGTGTCAGCGCCACCGAGGGGTCGAGCGGTGTGCTGGCGTCGTTGTTGTAGGCCGCACCACTGACCAGCAGCACCTGCTCACTGCGGGTGGCGGCGACGTAGAACAGCCGGTCGTCCTCCTTTGCGGCGTGCTCGCCGAGGGCGACGGTGAAGGCCTCCTGTGCCTCGACCACTCCCCGACGGTCGATGACCTGGGACAGGTCGAGCACCGGTGCCCCGGTCACGTCGTCCGGGTCGAGTGGGTCACGGGCGTCGCCACGCAGCCCGGACGGCAGCACCTTGCCGGTGGTTGTCCACGACGTGGTCGTGGGACGTTTGACCGCATCGGCGTAGGTCTTGCGGGTGGCGTGCGGGACCGCGACGATTCCCCACTCCAGGCCCTTGGCCTTGTGCACGGTGAGCAGCTGGACGCAGTCGGTCCGGACCTCGGTCTCCCCGGGCTCCAGTCCCTTCTCCCGCTCCGCGGCGGAGCGCAGGTAGTCCACCAGCGCCGACGGTGTCGCCGCGCTCAGGTCGGCGAAGGACCGGACGACCTCGGCGAACTTGTCGAGGTGGCTCGCCCCGATCGACCGTCGGGAGTCGCGGTGGTAGCGGGTCAGCACCTCGGTGCGCACCCCGGTCATCTTCTCGATGTCGGCGACCAGGTCGGTCAGCGGCTTCGAGGCCGAGTGCCGGCGCAGGTAGCGCAGTTCCCGGGCCAGTTCGGTCAGTCGTTGCACCCCGGCGGTGGACATGCCGAAGTCCTCCATGCCACGCAGGTCGGCCAGTGCCTCGGCCAGCCCGACGGGCACGCGGGAAGCCTCCCGGTCGATCTCGGCGATCCGGCGACGCACCGTCGCCAGCGGGTCCGAGTCACCCTCGTGCGGGGCGACGACAGCGCTCAACCCGGACAGGTCGGCGTCCTCGTCACCGGCGTCCGAGTCCGTCCCGTTTGATCCGGTGTCCGTTTCCACCACCCTGCCCCGGCGCGAGAGCTGGTCGACACGTCGGGCCAGCGCCTGCAGGTCGGACGCCCCGATGTTCCACCGCACCCCGGTGAGCAGCCGCAGCAGGGCGATGTCGTCGCTGGGGTCCACCACGACCCGCAGGGTGGCGAAGACGTCGGCGACCTCGGGCACCTCCAGCAGACCCGGCCCGGCGGTCATCTCCACCGGGACATCACGGGCAATCAGCAGGTCGTGGATGGGTTGTGCCTCGGCGTTCTTGCGCAGCAGCACCGCCGCCGAGAACGGTTCTCCGGTGTCCCGGCCGTGGTAGCGGGCGGCCAGGTCGTCGGCCAGCCACTCCAGTTCCTCCTCCCGGGTGTCGAACCAGCCGATCTCGACCTCTCCGCTGCCCGCACCGGGCCGGGACGTCAGCGGTGAGACCAGCGGGGTGTCGGTGTCCATCGACCAGCGCGACACCGTGTTCGCCATGTCCAGCACCCGGGCGGGGTTGCGCCAGGAGGTGGTCAGCTCCAGGGTCGGCGCCTGCCCCTGCGGAGTCGGGAAGTCACTGGTGAAGTGGGTGAGGTTGGCGGCGGTGGCACCCCGGAAGCCGTAGATGGACTGCATGGGGTCACCCACCGCCGTCACCGTGAGGCCCGGGTCCTGTCCTTCGCCGAAAAGGTTGCGTAGCAGGATGCGCTGGGCGTGCCCGGTGTCCTGGTACTCGTCGAGCATCACCACCCGGAACCGGCGGCGTTGGCTCTGCCCGACCCGGGGGTGGGCGGCAACGAGTTGGGCGGCCTTCGACATCTGCTGGCCGAAGGTCATCAGGTTCCGGTCACTGAGCCGCTGCCGGTAGGCACTGACCAGTTCCAGCAGCTCACGACGGTAGGTCAGCGCCGAGGTGAACTTCTCCAGTGCGGAGTCCACGGTCTTGAGCACCTTGCCGTCACGGTCGGGCAGGCCGTCAATCTCGGCGGCGGTGGCGGCGCACTCCGCCTCGACCTCCTCGACGGTGACCAGGTGGTTGTCCATCTCGTCGTTGAGGGCGAGCATGTCGTCGATGATGTACGGCAGGGAGCGGGTGGTGGTGAAGCCGGTCGGCCACTCGAGGGTGACGTCGCGGGCGATCATCCACCGTTCGGTGTCGGAGATGATGCGTCCGGCGGGTTCCATCGGCAGCAGCAGACCGTACTCGCCGACGACCGTGCCGGCGTAGGCGTCGTAGGTGGAGACGGTGGGCACGATGTTGCGCAGGGCCTCGTGGCGCGAGTCGTCGGCCGGCAGGTCGTCGAGGATGCCGGAGTCGGCGAGGGTCTGCAGCCGGGCCCGGATGCGCAGGCCCAGTTCCCGGGCGGCCTTGCGGGTGAAGGTCAGGCCCAGGATCTGCTCCGGGGTCGCCAGGCCGTTGGCCACCAGCCACACCACGCGGGCGGCCATGGTCTCGGTCTTGCCGGCACCTGCACCGGCGACCACGAGGGTCGGTCCGGACGGAGCACCGATCACCGCGGCCTGCTGCGGGGTGGGGCCGAAGGGTTGTCCGAGCAGGGAGGACAGGTCGGTGGGACTGATCATGGACGTCATCTAGACCACCTGCTCCCCGGCGCGGCAGGCGGGACACAGGCAGGCGTGTCCGGTGCCCTCACAGTTCTTGGTGGTCGCCCGGTAGTCCGGCCCGGCGACCCGGGCGGCGGCGGCTACCGCGAACTCCCGGACCTCCTCGAGCTGCTCCTCGGTGAGGGTGGGTTGCTGCAGGACCGTGATCGAGGCGGAGTCGCGTCTCGGGTAGACCAGCATCGCCCCGTCCGGCTGCCACGGCGTTGCAGCGTCGTTCCCGACCTCCTGCGCCGACACGAGCAGTTGGTAGGCCTTCAGCTGGGCACTCTCGGCGGCCTCCTTCTTCGACTTGGGGGTCTTGCCCGTCTTGAAGTCGATCACCAGGGCGCGCCCGTCGGGGTCGATCTCCACCCGGTCGGTCCGTCCGGCAAGCACCACCGGCAGCCCCTCGGGGGTCTCACCGATGGCCGCCTCGAGCTTCCGTTCGACCTCGACGGTGCGTCCGGTCGCTCCCGCGGCGGTGTCGCGTTCGCCGAGCCAGTCGTCGAGGCGGTCGACGGCGGCGAGACAGCTGTCGAGCAGCGGTCCGGCGGTCCAGGCCGGTCCGTCGACGAGATGCGGCACGGTGTCGGTGACGATGTCGTGGGCCTCCTCACGGGTCAGCCCGGCGGCCAGTCCCTCGGCCACGGCGTGGATCAGCACACCGACCTTCATCGCCTCGGTGGAAGCCCCACCGGTCAGGCCGACCAGGAAATTCACCGCATCGCAGCCCTCGTCGTTCATGGTCTCCAGGGTGGTTGGGCTGATGCGCACACCCGTGCCAGCGGCCGGGGTGGATGAGGACGGTTCGGCCGTCCCCCACCAGTGGTCAGGGTCGGCGCCGTAGACCCCTGCGGCGGCGAGGCGGGCGAGGTTGGACGCTGCGGCGTCGCGTTCATGTCCCGGACGCTGCGGATCGCACACGGCGTCGCGCAGTTCGGCGACGAGTGGTTCCAGTGCCAGGACACGGGGCAGTGCGGGGGTCGCGGTGACCGGCACGCGCTGGGGTGCTTCATCCTGGGCGGAGGTTCCAGCCCCGGCTGCTTCAGCTACCTCGACAGACTCAGCTTCCTCAGCGGTGATCGCGGTGATCTCATCCAGGAACCGGGAGGGCACACTCATGTCGTCGCCGCTGGCGTCCACCGCGGTGACCAGGGTGCGCCGGGTCGCCCGGGAGATGGCCAGAAGGAACAACCGACGCTCCTCGGCCAGGGCGGAGGCAGCCCGGGACACCGGGACCTCCGGGCTGATCCCCCGGTCCACCAGGTCGACGAGTTCCTGCTGGCCGAACAGTCCTCCGACGGTGGGCCCGGCCGGCCAACTGTCCTCCTGCACCCCGGCGACGACCACGACCTGCCACTGTCGGCCGGCCGCAGCATGCGCCGGGAGGATCTCCACGGCGTCCGGACGGGTCCCCCGACGGTCACGGCCACCGGTGGGCAGCTCCTGGGCACGGACCTCGTCCAGGAAGGTCTCGAGCGTGGCCGAGGGGGTGCGTTCGACGACGTCACCGGCCAGGTCGAAAAGGCTCATCACGGCGTCCAGGTCGCGGTCGGCCTGGGAGCCGAGGGTGCCGCCGCGCAGTGCCTGTCGTTGCAGGGAGTTCGACAGGTCGGCCGCCTGCCACACCGCCCACAGCACCTCCTCCACCGGGGAGGTCACCGTGGCACCCTCGAGCGCGGTGCGTCCGGCGTCCAGGACCTGGGTGAGCCGGTCGATGACGGCCTGTTCGCGGGGGCCGAAACGCCTGCTCCACGCCTCGGCCTGGTCGGCGTCGGCGCGGCCGGTGACCATCAACGTCACCGCCTCCATCGCCCGCATCCCGGTACCGGCGAGCATCGGGGCGATCGCCCGCTCCACCCGGCGCAGCATCACCGGGTCGGCGCCGCCGACGGGGCTCTCCACCAGTCGTTGCATCTCGGCGGGTTCCAGTGGTCGCACCAGCGCGTCGAGCGCCAGCAGCAGCACGCTGACCAGTGGCTGTTCGGCCAGGACCACACTGGTCTGGTCCACGGTGACCGGTACACCGTGGGACAGCAGGGTGCGCCGCAGGGCCGGTATGGCCCCGGTGGAGCGGACGATCACCGCGATGTCGTCCCAGGGCACGTCGTCGCTGACGTGTGCCCGACGCACCTCGTCGGTGACGGCGAGACGGTCGGCCGTCGCCGACGGAGAATGACGGACCTGGAGGGCGTTCGCCCGTGGTCCGGCACCACCCGGACGTAGGGGGACCCGGGTCGGGGCGGCGGGCAGCCGGGTCTCCAGGTCGTTGACGGCGGTGACGAGGCTGTCCGGCAGCCGGTGGGACACCGACAGCACGACCCGCTGGTCGGCATCGGCGGCGATCCGGCTGAGGAACTCCTCGTCGGCCCCGCGGAAGTGGAAGACACACTGGTCCGGGTCACCCGCGACAAGGGTACGGACACCGGGACGGATGAACCGGGAGAGGAAAGCCCCGGCCGCCGGGTCGAGGTTGTGGGCGTCGTCCACCAGCAGCAGACGCACACGGGACGCCTGGCGTTCCAGTACCGCCGGGGCCTGGTCGAGGGCGTCGAGGGTGACGTGCAGCAGCTCGGAGGCGTTGAGGTTCCGGGAACGGGACAGCGCCTGGATCTGGTGGTACTCCCGCAGGAACTCCCCGGCACCGACCCACATGGGTTCGTCGTGCTGCTGGCCCAGCGAACTCAGCTCGTCCGGCCCGATGCCGCGTTCGGCGGCTCGGAGCAGCAGGTCACGAAGCTGGCGGGCGAAGCCGACCAGGGGAAGTGCCGGACGCATGTCCGCGGGCCAGGTGCCTGCGCCGTCCTCGGCATGGCCCCGCAGCAGCGCGCGGATCTGCATGTCGTGCTCGGCACCGGTCATCAGCCGGGGCAGGGCGGTGTTGTCGTCGCGCTGTGCCTGGGCGGCCGCACGAAGCATGGCGAAGGCCCAGGAGTGCACCGAGCGCACCGGGGTGGCGGTGGCCGCGTAGTTCGGTTCGGTGCGCAGAACCGCGGTGAGTGTGTCACGCAGCGCCGTCGCCGCCTCCTTCGACGGGGTGACGACCATGACCTCCTCGGCGCGGCCACCGGACCGCAGAAACTCGACCATGGTGTCCACCAGCAGTGAGGACTTGCCGGTGCCCGGACCGCCGAGCACCGCATAGGGGCGTTCCAGGCTGATCCGGTCGTCTCCTCGGACCAGTGCCCCGGCCAGGCCGTCCCAGTGTCGGTGCGGCCTCTCCCCGGTTGTCTCGTCCACCCCGACGAGCCGGACGGTCACGTCACCGGCCGAGCCGACCCGGCGGCGCAGTTCATCGTCCGCGCGGGCCTGCTCTCGGCTCCGGTCGGTGGCCGGCACGGTCCCCGCCTGCTCCCCCACCATCAGGTCACGCTCCTACACGTGCGGCGATGACGTCGCTGACCCGGGAGATGCCGCTCCACGCCGCCGGGGAGGAGTCCGGCAGCACCGCATGCACGAACAGGCGGTACATCACCGCGCGCAGCAGCAGCTGGTCGAAGTCCGGGAGGTGGCTCCACCGCTGGATCAGCCCGTCCTCGGCATTGGCCCAGGCGATCGCGTCCACGACCAGCAGCGCCACCGACCAACCGGCCGGACGCCACGTCGGCACCAGGTCCACGATCGCCGGATCGGCGTAGCCGTCGTAGATGGTGCAGCCCAGCACGTCACCGTGGACCAACTGGTCCTCGGCGGTGACCCCGGTACGCAGCAGCATCAGGCCGGTCGCCTTCTCCATGGCCGCGGCGACATCGTCGCGGGGCACCTCCGCCAGGTCCATCACCGGGGCGAGCAGTTCGGTGGGGTCGTCGGCCCAGGCGGCGGCCTCGGCGACGGCGTAGAGCGCAGTCTCGCTGAGTTCGCCGCTTCCCCCGGCGGCGCCGGCCGCGGCGGCCACCGCAGAGACGTCGAGGAAGTCAGGACGGTGCTTCGCCTCGTCCACCTGTGCCAGGGCCTCGTTGAACCGCAGTGCGCTGGCGGCCGTCTCGTCGAACCGCGGTGCGCGGTGTCCGGAGAGGAAGCCGCGGGCGGTCCACCCTCCCAGGGTGTAGCGCCCGTCGGTGGAACGCAGCGGACGGGCCACCGAGACGCCGGAGGGGCGGACCCGGTCCATCACCTGTGCCGACCAGGTCGCGCGCGCCCGGTCGTCCGAGGGGATCAGCACGGCCTGGTCGCAACGCCACCCCTCGCCCCATGCCTCACCGAGGGCGACCGGGGCGGCGTGGGAGACCTGGAATCCGGCCCGGATCGCCGCCGGCGGGGCGTCGGCGACAGGGTCGGCGGCAGGACCGTTGGAGTGGTTCGTCGTCGTGTCTGGCATGGCACACACTCTAACCCCGACCCCGGACAGCAACTGGCAGCGCAGCCACGGGGACGACGAACATGCAGGTCAGTCCCGCACGTCCACCGCCTCTCCCTCGCTACGGCCGTGCGGGAAAGGCCAGGCGTTCGGCCGGCAGGTGTTCTCCGCCGCCGTACCGCCGAACTCCGATCCGGAGTCCAGGCCCTCCAGTTCGCCGTTGTTGAGACTGAGGGTCTGCTGCATCATCAGCGGGGCAAGCGCCCCGTCCTCGGGGCACGGCTGGTGGGCGGCGAAGCCGATGCCGTGCCCGATCTCGTGGTTGAGGACGTACTGGCGGTACCCGCCGAGGTCGCCTTCGAAGGTGCTCGCGCCACGGATCCAGCGGGCGGAGTTGATGATCACCCGGCCTGCCCCTGCCTCGCCCTCGTCGTCGTCACCCTGGATGAAACAGCTGGTCTCCAGCTCGGTCGTCCCGCCGCACAACTCCTTGGTGGTCTCCGGGCTGGTCAGGCGGATCCGCAGGTCCGGGGTGTCCTCGGAGCGCGCGCTGATGTGCCGGAAGGCGAAGTCGCCGGTGGAGATCCACGACCGCTCGTCGGCGAGGACGGAGTCCACCGTGGAGGCGAAGGCGTCGCCGCCGCCGAAGGTGGAGCCGTTGATCCCGTCCTCGAGTTCCACGACGTAGCTGTAGGCCTCGTCACCGAGTTTCTCGACGTCACCGGCGGTGGCGCCGGCGTTGCCGACGCCCTGGAAGGTGCCGTCACCGGAGGCGTCGTAGTCCCCACCGGCAGGGAGCTCCCCCACCTCGGAGTCCGGGGCCGAGCCGGGAACCGGACCTTCCGCTCCCGAGGTCTCGGTGTCGTCCCCGCCATCCGATGAGGAACCCGAGGACTCCGAGGACGCCGAGGACTCCGACGCAGCAGACGTCGCCGAGGTCGACCCGTCCTCGGAGGTGTCGCCACCGGTCACGGCCAGTTCGATGATCACCCCGATGGTGGTCAGCGCCACCAGGACGCCGGACACGCCGATCCACCGGTTGCGACGCTGCCGCCGTTCCCGTTCGCGGGCATGCCGCTCCCGGTAGTCCGCCCGGCGCTCAAGCTCCGACTGTGGGAGGGTGAAGCGCTCCCGGCGGACGGGATCACGTCGCGGATCTGTCACTGTACTCAGTCACTCGGTCTCTGTTGATGTCTACCGATCAGATGAAGCCGACCGGGCGGGACGCCGAGGAACCGACCTCGACGTAGGCGACCTGCTCACGGACGATGACGTACACGGAGCCCTTGTTGTCCTTGAGCTTCAGCGTGTTCTTGGCGTTGTCGCCGGCGAGGAGCTCCTCGACCTGCGCGGCCACCGAATCCTGCTCTTCGCTGCTGGTGATGACCAGATCGCGCGGGTTGTTGACGAAACCGACCTTGATGTCCATGTTGCGGTGACTTTCCCTCTCACATTGCCTTGGCTGTAACGTGGACCATCATAGCGATGACGAAGCAGCAGGAAGGGAAGGTGCCCGTGGAGCGACCAACGTTCCGGGATCTCGGCGTGGCCGAAGAGATCGCCGAGGCTCTCGAATCGGACGGACGCGGCCGTGCCTTCGCCATCCAGGAACGGGCCCTGCCCCTGGCGCTCGTCGGCAAGGACCTCATCGGGCAGGCCCGCACCGGCATGGGCAAGACCCTCGGTTTCGGTGTCCCCCTGCTGGACCGGCTCTTCGACGACGCCGGGGTCGCCGAGTTGGACGGCACGGTCCGCGGACTGGTGGTCGTCCCCACCCGCGAGCTCTGCCTGCAGGTCGCCGACGACCTCGCCGCCGCGGCCCGCAACCTGCGTGTCGGTGACCGCGCCTTCGCCGTCACCACGATCTACGGTGGTGTCCCCTTCGAGTCGCAGATCAACGCGATCGACGCCGGCACCGACGTCGTCGTCGGCACGCCGGGGCGTCTCCTCGACCTGTCGCGGCAGGGACACCTCGACCTCTCCCACGTGGAGGTCCTGGTGCTCGACGAGGCCGACGAGATGCTCGACCAGGGGTTCCTGGACGACGTCCAGGCCATCATGAAGCAGACCGCCGAGCCGCGGCAGACGATGCTGTTCTCCGCCACCATGCCCGGCCCGATCGTGGCCCTGACCCGTGAGTTCATGAACAAGCCGGTGCTGATCCGTGCGGACGTCTCCTCTGCCCAGGCCACGCACACCACCACCCGGCAGATCGTCTTCCAGTCGCACAAGCTCGACCGGATGAGTGTGCTGGCCCGGATCCTGCAGACCCCGGGGCGTGGCCGCACGATCGTCTTCGCCCGGACGAAGCGACAGGCGGCGATCATCGCCGGCGACCTCGCCGAGCTCGGTTTCGCCGTCGGCGCGGTGCACGGTGACATGCGCCAGAAGGACCGTGAGAAGTCGCTTCGCGCCTTCCGGGAGGGCACGGTGGACGTCATGGTAGCCACCGACGTCGCCGCCCGCGGCATCGACGTCGAGGACGTCACCCACGTCATCAACTACCAGGTCCCGGAGGACGACAAGACATACGTCCACCGCATCGGACGCACCGGCCGTGCGGGGCGCTCCGGCGTCGCCGTGACCCTGGTCGGCTGGGACGAGGTGACCCGGTGGTCGGCGATCGACGACACCCTGGACCTCGGCAAGGGGGAGCTGCCGAAGTGGTTCTCCGGGTCCGGGGAGTTCCTCGAGGAGTTCGGTCTGGACGAGGACGTCACCGACCGGGTGGGCTCGCCGCGTGAGGTCCAGGGGTCCGCCTCGGCGACCGCCCCGGCCCGCCGGGAGCGCAGGGAGCACTCCGACCGTCCGCGCCGCACCAGGTCGCGCCGTTGACCGAGCGTGGCCGGTGGGCGCCTGCCGAACAGCGTTCACGTACCGACCTGGTGGTGGCTGCTGCCATCACCGTCCTGGTGCTGCTCGTCGTCGCCGGGACGTGGTTCTTCTCGGACTCCCGGTCCACCTCCCACGAGACCGCCGGCCCCGGGGAGGCCATCGCCCCGAGCGACGCCGATGCCCCGGTCCCGGAGTCACTGGACGAGATCTGGCGGGCGGAGTCCGAACCGTCCGACACCGGTGAACCGATCACCGTGGAGGGTGCGGCGATCGTCCGCGACGGCAACCGGGTCACCGGGGTCGACACCGCCGACGGTTCCGAGGTGTGGAGCTACAGCCGCGACCGCGAGCTGTGCGGGATGACCGCCAACTGGAGCCGTGTCGTCACCGTGTACCAGGGGCCGAAGGGCTGCGGGGACGCCACCAGTCTCGACGCGGCCACCGGTGAGTACCAGGACACCCGGTCCGCCCTGGCCGACGAGGACGTCCAGCTGTTCCGTTCCCTCGACAGTGTCGGGCTACTGGGCACCGACCGGGTGGAACTGTGGCGCAGCGACCTGGTGCGCACCGTGGAGGTCGGCCATGTCGAGGCACCGGTGAACTCCGAGGCCCAGCCCCTCGACGGCTGCCGGTTCACCTCGGCACAGGCCCGGAAGGACCTGCTCGCGGTGATGGCGGACTGCGGTCGTGAGGACGGCAAGCACACCGTCAGCCTGCAGAAGGCGGTCCCGGACGAGGCCAACGAACCAGAGGTGACCCACGAGTTCACCGTCCCCGCGGACGCGGAGCTGGTCGGGATCGCCCAGGAGGCCGCGGTGATCTACGTGCACGGTTCCGGGACCCGTGCCGAGGACGACGAGGACTACGAGGGCAGCCGCTTCCAGGTACTGCACACCGACGGCGGGTTCAACCAGTACCCGGCGGACCCCAGTCCGGTGATGGCGGCGCGGGCGGACGACTCCACCGACGCCGCCACCACGGACGGTTCCCTCTTCGTCCCGGAGACCGGGGACCTCCCCCACAACATGACCTGGTTCGACGGTGAGCGTCTGATCGGTTTCGGCCCCACCGACCTCGATCAGCGGTTCAGCGTCCCGGCGCTCGGCACCGGGGCCGCGATGGGCGACCGGTTGCTGGCCCCGGTGGAGGACGGGATCGCCGTGGTCGACTGGTCCGACGGGAACGTCGAGCGGGTCATCCCGGTGGACCGTGGTGACTACACCGGTCCGGTGCACCTGCGGGTGCAGGGCGCGGTCGTCGTCGAACAGCGCGGTGGGACGATGGTCGCCCTGCGCTGACTGCTCAGCGCAGGTGCCGACGCGCCGACCACTCCACCGCGTCTCTGTTGAACATCAGGCCGAGCCCCACGACACCGACGATCAGGGTGGGGATGCCGGCCTGGATATTGCCTGACGAGAACATGAACACCGAGACCAGCACCAGGAACAGCTGGAGCATGGCCACCGGTCCGCGTCCCCACCGGCGCCCCTGTGACATGAACAGTCCGGCGAGTGCGACGACACCGCCGAAGAAGAGGAACCAGATTCCCGTGGCGACCCCGTTGAGTCCCGGTGTCTCCACCCCCTGCAGGTCCCGCACGATCATCACCACGCCGATGACCACGCCCGCCAGCCCCTCGGCCAGTCCCAACCATCCTGCCCAGCGCACACTCGGTGGCAGCACCAGTGCTTTTCCGTCGTCTTCACTCATGCCGCTGATTCTACTGGGCACCCGCTGTCACCAGTCCCCGCCCCGTCCCACTCTGGTCCCCAGTCCCCTGTTAACCCACCCTTACCTTTCGCTCCAAATCAAATCGCTGTGACTTTGGTCACTCTTTGTCGTGCAGCCCTAGCGAAGCCCCCTGATGTCATGCCAGACTTAAACACGTAACAGAGAGAGGGACACGAGGTTACATCCCGGTTAACACCGAACCCGACCCGTCATCTCTGCCCCGGGCAACACCGTCCAGCCACACCTTACCGTGTCGGCGCAACGGGTCTGCCCCACCCCACACCGACGAACTCGGACCACCCCTCACGGCTCACGGGCGTGACTTTCCTGCGCCCAGGGGGGGGATCTGGTCCGTGCACCACACTGCGTACACTGCGTTGAAGGAGAAGATCACGATGGACTGGCGTCACCAGGCAATCTGCCGTTCCGAAGACCCCGAGCTTTTCTTCCCGGTCGGCAACTCCGGCCCGGCACTCGCCCAGATCGCCAAGGCGAAGCTGGTCTGCAACAAGTGCCCCGTCACCAACTCCTGCCTCGCCTGGGCCATCGAGTCCGGCCAGGACGCCGGCGTCTGGGGTGGCATGAGCGAGGACGAGCGTCGCGCCCTGAAGCGTCGCAACAACCGCGGCCGCACCCGCACCCGCGTCGCCACCGCCTGACACGAGAACAATTTCGCCTGAACGCTCCTACCCGGTATCCTTGAACCGTCATTAGTTCTACGTGTAGAGGAGCCATCATGAGCAAGCGTGGCCGTAAGCGCAAGGACCGCCGTAAGAAAAAGGCAAACCACGGCAACCGTCCCGGCGCCGGTTAAGCGTCGACCCAGAGCCCGCCTCGGATCACCTCCGGAGCGGGCTCTTCGTTTGTGTGCGCCCCCGGACCTGGGAACCTGGTGCGTACCCGGGCCGGGTCTTCCGCGATGACGTTCAACTACGCCCGTCTACCTCAGCCTTCGGTGTAGCGCACCGTGGTGGAGCGCACCGACGTCGACCTCACCGACGTCACCGACGTCGAACCGTTGGACGAGCGCAGTGCGGTGACGATCCTGCCCCGCAGCTCAGTCGGCGCCGTCTGCCCGCAACGGGCCCGCAACAGCTGCCGGACCTGCTGCTCGATACCCAACGCCTCCAGGCATGACGGACATTCCTCGACATGCGACTCAAGTCTCGCCCGTGCCGCCCGGTACTCCTCGCCCTCGCAGTCTCCGGACTTCACGTCGATGTACTCGTAGAGGACCTCGACGAGTTCATCGCATTTGGTGCGTTCTGGGTTCCCACTGGTGTTCTCGGTCATCGTGATGTTCCTCTAGATCTTCCCCGCCGGACGCTTCGGCCGCTCCGCGGTGCTGATGCCGTGCTCGGCCGCGACGTCCTTCAGCTTGGTGCGCAGTTGCTTGCGACCCCGGTGCAGCCGGCTCATCACCGTGCCGATCGGGGTGTCCATGATCTCGGCGATCTCCTTGTAGGGCAGCTGCTCGACGTCGGCGTAGTAGACGACCATGCGGTAGTCGTCGGAGAGCTCCATCAGAGCGTCCTGGATCCTGGTGTCCGGGATGCGCTGCAGGGCCTCGATCTCCGCCGACCGCAGGCCGGTGGAGTCATGGGACGCCGAGTCGGCCAGCTGCCAGTCGGTGACCGTCTCGTCGGAGGTCTCCTTGGGGCGTCGCTGAGCCTTGCGGTACTGGTTGATGTAGGTGTTGGTCAGGATGCGGTACATCCACGCCTTCAGGTTCGTGCCGGGTTTGTAGGACCCGAACGCCTGGTACGCCTTCATGTAGGCGTCCTGCACCAGGTCCTGGGCGTCCGCCGGGTTGCGGGTCATCCGGAGGGCAGCGCCGTAGAGCTGGTCCAGGAGCGGCAGCGCATCGCGTTCAAAGCGTTCGAGCAGTTGCTCGTCGCTGTCTTCGCTGCGCTTCACGTGGTCGTTCATGTGCTCCTTTCGGCCACCGGTGTCAACGCCACCGGACATGGCTTTGTTCCCACCAGTCTAGTTCCAGTCACTCCTGTGCCACATTTCCTGTACCGGAACGCAGGATCATCACGAAGATCCACCTCGTCGAACGACGCGAGCTGGGTTACCGACCACCGTGGACGACGGTGGGACTGATTCAAGCACGATTGACGCTGCACCTATTCGACTGTCGTCTCCGACGAAGATGTCCCCCAGGATCATCGCCCCTGCCCCGACGAAAACCCGGTCACCGAGAGTCGGGTGCCTCTTCCCGGGTTGATTGGACCGTCCCCCCAGTGTGACTTGATGATGAAGCACGACGTGGTCTCCGATGACCGCCGTGTCCCCCACGACGATCCCGGTTCCGTGGTCGATGACAAGGCCAGTGCCGATGGTTGACGCGGGATGGAGTTCGACACCGGTCGTCATGCGGGCGATGTATCTGATGACCTGGGCGGTCAACCGGTGGTTCCGTTGCCAGGCACGGTGCGACAACCGGTACGCCCAGACCGCATGTGCGCCGGCCGAGGTCAGCAGGACCTGAAGATCGGAGGTCATCGACGGATCGTAGTCACGGATGCGCCGGATATCGTCCTTGATCGCCGCGATGTACTTCATCACAGCGCCTCACCTGCATCACGGGCGTTCTCGACAGCCGTGACCGCTTCGTCGAGGATGCCAAGGCCCTGGTCGATCTCCTCCGCCGTGACGGTGAGCGGAGGCGCGATCCTGAAGACACCACCCATACCGGGGAGGACGACAATGTTCATGTGGAGCCCCAGTTCAAGGCACTTCTCGGTAATCAGGTTCCCCAGATGTTCCGACTTCACCTTGGATGCGGAGCTTTCGACGATCTCGATGCCCTGGAGAAGACCTCTGCCCCGGGCATCGCCCACTATGTCGTGATCGGCGACCAGACGCATCAATCCCTTCATGAGCTGGTCTGCGCGTTGCTCGACGTTCTCCAGGATGTGCTCCTGCTCGATCACGTCCATGACCGTGTTCCCCACGGCAGCCACCACCGGATCATTGACGTGCGAGGTGTAGAAGATGAAGCCGTTGTCGTAGGCCTTCTGTTCAAGTTCCGTCGTCGTCATCAACGCAGCCAGCGGAAGCCCCGCACCGAGGGTTTTGGACAGGGTGAGGATGTCCGGGGTGACACGATCATGCTCGAAGCCGAACCAGGTCCCGGTGCGGCCCATGCTTGTCTGGGCTTCGTCGAAGATCAGCAGCATTCCGCGTTCGTGGCATTTCTCCCGCAATGCCTCGAAGTACCCGGGCGGCGGGACGAGGACACCGCCACCGGAGATGACCGGCTCGACGATACAGGCGGCAAGGCTTCCCACCGACTGCGCATCCACCATGGCGAATCCGAAGTCCAGCTGCTTCCTCCAGTCAAGGTTGCCGTCAGCGTCGACGAAGTCCGGTCGATACTCGTACGGGGTCGGGATCGCGATCTGTCCGGGCGCTCCGGGAGTGCCGATGTTGCGCGCCGAGCTGTAGGTCGCCCCTGCTGCTGCCTCGGTCAGCCCGTGCCACGACCTGCTGAAGGACACCACCTCGAACTTTCCGGTGATGCTCTTCGCCATACGGATCGCAGCGTCATTGACCTCGGATCCCGTGGACAACAGAACGACCTTGTCCAATGACGCGGTCCCCGGATCAATGTCGGTGACCTCTGCGGCTCGCTCTGCGAGTCGGGTGGACAAGTTCACGACTGGCCGTGACAGCATCGCACTGAACAGATGGTCAAGCTTCGGATAGGTCTCCTGCACGGTCCGAACGATCTTCGGGTGACTGTGACCGAGTGTGGCACTCATCTGACCTGAGGTGAAGTCGAGGATCCAGCGTCCACTTTCGGTGCAGACGTAGCTTCCTTCAGCACTGTCGATGAGCTCGGGGAAGAAGGATGGGGCTCCGTATCGCACCATGTGGTCACGGACATCGCCCCATGGGTCGGGACGTCGGTTGAAACTTGCGTCAGCTACCTGCTCATGTGTCGTAGTCATGGCCGGTAGTCTAAGAGCCGCAAATCATACGCGTCCACGTGACAAAATCGAACATATCGTTCGTATCACGTAAATGATTGAGAGTGACATGCTGGCTCCGGAACGACTCGAGCTTCTCGTCCAACTACACGAACTGTCCACCATGCGCGCGGTCGCGAACGCCTCCGGAATGAGTGTGTCTTCCGTCTCCCAGCACCTGGCTGCGTTGGAGAAGTCTCTCGGACGCCCCTTGACCGAGAAGGTCGGCCGTCGTGTACGGCTGACACCGCTCGGCGAGGAACTCGTAAATATGGCGCGACCTGTCCTGGACTCCCTACGGGAGATCGAGGACCGGGCACGCAGTGAGACGCGTGAAGTGAGGGGACACCTGCGGGTCGCCGCTTTCAACAGTGCCCTGGCTCCACTCGCCATCCCTGTCTGCGCCGAGATGTCCAGGGAGTACCAGAATCTGACCTTGTCACTGACCGAACAAGAGCCTGATCAGAGCGTCCCACTGGTGCGTGCCGGCCAGATCGACTTGGCGATCTCCGCCAGTTTCGGACCACCGGTGGACACCGGGAGGTCATCGGATCTGGTCACCGTCCCACTCCTGTCCGACACACTGTGCGCGGTTCTGCCACCTACACATCCGCTTGCGGCCAGCGACTCGGTCTCGATCGATCAACTCGCCGATGATCCCTGGATCGTCGAACCCGCCACGACGTACCTGTCCTCACATGTCACGTCGCTGTCAGACGCTGCGGGCATTGCCCCTCGTCACGTTGCGTCCCTGAACTCCTACCACGCGATCCTGCAAGCCGCCGACCAGGGCCTGGGGGTCTCCCTGCTGCCGCAGCTGGCCACAGTCGGTGGCCCCGCCGGAGTTTCGGTCGTCCCCCTGGAACCTCGTGTCGACCGATCGATTGTGCTTGTGACGACGCAGGCCCAGACTGCCCGACTGAGCGGTCGCACGCTGATCGGGCGCGTACTACGTCAGGCTCGACTTCATGAACGAAGGTCCTGAATCCGACCCCCGGCCCTAGCCCGACACCTCCTCGATGAGCCCGGGGTCGTTGTTGGAGACGTTGCCGACCCGACGGTCGACCTCTCGGGTATCCAGCAGGTTCAGGACGCCCTCTCCCGGCGCCGAGGCCGCCAGGGTGCGACGGTCGTCGTCGCTGCCGTCCAGCCACGCGTGCACCTCGTCAGCACCGTGGACGTCGGATTCCCCCGCGACCCCCAGCACCCGAGGCATGCGGTCGTGCAACCACTGCACGGGCCCGGCGGAGGCGGTGGTGACGATCGTGGCGTCCAACCCCTCGCCCTCCCTGGCAGGACGGCACAGTCCGGCGGTGGCCAGCAGACCACCTCCGGTAACCAGGTGGGGCCGCTTCTCGTGCCACTCGTACCAGCCGTCCATGACGAAGAGGCACGGCTGGGAGCCACGGAAGCTCGGCTTGTCGAAGACACTCTCCCCGCGGGCGTTGAACAGCACCAGCCCCTTCTTCCACGGCGCCGGATACCCCCACGACGCCGGCCCCAGGGTGAGCTCCCCGTCCGCTCCACTCTCACCGAACTCGCGCACCACCGGCACGGTGTGTGTCGGGGCCGTGTTCCAGTTGGCCGTCGGTCCCCCACCGACCACCCTGAGGCCGCCAGCGCCTCCGGTACCGCCGATACCCAGCAGGCGGTTCATGGCGTCGACGATGGTTTCGGTGGAGCTGAACATGACGTATCGTCCGCACATGTGACCCAAACTACGCCTGAATGCTTCGCATGGGATAATGGTGGACATGACCGCTGAACTGTGGCCAGCTCACGTGGCCTCCTCCCCTGTCGACGCGACCGTCTCCGTGCCCGGGTCCAAGTCGATCACCAACCGGGCCCTCGTCCTCGCCGCTCTCGCCGACGGCCCGAGCCGGATCGATGGTGCCCTGCGCAGCCGGGACACCGACCTGATGGCGGACGCCCTGCGCGCGATGGGTGTCTCCATCACCGTCGACGGTGACCACCTCGAGGTCGTTCCCGGCCCGCTGCACGGCGCCGAGGTCGCCTGCGGCCTGGCCGGCACCGTCCTGCGCTTCCTGCCCGCCGTCGCCGCCCTGGCCACCGGGGACGTCCGCTTCACCGCGGACGAGGCCGCGCAGAAGCGTCCGATGGGCACCACCCTGTCCTCGCTGACCGACCTCGGTGCCACCGTCGCCGGGTCCGGACGCGAGGACACGCCCCTGCCGTTCACCGTCTCCGGCACCGGGTCGGTGCGCGGTGGCGAGGTCCGGGTGGACGCCTCGGCGTCCTCCCAGTTCGTCTCCGGGCTGCTGCTGGCCGGCGCCCGCTTCGACGAGGGTGTCACCGTGATCCACACCGGGTCGGCGATCCCCAGCCTGCCGCATGTCGAGATGACCGTGGGGATGCTGCGCGACGCCGGAGTGAAGGTCGAGTCCTCCTTCAACCGGTGGACCGTGCACCCGGGCCCGATCGCCGGACGCGACTGGATGGTGGAGCCGGACCTGTCCAACGCCACGCCCTTCCTCGCCGCCGCCGCGGCCACCGGCGGTCGGGTGCGGGTGCCGAACTGGCCGCAGACCACCTCCCAGCCCGGCGACCAGTTCCGGGTGATCCTGCAGGACATGGGCGCCGAGGCGGAGTACCACACCGACTCCGGCTCCCTGGAGGTCCGCGGTACCGGTGAGCTGCGCGGCATCACCTGGGACCTGCACGACGTCGGGGAGCTGACCCCCACCGTCGCCGCCCTGTGCGCCCTGGCGGAAGGACGCAGCCACCTCTACGGTATCGCCCACCTTCGTGGCCACGAGACGGACCGACTCAACGCCCTGGAGCGCGAGCTCACCGCGCTGGGCGCCCGGGTCAGCCAGACCGAGGACGGTCTGCTCATCGACCCTGCCCCGCTGTCCGGTGGGGTCTGGCACAGCTACGCCGACCACCGCATGGCCACCGCCGGTGCCGTCTTGGGACTGCGCACCGAGGGCATCGAGGTGGAGAACATCGCCACCACCGCCAAGACCCTGCCCGACTTCGCCGACCGGTGGACCCGGATGGTCCAGGGGTAGCAGGTAGAAGGCGAATATGGCGCGATCCAGCGGGAGACGGCACTACGACGAGTCCGACATCCGGGTACGCCCCGGCAAGGGTTCACGACCCCGGACGAAGGACCGTCCCGACCACCGGGACGCCGAGACCGGCATGGTGGTCACCAAGGACCGCGGTCGCTGGGGTGTGGTCATCGACGGCGCCTCACCGGACGCCCCGCCCGCGATCTGCATGCGCGCCCGGGAGCTGGGACGCACCCCGGTGGTCGTCGGTGACAGGGTCGCCGTGGTCGGCGACACCTCCGGACGCGACGGGACGCTCGCCCGGATCGTCCGGCTCGAGGACCGCACCACGGTACTGCGCCGTACCGCCGACGACACCGACCCCTATGAGCGGGTCGTGGTCGCCAACGCCGACCAGCTGCTGATCGTCACCGCCGTGGCTGACCCTCCCCCGCGTTCCGGCTTCGTGGAGCGTGCCCTGATCGCCGCCTTCGTCGGGGGTCTGCGTCCGGTGCTGTGCCTGACGAAGTCCGACCTGGCTGACCCGACGGCCTTCGCCGCGGAGTTCGAGGCTCTGGACATCGAGGTCATCGTCTGTGGTGTGGAGGACCCGCTGGATCCGGTGTCCGCGGTGGTCGACGGGAACGTCACCGCCCTGATCGGGCACTCCGGGGTGGGAAAGTCCACCCTGGTCAACCGACTGGTCCCCGGGGCCCGTCGCGAGACCGGCGAGGTCTCCGGCGTGGGCAAGGGCCGCCACACCTCCACGCAGTCGGTGGCACTGCGACTGCCGCAGAACAACGGCTGGATCGTGGACACACCCGGCATCCGCAGCTTCGGCCTGGCCCACATCAAACCGGACCAGGTCATCGAGGTCTTCGAGGACCTCCGCGACGTCATCGAGGACTGCCCGCGGGGTTGCACCCATGCCGGTCCCCCTGCCGACCCCGAATGCGCGCTGGACGACCTGACGGGGGCGAGCGCCCGGCGCGTGGCTGCGGTCCGGACGCTGCTCGAGGCGCTGCGCAGCAACAACGAGTGGGAGCTGTAGCTGGCCCCCGTACCTATGTCAGATAGGTGGGGCGAATCGCTGGTTTTCGAGCCCGATCACAGCGATTCATCCCACCCTTCCGGCACCCACCGCTAACAGGTCTTAGCGGGAGAGGCTGCGGAACTGTCGCACCGACAGGGGTACGAAGATCGCGATCAGAATCACCGGCCAGACGATCGACCCCAGCAGTGCCTGACCGTCGATCCAGTAGCTCGCCTCGGCACCGCCGAGTCCCGGGGTGTGGAAGAGTTCGCGGATGGCGGTAGCGGTCGATCAGCGCTCCTAGCTGCACCTTCGCTACCCATTCCTCACTTTTGATTTTGTCAATATTGCGCGGTTTCAAAAGTGGGTGTAGAACTAGAGTCATGCGCACAGAACCGACGGACCCCTGGGCCTCCCGTGTGAGGGAGGTGGGACTACGAGCAACTCCGGGCCGCATCGCCGCCCTGAGGTTCATCGACGACCACCCCCACAGCACGACGGCCGAGGTGCACGACGGTGTCAGCAGTGAGCTCCCCTCGATCTCACTGCAGTCCGTTCACAACGTCGTGAACGATCTGAGCGTACGGGGCGTCCTGCGACGCATCGACCTGCCCGGCTCCGGCGGGGCACGTTACGAGACCGAACGGGCAGACAACCACCACCACATCCAGTGCGTGGTGTGCGGACGACTCGAGGACGTCGAATGCGTCGTCGGCGCCGCGCCATGCCTCACCCCCAGCGACACCCACGGCATGTCCACCATCCTCGCCGCGGAAGTGACTTTCCGGGCGATCTGCGACACCTGCCGAACTCGTGACCACTAGTAACCACGACGCCCTTCACCGCAACACCCACATCCACACCGCAGTGAACCACACCCAGGAGGAACACCAATGACCGACCAGACCAGCGGCTGCCCGGTGGCACACAACGAACCCCGTCTGCCTCTGCCGTCCGAGGGTGACGCCAACCAGAACTGGTGGCCGAAGCGCCTCAACCTGCGCCTGCTCGCACACAACCCGCAGGAGATCCGCCCCACCAAGGCCGACTTCGACTACGTCGCCGCCTTCTCCGCCCTCGATCTCGACGAGGTGAAGAAGGACATCGAGGAGGTCCTGACCACCTCCCAGTCGTGGTGGCCCGCCGACTTCGGCAACTACAGCCCGCTGATCATCCGCATGGCCTGGCACGCCGCCGGCACCTACCGCGCCCACGACGGCCGCGGTGGCGCCGGTACCGGTCAGCAGCGTTTCGCACCGCTGAACAGCTGGCCCGACAACGGCGGCCTCGACAAGGCCCGCCGCGTGCTCTGGGCGGTGAAGCAGAAGTACGGTCAGTCCCTGTCCTGGGGTGACCTGATGATCCTGGCCGGCAACGTCGCCCTGGAGACCATGGGCTTCGAGACCCTCGGCTTCAGCGGTGGTCGCGAGGACGTCTGGGAGCCGGAGGACGTCTACTGGGGTGCCGAGGCCGACTGGCTGGGCACCGAGGCCCGCTACAACGGCACCAACGACACCACCCGTGAACTGGCCAAGCCCTTCGGCGCCACCACCATGGGTCTGATCTACGTCAACCCGGAAGGCCCCGAGGGCAACCCGGACCCTGCCGCCGCCGCACACGACATCCGCGAGACCTTCGGCCGGATGAACATGGACGACGAGGAGACCCTCGCGCTCATCGCCGGTGGCCACACCTTCGGCAAGACCCACGGTGCCGCCCCGGACAACGAAGAGAACGTCGGCCCGGAGCCGGAAGGCGCCCCGATCCACCGCCAGGGGCTGGGCTGGGAGAACTTCCACGGCACCGGTAAGGGTGACGACCAGATCACCTCCGGCCTGGAGGTCACCTGGACCTACCACCCCACCCGTTGGGACAACGAGTTCTTCCACATCCTCTTCGCCTACGAGTGGGAGCCGGTCCGCGGTGAGGGCGGCCACTGGCACTACCGTCCCAAGGACAACGGCGGTGCCGACATGGTCCCCATGGCCCACTCCGAGGGGCGCCGCGAGCCCCGCATGCTCACCACGGACATCTCGCTGCGCGTCGACCCGGCCTACGAGAAGATCGCCCGGAAGTTCAAGGACGACCAGGCCGCCTTCAGCGCCGCCTTCGCCCGCGCCTGGTTCAAACTGACCCACCGCGACATGGGTCCGAAGGCCCGCTACGTCGGCGCCGAGGTCCCGGAGCAGGACTTCATCTGGCAGGATCCGCTGCCCCAGGCCGAGGGCGAGACCATCGACGCCTCGGACGTCGCCGCGATCAAGAAGCGCGTCCTCGACGCCGGTCTGACCACCGCACAGCTGGTCAAGACCGCCTGGGCATCGGCATCCAGCTTCCGCGGCTCCGACAAGCGCGGTGGCGCCAACGGTGCTCGCATCCGTCTGGAGCCGCAGCGCAGCTGGGAGGTCAACGAGCCCAAGGAGCTCGACGCCGTGCTGAAGACCCTCGAGGGCATCCAGAAGGACGTCAACGCCGAGTTCGGTGAGTCCGGTTCCGGCAAGCACCTGTCGCTGGCCGACCTGATCATCCTCGCCGGCAACGCCGCCATCGAGGAGGCCGCCTCCGCCGGTGGGCACTCGGTCGAGGTCCCGTTCACCCCGGGCCGCGTCGACGCCACGGACGAGCAGACCGACGCCGACTCCTTCGACTTCCTGAAGCCGGAGGCCGACGGTTTCCGCAACTACAAGAGTGCGGACATCGACGTCCCCGCGGAGCACCTGCTGCTGGACAAGGCCGCCCTGCTGGAGCTCACCGCCCCGCAGATGACCGCCCTGGTCGGCGGACTGCGCGTCCTGGGTGCCAACTACGGCGACTCCGCAGACGGTGTGCTCACCGACCGCCCGGGTGTACTCAGCAACGACTTCTTCGTCAACCTGTTGACCCTCGGCAACGAGTGGAACCCGCTCGAGTCCGACTCCTCCCGCTACGTCGCCACCAACGGTGAGACCGGTGAGGAGCTGTGGACGGGTACCCGCGCCGACCTGGTGTTCTCCTCCAACTCGGAGCTGCGCGCCCTGGCCGAGGTCTACGCCAGCGCCGATGCGTCCGAGAGCTTCATCGAGGACTTCGTCGCCGCCTGGACCCAGGTGACCGAGGCCGACCGCTTCGACCTGCACCACTAGGTCCCCGCAGAAAGAGGGCCCGGTCAGCGAATCCGCTGACCGGGCCCTCTTGGAGTGTCTGTGCTTGCCCGCTAGAGCAGGTCCACGAGGACGCCGAGCTCCCGGGAGTCGTACCAGCTCATCAGGTTGTCCTCGCAGTCACCGAGGGTGATCTCGGCGTCCTCGTCCCCCAGGTCGGCGGCGTCGACGACCTCGATGGCCGCCGCGGTGACCGGCTCATTGCCTTCGTCGTCGACGTGGATCGCCGCCAGCTGCGACACCTCGACCAGTGCCGGCGACAGGATCACCACCGACTCCCCTTTCTCCGGCTCATTGGTCACCTTCGCCTCGTCGACGTCGAGCGACAGGACCACACGGCGGTGCGGGAAGTGCTCCTCGTCGCCGATGGTCAGCAGACGCAACGAGGCACGGGCGGCCTCGAGGAATGCCGCGTACGACATCTCCTCGTCGTCCCCGGCGGTGTAGAACTCGCGCAGGGCGGGAGTCAGGGCGAAGCCGATACCGGAGCGGACCGGCATCTGTCCTTCCTTCGCCAGGGTTCCCAACATGTCGAAGGTCGCGGGGACGTAGACGCGCATCTCAGTAGTTCCCTTCCAGGCCGAGCAGTCCGGTGATCTCCACGATCGCACGGTCGAACTGCTGGTAGTAGACGCCGATCAGGCCGCACTCCACGGCGCCCTTGATGTTGAGGATCGAGTCGTCGACGAGGATGCAGTCATTGACCGGCACCTCGAGGCGCTCCGCGGTGATCTCGAAGATCTCCGGGTCCGGCTTGTCCACGCCGACCTCACCGGAGAGGACGGTGGTGTCGACGTAGCCGGCCTGTTCCCAGGTCCGGATCGGGTCGGCGCCGGAGCCGCCGGGATCGTTGGACAGGATCGCCGTCGCATACCCCGCGTCCTTCGCCGCGGTCAGCACCTTCCGCCACCGACGACGGTCTTCCTCCGCCCCGTCGAGGACGCCACAGTAGTCCACAATCAATGCACGCATACCCCACATTCTGCCACGCCCGTGGCTATGCTGTTTGACCATGGGGGACTATCAGGGATGTGGGGAGACGGCCGCGGAGACGTCGGGGAACACGAGGCTCGACCGGCAGGCCCGGTTCGAGCCGGTACCGGGACTGGTGTACCTTCGCCGACCGCGCGGTGGGACGGTCGTGCGTCAGGACGCAGCGACAGCGACGGACGGCACGGAACGCGCCGCCGCACCGTCCCCGAACGCACGGAAGAACACGGCCGCAGGCGATGCGGTGGCCCGCCGGGTGGCCATGCTGGTCGGCACGTGGCTGGAGGTGGTGGACGGACTACGCCCGGTCACCGTCCTGCGCAAGGGTCCCTTCTCCCCCGTCGTGAGCGAGCAGCTCCGCGGGGTCCTGCGTGACGCCGGCAAGAGCCGGAGGTCCCCTTCGCGCGTGCTCAGTGTGAACCTTCCCCCGACACACCGCGACCGTCTCGGGTTCACTGCCAGTGTCACCCGGGACGGTCGCGTCAAGGCTGTCGCCGGCCACCTCGCCCGCTACGACGGACAGTGGCGGGTCGAGTCGATCACGCTGATCTGACCCGACCTGGAGGTCAGGATCAGCCGCCGATGATGGTCTTCGGCACCGACTTCTGCTGCTCCTGCTCCTTGGCGGTCTTGCTCTCCGCCGGGTCGTCGACGTTCAGCGGGCCCTCGTCCGCGGCCGGCTGCTTCGACTTCAGCTGCTTGCGCACCAGGAAGAGCTGACGGATCGTCTCCTCCTTGATGCCGTCGTTCATCCGGCCGAACATGTCGCCACCCTCACGCTGGTACTCGACCAGCGGGTCGCGCTGTGCCATCGCGCGCAGGCCGATGCCCTCCTTGAGGTAGTCCATCTCGTAGAGGTGTTCGCGCCACTTCTGGTCGACGACGTTGAGCAGCACACCGCGCTCCATGCCGCGGATCTGTTCCTCGCCGCCGACGGCGACCACGGACTCCTCGAGCTCGTCGTACTGGGCGTTGGCGTCGGCCTTGAGGGCCTCGCGCAGCTGGGGTGCGGTGAGCTCACCGGCGGTACCGTACTCGGTGCCGTCGATCAGCTCGGTGGAGGTCACCGCCGGACCGTAGAGGGAGTCGAGCGCCTTCCACAGCTCGTCGAGGTCCCAGTCCTCCACGTAGCCTTCGGCGGTCGCACCGGCGACGTAGGCGGAGATGGTGTCGTCCATCATCGAACGCACCTGCTCGCCGACGTTCTCACCCTCGAGGATCTGACGACGCTCGCCGTAGATCACCTTGCGCTGCTCGTTGAGAACCTCGTCGTACTTCAGGACGTTCTTGCGCATCTCGAAGTTGGAGTTCTCCACCTGAGCCTGCGCACCCTTGATGGCGTTGGTGACCATCTTGGAGTCGATGGGCATGTCGTCCGGCACGTTGAGCCGGGTCATCATGTTCTCCATGCGCTGACCGACGAAGCGGGTCATCAGCTCGTCACGCATCGACAGGTAGAAACGGGTCTCGCCCGGGTCGCCCTGACGTGCCGAACGACCACGCAGCTGGTTGTCGATACGGCGGGACTCGTGACGCTCGGTGGCCAGGACGTACAGGCCGCCGGCCTCGCAGACCTGCTCGGCCTCCTCGGCGGACTTCTCACGGGCCTTGACGATCTCCTCGTCCCAGGCCTCCTGGTAGGCGTCCGGGTCCTCCACCGGGTCCAGTCCACGCTCACGCAGGGTGAGGTCGCAGATGATGTCGGGGTTGCCGCCGAGCACGATGTCGGTACCACGGCCGGCCATGTTGGTCGCCACGGTCACTGCCTTGAGGCGACCGGCCTGGGCGACGAACTCGGCCTCCTTCTCGTGCTGCTTGGCGTTGAGCACGTTGTGGCGGATGTGGCGGGCCTGCAGCAGCTTCGACAGGTATTCGGAGCGCTCCACCGAGGTGGTACCGACCAGCACCGGCTGGCCCTTCTCCACCCGCTCGGCGATGTCGTCGGCCACGGCCTCGTACTTGGCCTCCTGGGTCTTGTACACCAGGTCGACGTGGTCGAAACGCTGGTTCGGCTTGTTCGTCGGGATCTGTGCGACGTCCAGCTTGTAGATCGACTTCAGCTCGGCGGCCTCGGTCTCGGCGGTACCGGTCATACCGGCCAGTTTGTCGTAGAGGCGGAAGAAGTTCTGCAGGGTCACGGTCGCCAGGGTCTGGTTCTCGTTCTTGATCTCCACACCCTCCTTGGCCTCGATCGCCTGGTGCATGCCCTCGTTGTAGCGGCGTCCGTCCAGGATGCGGCCGGTGAACTCGTCGACGATGACGACCTCACCCTTGCGCACGATGTAGTCCTTGTCGCGGGTGAACAGCTCCTTGGCCTTGATGGCGTTGTTCAGGTAGCTGACCAGCTGGGAGTGCTCCGGGGAGTAGAGGTTGTCGATGCCGAGCTGGTCCTCGACGAACTCGACACCCTCCTCCTTGACGCCGACGGTCTTCTTCTTCGGGTCGACCTCGTAGTGGATGTCGAGGGTCATCTTCGGGACGATCCGGGAGAAGGCGGTGAACCACTGCGAGGAGCCGCCGACCGGGCCGGAGATGATCAGCGGGGTACGGGCCTCGTCGATGAGGATCGAGTCGACCTCGTCCACGATGGCGTAGTTGTGGCCACGCTGCACAAGGTCGTCCAGGGAGTGCGCCATGTTGTCACGCAGGTAGTCGAAACCGAACTCGTTGTTGGTTCCGTAGGTGACGTCCGCGGCGTAGGCCTTGCGGCGCTCGGCAGGACGCTTGCCCGACAGGATCACGTCGGTGGTCAGGCCGAGGAAACGGTGGACACGACACATCCACTCCGAGTCACGACGGGCGAGGTAGTCGTTGACGGTGACCACGTGGACACCCTTGTCCGCCAGGGCGTTGAGGTACGCCGGCAGCACACAGGTCAGGGTCTTGCCCTCACCGGTCTTCATCTCGGCGACGTAACCCCAGTGGAGTGCCGCACCACCCATGATCTGCACCTTGTAGTGCTTCTGTCCGAGGACTCGCCAGGATGCCTCACGAGCGGTGGCGAAGGCGTCCAGCAGGATGTCGTCCAGCTTGGCGCCCTTGTCGATCTTTTCCTTGAACTCGGCGGTCTTGGCCTGCAGCTCCTCGTCGCTGAGGGCGGCGTACTCGTCCTCTTTCGCGATGACCTGGTCTGCGATCGCGGCCAGGCGCTTGACGGCGCGTCCTTCACCGAGTCGGAGAATCTTCGAAAGTCCTAGCACGTGCTGCTCGTCCCTTTACGCTTGGGTATTTTTACGATGCCGACCCCGGGGACACCGGTGGCCGATCATGCAAGATCAGTCGTTCAGTGTACCTCTGCGGTCATGCACTTGCATAGGTGGTCGGCCCAGGTACCCCAGGTACTCAGCAAAGGCACAGAGCATTGGCAGGCGCATGACTGCGGCCGGTGACCGGGCAGGAAGCCCGGTCACCGGCCAGGGGGTCTGAGGTGGTCGCTGCGGGGAGATGCGTCCCCTTTACTCAGCAGCGTCCCCTGCGTCCGCCTCATCGGTCAGCGCGATCAGACCGTAGTCGTAGGCGCGGCGGCGGTAGACGACCGACGGACGACCGGTCGCTTCGTTGACGAACAGGTAGAAGTCGTGTCCCACCAGCTCCATCTCGCTGAGCGCGTCATCGACGCTGATCGGGGTCGCGGTGTGCTCCTTGGTACGGACGATCTGGCCCGGCTGGAACTGGTCGGCGTAGGGGTCCACGTCGAACGGACCGGTCTGCGCCTCCTGGGCGTCCTCGGCTTCCTGGACCAGCTCCGCGGTGGCCTCGCCGACGGACACCGGGGCACGGTGACCGGAACGGGCGATCTTCCGGCGGGCCTTCACCTTGCGCAGGGAGCGCTCCATCTTGGCGATGGCTGCCTCGAGGGCGGCGTAGAAGGAATCCTCCTTGGCCTCGGCGCGGGCGATGTGGCCCTTGCCGGAGGCGGTGATCTGGATACGGTCCGACTCATCGGCACGACGGGGGTTGCGCTCGTGCTGCAGCTCCACGTGGAAGTAGGTCAGGGTCGGATCAAGTCGCTCCACCTTGGCGAGCTTCGCGTTCACCCGGTCGGCGAAGTGCTCCGGAACCTCGACGTTACGGCCGGTGATCTCCACCTGGGCCTCCGGGGCAGCGCCTTCTGCGGTGATGTCCTGCTGGTTCTGGACGGTCATTCCAAACCTCCCTGGGTCCTCGCCGTCGGCCCCGGTGAGCGGGATTGCCCGCCGGGCTCAACCGACGACTTCGTTCCCTTTCCGATAGTACGCACGCTTTGGCGACCGTGGTGGAGCCCGAGGTCACCCGTACCCCTTCACCACCCCTGGGGTTAGGACGGGGGTATCGTCAGGCCTCCGCGACGACCACGGCGGCCGAGACCCGGACACCTCTGGCAGCCAATCCCACAGTGAATCCCCCCATGGTGGCACCAGTGGTGGTCACGTCGTCGACGATGCACGCCCTGGCCCTGTCACGACGCAGCAGGCGTCGCAGGCGGTTCAACCCAGCCTCGTCGAAACGTAGTGTGCGCACGATGTTCTCCCGACGCTGCGCGCGGCCCAACCCGACCGAGTCCCGCGCGGACTCCGCCTGGTGCGCGGGTGCCACGACGTCCACACAGCCGCTGTACACACCGCGCCCGCTCTGTGTGTTCAGACTCTCCGCCGCCCACCGTGCCGCCCGGTCAACCACGCACCCGCCCCGCTGCCGGGCTGCAGTCCGGGTTGTCGGCGCAGGTACGAGCACCAGCGGGGACAGCCGTGGGTCGGCGAGCACCCCTTCGGCGACGAGGTGTCGCACCGTCCCGGCGATCACATCCCCCATCACCGTCACCGCTTCGGGACGCAGGTGCTCCTTGGCCGCCAGCACCAGTCCCCGGTGCGCACCACCGTAGGGACCGGCGGCGAACACCGGTAGTCCGGCCGAGGGGAACCCCAGGCGGATCGCCGGGCGGCGCAGCGACGCCGCACAGCCCCGGCACAAGGGCACGCCGGACTCCGCCGGTGGGACGTCCACCGCCGCACAGCACACGCAGTCGCGCCGCCACACCAGGTCGGTGACGTCACCGACACTTCCCCAGTCCCCCACCCGGCACCCCGATCCTGATCTGTCCGAGTCAGTTCGGCACGATCGGGATCGCCCGGCTACCCTGCAGCGAGGACACCTCGCGCCAGAACCTGCTGTCGGAGTCGTCCAGGTCGAGCTGCATGACCGCACGGTCGTCGAGGACGTACATCGTCGACCCCGCCGCCGCCACGCGGACCACCGGCGGAGTCACGTTGCGACTCGACAGCTGGACGGCTTCCGAGCCATCCGAGGACACGACCCACGCCGGGGCGTCCTGGTCGTTGGTGCCGACCAACAAGGTCCCGTCCTCGCGCCAGTCGACGTCCTGCACCGTGTCGCCCAGACGCTGTCCGATCTCGGTCGGTGTACCGAGCTTCACCGTCGTGGTGTTGTCGGAGTCCCCGGATTCCCCGGAGTCGCCGGAGTCTTCAGAATCCTGGGTTTCCTCGATGATCGGCACGATGAACATCCGTCGGTTGATCAGCACCACCGCACGGGTCCCGTCACGGGACACGTTGAACACGCTCATCCGGCTGCCACGCATGCCGAGACTGTCCAGCTCAGAGGCGTCGACGTGGATCTCCTCCGGGTCCGAGTCCGTGCCGGCGGAGACGTACTTCCGCACGCGCTGACCGTCCGCGACCACGTAGAGACTGCTCCCGTCGCCGGTCCAGCTCGGGCGGGTGAGGTTGCCGGCGGAGGTCAGGGTCTCCGGTTCCTCCTCCGGCTTCCCGACCAGGAGCTCCTGCCGATCGTCCCCGTCGTTGGTCACCGCCGCGATGCGTTCGGTGCGTGCCGAGGTGCTGGCCCAGGCGACGTTCTGTCCCGTCCAGCCCGCGATCGGCTCCGCCACGCCGTCCTCGATCGACAGGATCGAGCCGTTCTGCACCGCCTGGGTGAGCGTCCTCTCCTCCCCGCTGGGTGCGAAGTCGGCCACGTCGCGGACCGTCCAGTCCTCCCGGCCTTCCTCGGTCATCGCCACGCCGTCGGCGAGGATCCGGTAGGGACCACGGATGTCCGCTTCGGCGAGGGTCCAGATGATCTGGGCGGCCAGGGCCTCGCGGTCACCTGCAGACAGTTCCGCGACACCGGTGAGCTCGACGGTGAAGGTACCGTCCTCGTCCACACTGGTCTTGACTCCGTCGGCTTCCGGGAAGGCGGACTCCGAAGCCTCCGCCATCGTGTCCCGCGGTCCCCACCCGAGCAGGGAGACCAGGGAGAAACCGATGTTCTCCTGCTGGCTGTAGACCCACCGCCGGTCCGGGACGAGGAAGCTCCGGGTCGGGTCCAGGAAGTAGAGGTTGCGGGCCTGGTAGGTGGACTGGAAGTCGGCGCGGTCCATGACCACCCCGTCCGGCAGAGAGTCGATGCGCCAGCCGTCCCCGTGGCGGGTCAGCTCGATCTCCTCCTCGTACGGGGTGCTCTCCGGTCTGAAGACTCCACCGGTGCCCAGCTGTCCGATGATGGTGCCTCGCACCATGTACGTCAGGGTGTCACCGCTGACCGCACTGGTGGCGTTGATGTCCAGCTGGTCCAGGATCATCGTCGACTCTCCGTCGACCCAGTTGTCCTCGGCATCCGAGCTGAGGAACTCCTTGGCCGCCTCCCGGTTGCTCCCCGGATGCGTCGCGGCGAGATAGAAGTCGCGCAGCATCTGGTACGGATCCTGGCTGTCGTCCGGGCCGGGCAGGTCGTCGGCGTCCGGCACCGGAGCGTAGGACGACACAGCCTCCGGGGTGGAGCTCCCGGGCAGGGTCGTGCAGGCCGCCAACGGGGTAAGCAGCAGCGGCACCATGACCGCCGTCGTGACTGTGCGGGTACCCGTACGAGTGCCCGTGCGTGTGAGGAAGCGTCTAGTCATCACGTGGCTCCGTCCCGTCCCAGTCGTCGTCGTGGGCGTCGTCCCACCCGTCCTCAACGGAGTCGTCCCACCCGTCGTCCATGTCCTCGGCCTCCTGCAGGGCGATCCGCAGCTCCTCCTCGGTCAGCCCCTCGAAGGCGCTGAGGTCGACGCCGAGGGTCGACGACGAGCCGGCCTCGACGTCGACGGAGTCGAACCGGTCGACGCCGTCATCATCGCTGCCGTCTTCGTTACCGTCTGAAACTTCCGGGGCGACGGCGTCGTCGATCACGTATGAGTCGACCGGGTCGTCAGCTTCGTCAGAGTTGTCTGTGCTCTCCGGGGCGTCCATGTCCGGCAGGTCGTCGATGTCGGTGACGTTGTCGGCCTCGGTCTCGGCGTCGGTGAAGGTGTCGAGGGCCATGTCGGACGCCGTCTCAGCACCGGTGGTGCCGTCGTCGTCGGCGCCCGTCGGCTGGTCGTTCTCCTCCACCGGGTCGACCTCGAGCGGAAGCGGGGAGGTCCGGACGACCTCGCCGGGCACCCTCGGGAGGGTCAGTCGGAAGCAGGCACCCACGCCTTGTTCACCGGCGGCCTCCAGACGACCACCGTGCAGCTGGGCGTCCTCCTTGGCGATCGCCAGCCCCAGTCCGGTGCCGCCGGTACGCCGCTCACGCGACGGGTCGGAGCGCCAGAAGCGGTTGAAGACCAGGTCGGCCTCGCCGTCCTTCAGTCCCATTCCGTGGTCGACGACCGTCACCGCCAGCGACTCCGCGCTGCGCCGCATCGTCACCTTCACCGGACGACCCTCGCTGTGGTCGACGGCGTTGGCCAGCAGGTTACGCAGGATGCGCTCGACCCGACGGGAGTCGACCTCCTCCATCACAGGCTCGGCGGGCAGATCCAGCTGGATCTCACAGCCCACCTCGTCGGCGAGTGCCCGCAGCTGCTCCATGGTGGACTTCACCACACCGCGCACGTCGATGACCTCGCGGGACAGGTTGGCGACGCCGGCGTCGTGCCGGGAGATCTCCAGCAGGTCGCCGAGCAGCATCTCGAAGCGGTCCAGCTCCGCGTTCATCAGCTCCGAGGCACGGCGGGTGACAGGGTCCAGATCCTCGGCGTTGGCGTGGATCAGGTCGGCAGCCATTCGCACCGTGGTCAGCGGGGTACGTAGCTCGTGGGAGACGTCGGAGGTGAACTGCTGCTGCAGCGAGCCGAACTCCTCGAGCTGACGGATCTGGTACGAGAGCTTCTCCGCCATCTCGTTGAAGCTGATCGCCAGTCGGGCGACCTCGTCCTGCCCGTCGACGGCCATGCGCTCACGCATGTGGCCGGCGGAGAAGCGCTCGGCGATGCGTGAGGCGGTACGCACGGGGACGGTGAGCTGTTGCGAGAACACCCAGGCGATCACCACGAGCAGCACCATGAGGACCACGCCACCGGCGAGCAGCAGGCCGCGCATCAAGGCCATCGTGGATTCCTCGTTGTCCAACGGCATCACCAGGTAGAGCTCAAGTCCCTGAATGTCCGTTCCCACCGGGGTGCCCACGACCAGTGCCTTGTACCGGCCGGAGTCCCGCTCGACGGTGGTGTACTGGGTCGACACCTGGTCCTGCTGGACGAAATCCCGGAGGCTGTCCGGGACGGCGTGGTCATCGGGACTGGAGATGTCGCCGCCGGTGGCGTCCGCCGCGATGATCACCGGTTCATAGACCGTGCTGGTGGTGGTCTGGTCGACGGCGGCCGAGCGGTCGCTCAACGCCGCCCGGGCGTTGTTGATCCTCAGTTGGGGCGAGGTGGAGGTGTCCGTGGTCCGGATCTGCTCCTCGACGATCGACCTGGCCCGGTCGATCTCCTCGATCGCCGCACGGTTCTTGGCGTCGAGCAGCTGCTGGCCGACGAAGCTCGTCAGCACGAAACCGAGGGCCATGACCACCAGCAGGGAGGAACCGAGCACACTGCCGATGACACGGACCTGGATGGACGTCCGCCACCGTTGGCTGAGTTTCTCGAGCAAGGTGCGCCCGAACGTCGCCGGTCGCCGGACGAGGATCTTCAAGCCGTCGAGGATGCCGATGTCACCCAGTTCGCCGCGCGGGGCCCTGCGCGGGTCCGCCTCATCGCCGACCCGGGAGCGCCGTCGGGCGAAGTCGGCGTGGACGTCCCGGGTGAAGGGCAGGATCGACCGACCCGGTGCCTTTCCGCTGTCGCTGCCGCTGGCGGCGGTGTCGCTGGCGGAGCTGCTGCCGGTGTCTGCAGCGCTGCCGGCACTGCCGGCACTGCCGGCACTGTCAGCACTGCCGGAATCGCCGCTGGCCGAAGTGGTGCCAGCGGCGTCCGGATCCTGGTTATCCTCGGCGGACATCTCCCGGTGGCTCCCCTACTCCCCGGTCTTGTAGCCGACGCCGCGGACGGTCTGGATGATCTTCGGGTTGTCCGGGTCCTGCTCGACCTTGGAGCGCAGGCGCTGGATGTGCACGTTGACCAGGCGGGTGTCGCCGGACTTGCGGTAGCCCCATACACGCTCCAGCAGCTCCTCACGGGAGAAGACCTGCCGCGGTCGGGATGCCAGGGTCGCCAGCAGCTCGAACTCGATCGGGGTCAGCGAGATGGGTGCCCCACCACGGGTCACCTGGTGTCCACCGAAGTCGATGGTGAGGTCGGCGACCTTCACCGACTCCGGGGTGTCCTCCGGAGCGCGGCGCAGCCGGGCGCGCACCCGGGCGACGAGCTCCTTGGGCTTGAACGGCTTGGGCACGTAGTCGTCGGCGCCGGACTCCAGGCCCAGCACCACGTCGACCGTGTCGGTCTTGGCGGTGAGCATGACGACGGGGGCGGTGGAGAACTCACGGATCGCCCGGCACACGTCGACACCGCCGAGCCCCGGGAGCATGAGGTCGAGCAGGACGAGGTCGGGGTCCTCGACGCGGGCGGCGTCCACCGCCTGGGCACCGTCACCGACGACGACAGTGTCGAAGCCCTCGCCCTGCAGGACGATGGTCAACATCTCGGAGATCGCGGGGTCGTCATCGACGACGAGAATCTTGGCAGCCATGGGTAACAGTCTGTCACATTGCAGGCCCTTGGCGGTCGTCAGTCCTCGGTGGGTGCACCAGACTCTGCGTTGTTGACCTCGTTCTCGACCGCATCGGCGACCTCGGCCAGCTGTCCGTCGAGCGCGGAGCGCTCACCACTGTTGTCCAGGACGATCCACGGCGAGTTCCACTGCGCCGCCGCGAGCGCCCGGTAGGCCTCCAGTGTGCGGGACTGCAGCCCACCGTCGGCCTCGTAGGCGTCGACCGCACGGTCGGCGTCCTCCTCGGCTCGGGAGGCGACGCGTCCGGCGGTGACCGAGTCCGGCACGTCCACCAGGATCTGCAGGTCCGGGACGGGGACGCCGAGCTGGGCGAACTCCAGGTCCTCGACCCAGGCCACGACCTCGCCGGTCGCGGCGTCCTGCGACAGGCGCGCGGCAGAGTACGCCGCATTCGAGGCGACCCAGCGGTCCAGCAGGACCACGTAGCCGTCCTCGTCGAAGCCGGCGAGCTCGGCGGCGACCTCTGCCCTGTCGAGCGCGAACATCGTCGCCATGCCGTGCACGGAGTCGACGAGGTCGCCCATCTCGCCGTGTAGCGCGGCGGAGGCCAGCTGCGCGTGGACCGAGGTCTCGTAGCGGGGGAAGGCCAGGCGGGCGACCGGGATCTCCCGGGAGAGGAGCTCGGCCTCTAGTGCGGTGACCAGGGTGTTCTTCCCTGCGCCGTCGATCCCCTCGAACGCGATGATCACGTGCTTGAACCCCTAGTAGCGGTAGTGCTCGGGCTTGAACGGCCCCTCGACGTCGACACCGATGTACTCGGCCTGCTCCTTGGTCAGCTTGGTCAGCGTGCCACCGAGCGCCTCGACGTGGATCCGGGCGACCTTCTCGTCGAGGACCTTCGGCAGGCGGTAGACCTCGTTGCCGTACTTGTCACCGTTGGTGAACAGCTCGACCTGGGCGATGGTCTGGTCGGCGAAGGAGTTCGACATCACGAAGCTGGGGTGGCCGGTGGCGTTGCCCAGGTTCAGCAGACGTCCCTCGGAGAGCACCACGATGCTCACCATCTCGTCGGCACCCGCCTCGCCGGCGTCGCCGCGCGGGAAGGTGAACTCGTCGACCTGGGGCTTGATGGTGGTCCGGGCAACGTCCTCGCGGTGCAGCAGGGAGGCCATGTCGATCTCGTTGTCGAAGTGGCCGATGTTGCCCAGCAGGGCGTGGTTCTTCATCTTGCGCATCTGCTCGAAGGAGACGATGCCGAGGTTGCCGGTGGAGGTGATGACGATGTCGGCCTCGCCGATGGCGTCGTCGACGGTGACGACCGGGAAGCCGTCCATCAGGGCCTGCAGTGCGTTGATCGGGTCGGCCTCGGTGACCTTCACCCGGGCACCCTGGCCCTTGAACGCCTCGGCGACACCCTTGCCCACGTCACCGTAGCCGCAGACCAGCACGGCCTTGCCGCCCACGAGCATGTCGGTGGCGCGGTTGATGCCGTCGAGCAGGCTGTGGCGGGTGCCGTAGCGGTTGTCGAACTTGGACTTGGTGACCGCGTCGTTGACGTTCATCG
>DXGC01000066.1 GCA_019114135.1 Candidatus Corynebacterium avicola
GACCGGGAGAAGCTCGAGGAGCGTCTGGCCAAGCTGTCCGGAGGTGTCGCCGTCATCCGTGCCGGTGGCGCCACCGAGACCGAGGTCAACGAGCGCAAGCTGCGCATCGAGGACGCCATCAACGCCGCCCGGGCGGCCGCCCAGGAGGGCGTGATCGCCGGCGGCGGCTCCGTCCTGGTGCAGATCGCCAAGGAGCTCGACGCCTTCGCCGATGGCTTCGACGGTGACGAGGCCGTGGGCGTCAAGGCCCTGGCCACGGCTCTGCGTCGCCCGGCCTACTGGATCGCCGACAACGCCGGCCTCGACGGCGCCGTCGTCGTCTCCCGCGTCGCCGACCTGCCCGACGGCCAGGGCTACAATGCCGCGACCGGCGAGTACGGCGACCTGCTGGCGCAGGGTGTCCCGGACCCGGTCAAGGTCACCCACTCCGCGATCGTGAACGCCACCTCCGTGGCGCGGATGGTGCTGACCACCGAGACCGCCATCGTGGACAAGCCTGCCGAGGCTGCTGAGGAAGCCGCCGGCCACGGGCACCACCACTAGGTCCGGCCCCGGTACCTACCGCGAGCACCCGCTCCCCACCACCCGTCGACGACGGGGAAGGGGAGCGGGTGCTCTTCTGTGTCCGGGTGGAGGGGGAGGGCGCGGTGTCAGGACGCCAGGCGGCGCGGCTCGCCCCGAGGTGCCCGGCTGCGCTCGTCGATGGCGGCGGCGCGCTCGGACTCACCCATGCCGCCCCAGATGCCGTAGACCTCGCGCACGCTCAGGGCGTGCTCGCGGCACTGCGTCAGCACGGGGCATTCCGCGCAGATGGCCTTCGCCCGGTGCTCGCGCATGGCGCGGGCCCGTCCACGCTCGCCGTCCGGGTGGAAGAAGACGGCTGACTCGGCCCCGCGGCAGGCTCCGTGGAGCTGCCAGTCCCAGAAGGTGGAGGCGGGACCGGGGAGTTGGCTCGGCTGCGGCATGGACATGTACTCCTGAACTCACTGTCGTGAAGGGTGGATCAATTGCGTTGTCTCCAGGTTTCACCCTGGACGTGAACATCAGGTTGCGGTCCGCTTTTGAGTACGTGACAATGTTGGGCCGGACGCTCCGGAGGCCCGTCGGAGGTCCGAAGACACCGGGAACGGGAGTCCTCTGTGGTAATTTCAGCAGGTGCCCGCACCCCAGTGCGGCAGTACCGGCAGCAATGAAGGATCATGACAGTTTCTGAGGACCTGGATGAGGAGTTGTCCCGTCTCGTCCCGCCCGCAGTGGACGGCGACGGCCGGGCCGTCCAGCGCATCATCGACCTGATCCATCCTGCCGTCGTGCGTTACTGCCGGTCGCGCATACCGTCGACCCGCTACCCGACGCCGGAGGACCTGGCCCAGGAGATCTCCCTCGCCGTCGCCCGGGCGATCCCCGGATACGAGGACCAGGGGAAACCCTTCATGGCCTTCGTCTACCGCATCGCGGCGAACAAGATCGTCGACGCCCGACGGTCTCAGTCCCGGGATCCTTCGTCGCCCACAGACGTCGTCCCGGATCTCGAAGTGAGCAAGGACACGCCCGAATCGATTGCACTTGAGGTGAACGCCTGTAACGACGTGGTCGAACTGCTCGATACACTCAGTGACAAGGCCCGGCAAATCGTGACCCTCAGGGTCTTCGGCGGCTACAGCGCCGAGGAGACTGCGGAGATCGTCGGCTCCACCGCCGGGGCTGTCCGGGTGGCCCAGTTCCGGGCCCTGGCCAAGATGCGGGACACCCTGGACAGTCGTCGGGCCTCATGACGCAAGAATGACTCAAGGACGTAGATGATGGACAAGCACAACCATGATGCGGCAGATTTCGACGCCACGCGTCGTGCTGACGAGTTCCTCGACGTCATTGCGTCCGGGGGGACGCCCCGCACCGACGATGAACTGCTGATGCTGCTCGCCGCGGCGCGTCGGCAGGCTGACACGGACATTCCGGACGCTCCGGTGGTCGCCGACGCCGGCATCGGCGCGGACGCCCACCCGGACACCCACCCCGACACCGTCACCTTCGCCCCTGTGGCTGCAGCCGCTGCGCCTGCCGCAGCCGCGGCCGCGGTGCCGGACGAGGCAGCGGGCGCCGGGGCAGCGGGCGACGAGCTCGCCGAACGCCGCAGCCGTCGACGCCGCCGCGCCGGCGGTGCCGCAGCAGCGGGCGGCTTCTCCCTGACCGCCCTGGTCGCCGGCGGCGGAATCGCCGCCGCGCTCGTGGTCGGTGGTTTCACCGTCGGGGCGATCATCAACTCGAACGACAATGGCGGGAACGACTCCGAGATCGTCGCCGAGACCGGTCAGGACGAGGACGCCAACTCCGGAAACCAAGGCAACACCGTCCCGCCGCAGACCGAGGAGGAGGCACCGGCGCCCGAGCAGACCCCGGAGGAGGAGCAGGAGGTCGACCCGAACCTCGAGGACGACCCCATGGTCATGGCAGAGCCCGAGACCCCGCCGGAGGAGGCTCCGGCGCCGGAGGACAACACCGACACGACCCAGGGCGAGGGCGGGGCCGGTGACGGCGAGGAGAATGTCGCGCCGGACGAGAACGTCGACCCGGACGCCGCCGCGCCCGACGATGGCATCCGCACGTTCCGCGGTCCGGGGCAGACCATGGCGGGCGCGGAAGATGAAGAGGAGGTCGAGGACTCACCGTCCTCGTCATCCTCGGCCTCGCCCACCCCGGACCCGGGGGGACCCGCCGTCGTCGGCTCGGCCACCGAGACCGAGCCCGCTCAGGAGGGCTGACCACGTCAGCGTCCCCAGCGGAAGGTGCGGGGAGCCTGCGCCAGCCAGTCGGCGGCGTCGGCGTAGCCCGCGCAGTAGTCCCAGGACACGTAGAAGTCCGGGTCGGGGGAGACGCCGGGCTCGTGCACCGGCACCGGCTGTCCGTTGAGCATCGTCGACAGGTTCGAGACGAGGATCGGCCAGTCGTAGTAGTGCAACTCGTGGCAGTCGTCGCAGGTCATCTCGATGCCCAGCACGCCCCGCGGTTCGAGTAGTTCACGGAACCGACGCACGTTCGCCAGGTCCTCGCGCAGCGCGGCACGTTCCTCGTCGCTCAACGGCTCGTCGTAGCCGTCGTCCTCCATCAGTTCCGCCGGGTCCACCTCGTCATCTGCGAAGGGGTCCGGGGGCATCTGAGTATCGTCGAAGTCCACGTCCCATACCGTACCCGCTGTGGTCGCACAGGGGAACCACTCGGCTATCCTGTCAGGGAGACCCTCGAACTTTGATGAAGGATGCAGGAGGCGGGACCGACAATGACCGATGCCCAGCGTGTGACCACTGGTGGAGACGATCCGAGGAAGGTGGAGCTCGTCGGTCTGACCTTCGACGACGTCCTGCTCCTCCCTGCGGCCTCTGACGTGATCCCCTCCGAGGTGACCACGAAGACCCAGTTGACCCGCAACATCACCCTGAACGTGCCCGTCATCTCCGCGGCGATGGACACCGTCACCGAGGCCCGCATGGCCATCGGAATGGCCCGTCAGGGCGGCATGGGCGTCCTGCACCGCAACCTCTCCGTCGAGGACCAGGCCGAGCAGGTGGAGATCGTCAAGCGCAGCGAGGCCGGCATGGTCAACGACCCGGTGACCTGCTCCCCGGAGATGACCATCGGCGAGGTCGACGAGATGTGCGCCCGTTTCCGCATCTCCGGCCTGCCCGTCGTCGACACCGACGGCACCCTCGTCGGCATCTGCACCAACCGCGACATGCGCTTCGAGGAGGACTTCTCGGCCAAGGTCGCCGACGTCATGACCCCCATGCCGCTGGTCACCGCCGAGCACGGCGTCTCCACCGAGGCCGCCCTGCGCCTGCTCCGGGAGAACAAGGTCGAGAAGCTGCCGATCGTCGACGGTGCCGGCAAGCTCACCGGCCTGATCACCGTGAAGGACTTCGCCAAGCGCGAGAAGTTCCCCAACGCCGCCAAGGACGGCTCCGGCCGTCTGCTCGTCGGTGCCTCCATCGGCACCGGCGAGGACTCCTTCCAGCGGGCCGGAGCACTCATCGACGCGGGGGTGGACGCCCTGGTCGTCGACACCGCCCACGCCCACAACACCGGCGTGCTGGAGATGGTCTCCCGCATCAAGACCGAGTTCGGTGACAAGGTCGACGTCATCGGCGGCAACCTCGCCACCCGCGCCGCCTCCCAGGCCATGATCGACGCCGGCGCCGACGGCATCAAGGTCGGCATCGGCCCGGGCTCCATCTGCACCACCCGCGTCGTCGCCGGTGTCGGCGCCCCGCAGATCACCGCGATCCTCGAGGCCTCCGTCCCCGCCCGCAAGGCCGGCGTCCCGATCATCGCCGACGGCGGTATGCAGTACTCCGGTGACATCGCCAAGGCCCTGGCCGCCGGTGCGTCCTCCGTGATGCTCGGCTCCCTGCTGGCCGGCACCACCGAGGCCCCCGGTGAGATCACCGTGGTCAACGGCAAGCAGTACAAGATGTACCGCGGCATGGGATCGCTGGGCGCGATGAAGGGCCGCGGCCTGCACGGCGAGCAGCGTTCCTACTCCAAGGACCGCTACTTCCAGGCCGACGTCACCAACGAGGAGAAGCTGGTCCCCGAGGGCATCGAGGGCCGCATCCCCTTCCGCGGCAACGTCGACACGATCATCTACCAGATGGTCGGCGGACTGCGTGCCGCGATGGGCTACACCGGTTCGTCCACCGTCACCGAGCTCAACGACGCGCACTTCGTCCAGATCACCGGTGCCGGCCTGCGGGAGTCCCACCCGCACGACATCCAGATGACCGTCGAGGCCCCGAACTACTACCACCGTTAGGAC
Organism: Candidatus Corynebacterium avicola; assembly: GCA_019114135.1. Lineage (GTDB taxonomy): Bacteria > Actinomycetota > Actinomycetes > Mycobacteriales > Mycobacteriaceae > Corynebacterium > Corynebacterium avicola. The sequence continues at coordinate 4,811 of DXGC01000066.1, forward strand.
GTGACAGGCATGCAGGACCAGGTGAACATCGGCATGGGACGCGCGGCACGCCGCGTCTTCGGCTTCGACCAGATCGACATCGTCCCCTCGCGGCGGACCCGGTCGTCCCACGACGTCGACACCACGTGGAAGATCGACGCCTACCGTTTCGACATCCCGATCATGGCGCACCCTTCGGACGCCGTCGTCACCCCCGAGTTCGCCGTGGAGTTCGGCCGTCTCGGCGGTCTGCCGGTGATCAACGCCGAGGGTCTGTGGGGACGCCACGCCGACCTCGACGCCGCACTGGCGAAGGTCCGCGAGGCCGCCGGCGCCGGCGACCCGCTGGGGCTGCCCGGCGCCGACGGCGACGACTTCGCCGCGCAGCGCGTCCTGCAGGAACTGCACTCCGCACCTCTGGACGCCGGCCTGCTGGGCGAGCGCCTGGCCGAGGTGCGCGACTCCGGGGTGACCTTCGGTGTGCGCGTCTCGCCGCAGAACGCCCGCGAGCTGGCCCCGACCCTGATTTCCTCGGGCATCGACCTGCTGGTCATCCAGGGCACCCTGGTCTCCGCCGAGCACGTGTTCTCCAACGGTGAGCCGCTGAACCTCAAGGAGTTCATCGGTTCGCTGGACGTCCCGGTCATCGTCGGTGGCGTGGTGGACTACACCACGGCCATGCACCTGATGCGCACCGGCGCCGCCGGTGTCATCGTCGGTGCCGGGGCCACGACGAACGCCGCTTCTCTGGGCATCGACGTTCCGATGGCCACCGCCGTCGCGGACGCCGCGGCCGCCCGCCTGGACTACCTGGACGAGACGGGTGGACGCTACGTCCACGTCATCGCCGACTCGCACCTGTCGGTCTCCGGTGACATCGCCAAGGCGATCGCCTGCGGCGCCGACGCGGTCGCCCTGGGTGCCCCGCTGGCCGCTGCCGACATCGCCGGCGGCCAGGGACACTACTGGCCGGCGGTGGCCGCCCACCCGAGCCTGCCGCGCGGCGAGGCGGAGGCGGTCTTCGGCGTGCTGGGCACCCGTCAGACCGTCCCGCTGGAGAAGCTGCTCTTCGGCCCGACCGACAACCCCTACGGCGAGGAGAACCTCGTCGGTGGGCTCCGTCGCTCGATGGCGAAGTGCGGTTACACCGACCTGAAGAGCTTCCAGAAGGTGCCGCTGGCGGTGCGTTAGAGCTCGTCCAGCAGGGTCGCGCCGTCGACCGGCTCACCGTCGGTGAGGCTGCCCGTGGTGCGGTCGGAGAAGCGCTGCTGCACCTGCTCGTAGGCCTCGTCCGGCAGCGGGTAGAAGTAGGTCGAGGGGAGCAGGTCGGCGACCCGGTCAAGGTAGTCGCCGACGAACCCCTCGACATCGGGGGATCCACCGTCGCTGTCGTCCAGCGCCTCGGTGGAGACGTAGATGAACAGCGGGCGGGCCAGGGGGCCGTAGGAACCGTCCTGGGCGTCCTCGAGGGAGGGCTCGACCCCGTCAACGGAGATGGTCGACAACTGGTCGCGGTTGTCGGCGTCCTCGAGGTAGCTTCCCACACCGGTGAAGCCGAGGGCGTAGGGGTCCTCGGCGACGGCCTCGTTGAGCTCCGTCGGGTCGTCGACGGCGGTGTAGTCGTCGCGGATCTCGCCGGCGGTCCCCGTGACCGTGCGGGTGAAGTAGTCGAAGGTACCGGAGCCGGGGCCACGCCCGATGAGGTTGATCTCCTCCTCCGGCCAGTCGTCACGGACGTCGGACCAGGTGGTGATGTCGGAGTCCGGCTCCCAGATGGCCTGCAGTTCCCCGGCGGTGAGGTCGTTGACGAGATCGTTGTCGGCGTGCCGGATCAGGGTGATGGTGTCCAGGGCGACGGGCAGTTCCACGAAGTCGACGCCGTTCTCCTCGCACATGGCGAGGAAGTCGGTCTCCTCGCCGGGGCCGGGGATGGACTCCGAGGCGTTGTTGATGTGGGTCTCGCCGGTGCAGAAGCGCTCGAACCCGGCGATGGAGCCCTCGGTCGACTGGTCGACGTCCACCCCGGTGTCGCGGGCGACCGCGGAGGTGATCGGGGCGACGGTGGCGGAGCCGGAGACGGTGATCGTGCCTGACCCGGAGTCACCGTCGGCGCTGTTGTCGTCACCGCAGGCGGTGAGGGCGGCGAGGGTGATCCCGGCGGTGGTCAGGACGCCGAGGGTGGTGCTGGTGCGGCGCTGAAACATCGTCAGTTCTCCTGGGAGGTCCGTGGGTTCTGCTGGTGCTGGTGTCGGTTCTCGCGGAGTTCCTCGACGAGTTCGTCGAAGAAGAGCCGGACGTTCGACCAACGTTCGGACGTGACGTTCATCAGTCGGGGCAGGTCGTCGACGGCGTCGTGCTGGGCGCGGAGGTTGCGGTGTTCGGCGAGCTCCTCACGCAGTTCGCGCAGGGACTCCTCGGCGTCGATGAGGATCTTTTCCAGCTGGACCTCGACGTGGTCGGGTTCCTGGGGTGAATTGTGGTGGTCGGTCATGGTGGGTCAGTCCCCTCAGAGAAGTACGGTGAACAGGATCAGCAGCGCGGGCAGGATCAGGAAGACCCCGATGACCCAGGCGGCCACGTAGAGTTTGTTCTCGGCACCGAGTTTCGCCAGCGTGGTCGCGCCCCACGGCGGGATCCAGCGCAGGAACGGCAGTCCGTAGATCACGAACAGCGCGAAGATGTTGTAGAGCACGTGGACGAAGGCAGCCTGCAGGGCGAGCTGCGCCTCGACGCCGGAGAAGGCGAAGGCGGCGATCAGGGCGGTGAGGGTGGTACCCACGTTGGCGCCCAGGGTGAAGGGGTACACCTGCTTGATGCTGAAGGTGCCGGAGCCGGCGAGCGGGACGATCAGGGAGGTGGTGGTGGAGGAGGACTGCACCATCACGGTGATCAGGGTGCCGGAGGTGATGCCGGAGACCGGGCCGCGTCCGATGGCGGTGTGCAGCACCTGCTTGGCGCGTCCCACCATGACGACCTTGAGCAGCTTGCCGATCAGGCTGATCACACCGAGGATCAGGCCGATGCCGACCAGGATCATCGCGATGCCGTCGAAGGGCGTCGGGATGGGACTCAGTGCGCTGGTGATCAGGTCACCCAGCGGGGCGGTCACGGCGGTGACGCCGTCACCGAGGCCACCGAAGATGGCGGCGACCGGTCCGCCGTCGCTGCCGGCGAGCTGTCCGGACAGCCAGGAGGAGGTCCGCTCCAGGATCCCGAACATCAGCTCCACGGGCAGGAAGATGACGACGGCGAGCAGGTTGTAGAAGTCGTGGATGGAGGCGGCGGCGAAGGCGCGGCGGAAGGAGTCCTTGTCCCGCACCATGCCGAGGCTGACCAGGGTGCTGGTCAGGGTGGTGCCGACGTTGGCGCCCATCAGCATGGGGATGGCGGTGGCCATCGGCAGTCCGCCGGCGACCAGTCCGACGATGATGGAGGTCACCGTGGTGGAGGACTGGATCAGGGCGGTGGCCAGCAGGCCGATCATCAGGGCGACCAGCGGGTTGGAGGCGAAGGCGAAGAGTTCCTCGGCCTGCCCGCCGGTGGCTGCCTTGAAGCCGTCGCCGACCACGGCGACCGCGGTGATCAGGACGTAGATGCCGAGGGCGACGCTGATCCAGTTGGCCCAGTTGAGGGCCTTCCCGGTGAGCCCGAACCGCTCCAGGGGACTGCGGGGCGGGGTCTCGGTGGTTTCTGCGGCACCTTCGGTGACCGCTGCGTCCTGCAGGTCAGTGGCGTCGTCCTGGGTGGTCTTGGCCGGCACTGGCCGTCTCCATTCGTCGTCGGCACGTTGTGAACGACGTTAAGTGTATGGAATTCACCTGAGGTTCCAACCATCCGCGGATGAACGGAAAATGAACTTTTACGTCGCGATGGTGTGCAGCCACTGGTGACGGTCGGCGACCGAGCCAGTCTGGATTCCCGTGAGCTCCTCCCGGAGTGCCATCGTCACCGGGCCGGGCTCGGTACCCATGTCGATGGTGAAGTCCTCCGACATGAGCTTGCCGACCGGGGTCACCACGGCCGCCGTCCCGGTGGCGAAGGCCTCCACGATGTGTCCGTCCGCGGCTCCCCGTCGCCATTCGTCGACGGTGACCTCGCGTTCCTCGACGGACATGCCCCGGTCCTCGGCGAGGGCGATGATGCTGCGACGGGTCACACCGTCGAGGATGGTCCCGCTGAGACGTGGGGTGATGAGGCTCCCGTCCGCGGTGACCAGGAAGAGGTTCATACTCCCCGCCTCATCGATGACGTCGTCGGAGGTGGCGTCGGTGAACAGCACCTGGTCGCATCCGTGGTCCTGGGCGATCTGCTGGGGCTGCAGGGAGGAGGCGTAGTTGCCCCCGCATTTCGCTGCCCCGGTCCCGCCACGGCCGGCGCGGGAGAGGTCGCGGGACAACCAGATGGACACCGGAGCCACACCACCCGGGAAGTAGGGGCCGGCCGGGCTCGCTATGACGAGGAACCGGGCGTGGTTGCTGGCTCGGACACCCAGGTAGCCTTCGTCGGCGATGAGGTACGGGCGGAGATAGAGGCTGTGGTCTGTGCCGGTGGGGACCCAGTCGGCGTCGGCCCGGACCAGTTCGTCCACCGCGGTGATGAAGAGCTCCGTCGGAACTTCGGGCATGGCGAGTCGACGGGCCGATGCGGCGAATCGTTCGGCATTGCGGTCAGGTCTGAACGTCACCACCGAATTGTCCGGGTGACGGTACGCCTTGAGTCCCTCGAAGATCTCCTGCCCGTAGTGCAGGACGGATGCGGCGGGGTGGAGGGAGAGGGGACCGAAAGGCAGGACCTGCGCGTCGTACCAACCCCGGTCGACGTCCCATGAGACGGAGACCATGTGGTCGGTGAAGTGGTTCCCGAATCCGGGGTCGCGGAGGATGGCCTCTCGCTCGGTCGGGGTGGTCGTGGTGGGTGGCTTCTCCGGGGAGAGCGTGAACCGGGGGAGGGGCAGCAGCTGAGATTCCATGCAGGCATCCTTCGACGGGGCTGAGTGAGTTACGGGGGAGGACGGACGGCGTTCGCACACGGGCGCCGGATGGGGCGCGGGGTCGGCTCGTCCATGCTGTCGTCGGGGTGCTTCAGCATGCTGATGTCGATGTGTGGTCGGAGTGTATCAGGGCGGGGGTCGACACCTTTCAGTGAGGCGGTGGGCGTCGGGTAGGGTTGTGGGCGTGACACACGCAGAGAATCCCAGTACACCGGGTAACCCGCGCCCGGTCCTCGTGGTCGATTTCGGTGCCCAGTACGCGCAGCTCATCGCCCGCCGCGTCCGTGAGGCCCGGATCTACTCCGAGGTTGTCCCGCACACGATGACCGCCGAGGAGGTCGCCGCGAAGAACCCGGCGGCGCTGATCCTCTCCGGTGGCCCGTCCTCGGTCTACGCCGACGGTGCCCCGTCCCTGCAGGATGGCCTGCTCGAGCTCGGCGTCCCGGTCTTCGGCATCTGCTACGGCTTCCAGGCCATGACCCACGCCCTCGGCGGCACGGTCTCGCAGACCGGTGACCGCGAGTACGGACGCACCGACGTCACCGTCGACGGTGGTTCGCTGCACCACGGTTTCGAGGCCACCCACAAGGTGTGGATGAGCCACGGCGACGCCGTCTCCGCCGCCCCCGAGGGCTTTGACGTCACCGCGTGTTCCGCCGGTGCCCCGGTCGCCGCCTTCGAGTGCGCCGCCAAGCAGATGGCCGGCGTGCAGTACCACCCGGAGGTGCTGCATTCCCCGCACGGCCAGGAGGTGCTGACCCGCTTCCTGTACGAGATCGCCGGTCTGGAGCCCACCTGGACCGCCGGCAACATCGCCGAGCAGCTCATCGAGACCGTCCGTGAGCAGGTCGGTCCCGAGGGGCGGGCGATCTGCGCCCTGTCCGGCGGCGTGGACTCCGCCGTCGCCGGTGCCATCGTCCAGCGCGCCATCGGTGACCGTCTGACCTGTGTCTTCGTCGACCACGGCCTGCTGCGCCAGGGCGAGCGCGAGCAGGTCGAGACCGACTTCGTCGCCGCCACCGGTGCGAAGCTGATCACCGCCGACGAGCGTGAGGCCTTCCTGTCCAAGCTCGCCGGCGTCTCCGACCCGGAGGCGAAGCGCAAGGCCATCGGCGCGGAGTTCATCCGTTCCTTCGAACGCGCCGTCGCCGGCGTCCTGCAGGACGCCCCGGAGGGCTCCAGCGTCGACTTCCTGGTCCAGGGCACCCTGTATCCGGACGTCGTGGAGTCCGGCGGAGGCACCGGCACCGCGAACATCAAGAGCCACCACAACGTCGGCGGCCTGCCGGACGACGTCGAGTTCACCCTCGTCGAGCCGCTGCGTCTGCTGTTCAAGGACGAGGTCCGTGCCGTGGGCCGCGAGCTCGGCCTGCCGGAGGTCATCGTCGGCCGCCAGCCCTTCCCGGGCCCGGGCCTGGGCATCCGCATCATCGGCGAGGTCACCGCGGAGCGCCTGGAGATCCTGCGTGCCGCGGACGCCATCGCCCGCGAGGAGCTCACAGCTGCCGGCCTGGACAACACCATCTGGCAGTGCCCGGTCGTGCTGCTGGCCGACGTCCGCTCCGTCGGTGTCCAGGGCGACGGCCGTACCTACGGCCACCCGGTGGTGCTGCGTCCGGTGTCCAGTGAGGACGCCATGACCGCCGACTGGACCCGCGTGCCCTACGAGACCCTCGAGGTGATCTCGACCCGCATCACCAACGAGGTCGCCGAGATCAACCGCGTCGTGCTCGACGTGACGAGCAAGCCCCCTGGAACCATCGAGTGGGAGTGATGCGTCAGCTCGTCTGATGCATGGACTGCGCCCCGTCGAGGATCATCCTCGACGGGGTGCAGTTGTCTTCGTGGAAGTTACTCCCGCGCCTTCGCCCGGGCGATGTCCTCGAGTTCGCGGGTGCCGTCCAGACGTGGGGTGACCTGCCAGATGTAGGCGCCGGCGACGATCCACACGAGGATGGCGATGATCCAGTTGTCGAACTGGAACGGAGGGAGCAGCATCAGTGCCAGCCAGACGGGGAACAGCGGGATCACCTGTTTGATGCGGGTGGTGTAGCGCTGTCCGTTGGCCTCCACGGCGGCGCGGACGTCGCGCCGGTACGGGTGGCTGAAGAGCCAGAGCAGTCCGGCACCGAGGAATACCACGAGGAAGACGACCCGGATGCCGGGTGACAGGGGGGTGGCGAGCGAGCCGACCCCGGCGCCCATCAGGGCCGCGGTACCGGCCCGTACCGGACGTGGGGTCTCCGGTGTGGGGTTGACTCCGGGGTTTTCCTTCTTCGCGCTGGTGGACATGGGTGACCAGTGTAGCGGGGGAGAACTGTTTGACGGGTACCACGGGTAGGCCTACGATCGAACACACAAGAACACCTGTTCGAATTACGGTAGTTGTTGTCTGTCGTGCATCATAGTGTGGCTGGCAGAATCGTCAGAACGAAAGGAGGTGGGTGGGGTGACTGGAACGGATGTGCGGGATCGCGAGGACGTGGTCGCGGAGTTGCGTGGGCGGATCGCCCGGATCGGCGGCGCGGTCCCGACCGCCGCGGCGTCTGCGCCGGCAGTCGTCCCCGCCTCCGATCCTTCGGGCACCGTCACGGTCCCCGGCTGGCTGGGTCAGCATCTGGCCGGCAGCGGCCTGCCCCGTGGTGCGGTCACTGTGGCGCAGGACTGTCCGGCCGCACTGGTCGATCTGCTCGCCACGCTCACCGCCGCCGGTGGGTGCGCGGCAGTGGTCGGGCATCCCCGGCTGGCATTGGCCGCGGTGGCGGCCGCCGGTGGGGACCTGGACCGGTTGGTGGTCGTCCCGGACCCGGCCCCGCACGCCACCGCAGTGCTCGGCACCCTGGTGGACGGGCTCGATCTGGTTCTCTACCGGCCACCGCAGGCGGTCGCCCCCACTGCGGCGCGTCCGGTGGAGGCCCGGCTGCGGCGTGGCGACTGCGCCCTGCTGGTCTGCGGTGACCAGCGGTCCTGGCCGACCGCCCGACTGCACCTGGAGTGGAGGACCGGCGAGGTCACCGGCCTGGGACGTGGATCGGGACGGGTACGTGAGGTGACCGTCTCCGGGAAACTCTGGGGCCAGGGGCAACCGCCGCAGACCTTCACCGCGGCCGTCGGTGGTGCGGACACCACCAACGCGGCGCCGGTCGACATCGCACCGGCCACCGCCGTGCCCCTGCTGCGGGAGCGTGCGCTGTGAGTGCCGAACATGCCGGGAGCAGGGTGCTGGCGCTGTGGTTCCCGGACTGGCCGGTGTACGTCGTCGCCCGCCGGCGGGGTTGGGACCTGCTCGCCCCGGCGGCGGTGGTCGACAACCACAGGATCCACGCCGCCAATGCCGCTGCCCGCGGCGCCGGGGTGCGTCCCGGGATGAAGGAGCGCCACGCCCTGGGTACCTGCCCGGCCCTGCAGATCGGCGAGGTCGAGGAGGCGGCCGAGGCCACCGCCCACGAGGAGGTCCTCACCGCCCTGGAGCAGGTCGCCGCCGGGGTCGAGACCCTGCGCCCCGGGCTGCTCGCCTTCCCCGCGGCACCCCTGACCCGCTACTACGGCTCGGAGGAACGGGCCGCCGAGCTGCTGGTGGACGCCGCCGCACAGGCCGGGGTGGACTGTCTCACCGGCGCCGCCGACGACCTGGTCACCGCCGTCTGGGCGGCACGCCAGGGACGTAGTATCGCCCCCGGTTCCTCGGCAGCCTTTCTGTCCGGTCTGCCGTTGCGCATCCTCGTCGCCGAACCCTCGCTGGGATGTCCCCGGGGGATGGTGGATGTCCTGTCCCAGCTGGGCATCCGCACCCTGGCGGACTTCACCGCCCTGCCCCGCCGGGACGTCGCCGGACGCTTCGGCGCCGAGGCGGTCTACTGGCACCGGATCGCCGCCGGTGAGCCGGAGCGTCCGGTGTCCTCGGCGCGGATCACCGCGCCGATGGAGGCCCGGGTCGAGCCGGACGAACCGGTGGCCGACACCGCGGCCGCGGCCTTCCTCGCCCGGCAGGCCGCGGTGAGACTCCACGGGATGCTCGCCGACGCCGGGCAGGTGTGCCTGCGGCTGGCGGTGCGGGCGCACCTCGACCCGCCCCCGGGGTACGAGGGGCCGCTGAGTGTGGAACGGGTCTGGCGGTGCCGGGAACCGCTGACCGAGGAGGACACCGCCCAGCGGGTGCGTTGGCAGCTGGACGGGTGGCTGACCCGTGTCCGGGGTGCCCGTACCGACACAGACACCGACTCTCCTGAGGGGGTCGGCGGTATCCGGGCGATCGAGCTGGTGCCGGTGGAGTGCCTGCCTACCGGGGAGGTCGTCGACGCCCTGTGGGGTGGACCCGACGCCGGGATCCGTGCCGCCCGCGCCGCGGCCGCCCGGGCCCAGGCGCTGATCGGCACCCAGGGTGTGCTGCGCCCGGTGCACCGCGGAGGACGTGGGGTCGCCGGACGGGTCGTCGCCGTGCCCTACGGGGAGAGCGACCCCGAGCAGGTCACCGCCTTGCTCACCCGGGACTGGGCAGGGGAGCTCCCCGCCCCGCTGCCCGCTCTCGCCGGGGCACCGGAGAGTCGGGACACACCGCGTCCGAACCACCCGGCCGCTGCCGTCCACCTGTTGGATGCCGACGGGGACCCGGTGTGGGTCACCGGGCGCGCACTGATGAGTGCGCGGCCGGAGGCGATGCGGTGGGGCAACCGGACCCACCGCATCACCGGCTGGGCCGGCCCCTGGCCGGTCGACGAACAGTGGTGGACGCACACCCCGCGTCGCTACGCCCGCCTGCAGGTCTCCACCGAAGAACCCGCCGCCTACCTGTTGGTGTGCCGCGGGAAATCCTGGCGCATCGAGGCAACCTACTGACGGGGCCGAGAAGTGTGTTTCCGGCTTTCCGGAGTAGTATCGATCATGGAGAAACAAGTGAAAAAATAAGGGAATATCCCGATGTACACCCTCACCGCACGCCGCTGCCTGGCAATGATCGGCAGTGCCGTCCTCACAGCCGGACTGTTCATAGGCTCGACCATCGCCGAACCACGGCCCGGTTCATCAGCCAGCCAGGCCTCGTCGACATCGTCGACACTGTCGACAGCTTCCGGAAGCACGATCATCTCTCCGGAACACGATGACGGCCGGTGGCTGGGAAGCTGGAATGCCTCGATGACCCTTGCTGGCGGGGTCGGCACTATTTCCGGCGACGGATTCGCCGACACCACACTGCTCCAGTCCGTGCACATGTCGATCGGTGGCGAGTCCCTCCGCGTACGTCTGGCCAACACCTACGGCACCGGGCCGCTGGAAGTGGGGGCCGTCACCGTCGCAGGAGGTACGCCGGTGACCTTCCACGGCTCGGAGCAGGTCACCATTCCGGCCGGTGCGGAGTGGATCTCGGACGAGGTGCCGGTCAATGTTGAGCCGAACTCCGATCTCGACGTCCGCATCTACCTGCCGGGACCCACCGGGCCGGCGACCACGCACCCGCTGGGCATGGCCACGTCCTACCGCGCGGACGGCAACCAGACAGCCGGGGACGAGAGCGTCTTCGTCCCCCTCGATGAGTCGCGGTACTTCCTCAGTGGTGTCGACGTGACATCCACCGCGAAGAGCTCCACCGTGTTCTTCGGCGACTCCATCACCGATGGTCGCTCCTCCACGGTCGACGCCAACCTGCGCTACCCGGACCAGGTCGCCGACCAGCTCCTGCAGCGTCCGACAGAGCAGCAGTGCGGGGTGCTGAACTCCGGGATCAGCGGAAACCGACTTCTCGAGAACGCCGGCATGAGAGGAGCCTCCGCACTGGCACGCTTCGACAGGGACGTCCTCGCCCGACAGGGCGTAGGCACCGTGGTGTTGCTCGAGGGGATCAACGACATCGGAATGACCTGGGGTGAGGTGTCCGTCGGCGAACTCATCTCACTTCATCAGCAGTTGATCAACCGGGCCCATGACCATGGTCTCCGGGTCGTCGGCGCGACGCTCACCCCGTACCGCGGTGCCAGCTATTTCACCGAGACCGGCGAGAAGACCCGGCAGGCGCTCAACGAGTGGATCCGTACGTCCGGTGCCTACGACGACGTCGTCGATTTCGACGAGGTCATCCGTGACACCGAGAACCCGGAGGTCGTCAGCCCCTCCTTCGATCCCGGTGACCACCTCCACCCGAATGACGCGGGATACACCGCCATGGCGGACGCCGTGGACCTTGACCTGGTCTGCTGACACCGGCGCTTCGGTTTAAGGGCTCCCACGAACTAGAATTGTGACCATGCCCACCACCAGGAACCCCCGGTCGGGAATGTGCTCCGACCTCACCGCCGAACCTCTGCCCGGTACCGCGAAGACCGGGGGACTCACCCTGGCGCTGGAGTACCCCGGCGGGTGGGGCAGGGACATCCTCGACGGCGAGGCCCTGGGTAAGGAACTGACCGGTGTCATCCGTCGTTTCCTGAAGAAGAACCGTGCCCAACTGCAGTTCATCCGCCGTCCCGGACGCGAGGGGCAGGTCCCGCGCGAGACCGCCACCCTGTTCATCGCACGCCCCGGTGAGCCCGGCACCCCGTCGACCCTGGAGCGTATGGAGATCGCCGGTGCCGCGGCACTGCCCGAGGTCGACCTGTCCACACCGGGGGACACCCCCGGGGCCGAGCGGGTCACCGACCCTCTGCTGCTGGTCTGCACCCACGGCAAACGCGACCTGTGCTGTGCCGTCAAGGGCCGTCCGCTGGCCGCCGAACTGGCGGCGCAGTACCCCGGGACGGTGTGGGAGTCCTCGCACACGAAGGGCCACCGCTTCGCCCCGTCGATGATCCTGCTGCCGTGGAACTACTCCTTCGGCACCCTCAGCGCCGCGCAGACCACCGCCATGCTGCAGGACGCTGCGGCCGGGCGCCTGCACGTGGTCGGTAACCGGGGCCGGGGCACCCTCGGCTCCCAGGAGCAGATCGCCGAACTGGCCGTCGCCGGACACCTGGCCGGGGCAGGGGAGAGCGTGGGGATGTCAGAACTGTCCGTCCGGCAGGCGCCCGCTGTCCTTGAACCAGTCCCAGAGCCAGCCCCCACCCCGGAGCCCGTCCGCGACCCCGCCGAGACCGCCATCGCAGCCGCTGAGGACTACGCCGCCGTTGCCGCGGCCGTCGACGACGACCTCCGCCGCCGCGTCGGGGAGCTCATCACCCAGCGCATGGAGATGAAGATCACCGGACGTTACGAGGAGCTCAAGGCACTGAAACGACAGGGGCACTTCCAGCCGGTCCACGAGTTCCAGCGGGCGGTGAAGCAGGCGGCGTCCGAGCGTGGCGTGTACGGCAAGTACAGCAAGTACGGCGGGAACCCTAGGAAGCACAAGCACGCCAAGCGTCAGCGAATGAACCCCACGTACCTGGTCAGCGACGGTGACCGGTCCTGGACCGTCGTCCTGGAACGCTCCACCGGGCACCCGGTCGTGTCGTCCTGCGGGGACAAGCAGAAGACCGGCACCTGCTGGGTCGCCAGCAGCGTCACCCCGGTCAGCCCAGTCACGGGTGCATGATGTCGACCACCAGTCGGGTCGGTTTGGAGAGCAGGCTCACCGTGTAGTCGGCGGAGGCGTCCTCCAGCCCGACCTTGATCTTCCGGGAACCGTCGTCCATATCGCTGACATCGACGGACTCCACCACCGTGTTCGCGGCATTATTGACCCGAGGCTTCTCGTCTGAATCGGATGACGCCAACCCGCGCATCTCGATCTCGAGTCCTGCCCCTGACTCATCCTCGGTCACCTTCCACCCGGGTGAACCCGTTCCGTCCAACTCGACGACGACCCGGTCGAACCCGTCGTGGGTGCCGGCGCGCACCTCGGTGACGGAAAGCTCGGCACCATCGGACGGCAGGACGTCCTTCGGCTGGGAATTCTCCGGTGGGACGGCTTCGCCAGTGGGCCGGGCCTCCGGGTCGGGGAGGTCCGCACCCGGTGCAGCCGCCCCTGCCGCGGAGGAGCGTTGGTCGGAGTCGATGCGACCCGACATTAGTTCGGGGCCGTCCTCACCCTCCGCATCGCCGCCGCAGGCGGTCAGCGCAGCGCAGATACACCCGCCAGCCACGACGCTGGCGAGGGTGCGCAGGGCCGTGGTTCGGCGGGTGTCCTGGAGAGTTCTCACGGAGGAAAAGAGTACCTCGCGGTGGTGTCGTGAACACCACTACGGGGAAGATTGTTAGCGTATCGTTACCGGGTCCCTCGATTCGGACATGAGGACGCGGGGGTCAGCGACCTAGTCGCAGCCCTCCTGGGGGCTGTCGAGGGTGACGAAGGGACCGCACCAGGGGACGAGCGGGGCAGTCCCGGACAGGGCGACGGCGGAGGGCATCACGGCGGTGCCGGGAAGAAGCTCCGGCCGGTAGATGGCGGTGTCGACCACCGTCCCGCTGAGCGCAGCCCATGCAGGGACGGATCCTTCGGGTGTCCAGCCATTGGGTGCGGAGATGCCGCTGGAGTTCTCGGGGAGTTCCTGGGCGGTGGCCGGTGCGGTGGCGAGACCGGTGGTGAGGAGGGCAGCGGCGAAACCGATGCCGAGGCGTCGGGTGGTGCGGGACATTCTGTTCTCCTGAAACGATTGAGTGTGTGTCCGTCACCGAAGGTACGGGTGATAGTTTCCCAGGGCAAGAGGTTGTCCGACACTGAACCCCGCCAGGTCGGTGTGGACGACCTGACGGGGTTCACGAGAGCTGTGCCAGCTGTGTCAGCGGCGCATGACCTTCTTGGTGAGCCAGTTACCGAACAGCTGCGCGGCCTGGACGATGATGATGATCGTGACCAGGGCGACGTAGATGACGTTGTTGTCGAAGGCACGGTAACCGTACTGGATGGCGAAGTCACCCAGGCCGCCGGCACCGATGTAGCCGGCCATCGCGGTCATGTCGACGATCGCGATGAACATGAACGTCGCACCCAGGATCAGTGGTCCGAGGGCCTCGGGGATGATCACCGTGAAGATGATCCGCAGCGGTGAGGCTCCCATGGAACGCGCCGCCTCGATGACACCTGGGTCGATCGAGACAAGATTCTGCTCCACAATGCGGGCGGCACCGAAGGACGCGGCGATGACGATCGCGAAGGTCGCGGCGTTGATGCCCAGTCTCGTCCCGACGACGATCTGCGTCAACGGACCCAGGGCGGAGAGCAGGATGATGAACGGAACAGGTCGGACGATGTTGACCAGGACGTTGAGGATCCAGAACACCGGCCGGTTGGCGAGCACGCCGCCACCACGGGTGGTGTACAGCAGGACGCCGAGCACCAAGCCGATCACGCCACCGAGAGCCAGGCCCCAGATCGCCATGTACAGCGTCTGAACGATGGCGTCCTGGTAGATGGGGGATAGATAGCCCCAGTCAGAGTCTGCGGCGAGGAGAAGGGTGTCGGTTGCCGTGTGTGTGGCGCTCATCGGATCTCCTCGATCTCGGTCGTGGCGGACAGGGACTGGTAGAAGTTCTCCACGGCGTCCTTCCCGGCGTCATCCGTGGCGGTCATCCGCACGGTGAGACGGCCGAAGGAGTGGGACTGCAGCGTGGTGACGCCACCGTGGACGATGTTCACGCTGACGCCGGCCCGCTCCACCTCGGAGATGGCGTGGAAGAAGCCCGCGCCCTCCTTCATGGTGACGGTGAACAGGCGGCCCACACCGGTGTTGAGGTCGGAGGCCTCGAGGAGGTCCGGGGTGTTGCGCAGGGACGTGGAGACGAAGTTCGCCGCGGTGTCGGTTTTCGGGGTCGAGAAGACCTCGTAGACGCTGCCCTGTTCGACGACCTTGCCGCTCTCCATGACGACCACGGAGTCGGCGATGGTGCGCACGACCTCCATCTCGTGGGTGATGACCACGATGGTGATGCCGAACTCCTTGTTGACCTTGCGCAGCAGCTCCAGCACCTCGTGGGTGGTGGAGGGGTCCAGCGCGGAGGTGGCCTCGTCGGCCAGCAGCAGGGAGGGGTTCGTCGCCAGCGCCCGGGCGATGCCCACGCGCTGCTTCTGTCCGCCGGACAGCTGTTCGGGGTAGGAGCGGCCCTTGTCGGACAGTCCGACGAAGTCGAGGAGCTCCTTGACCCGGCTCTCACGTTCCGTCTTGCTCAGGCCCTGCAGCTTCAGGGGGTAGGCGATGTTGCCGGCGACGGTCCGGGAGTTCAGCAGGTTGAACTGCTGGAAGATCATACCGATGTTCCGGCGGATGCTGCGCAGTTCCCGCTCGGACAGCGGGACGATGTCCCGGCCGTCGAGCAGGATCTGCCCGCTGGTCGGGGTGTCCAGACCGTTGATCTGCCGCACCAGGGTCGACTTGCCGGCACCGGAGTAACCGATGACGCCGACGATGGAGCCGGACGGGATGGTGATGGAGACGTCGTCGAGGGCGGTGACCTCGTGCTTTCCCTGTGCGAATATCTTGCCGACGTTGCGGAACTCTACCTCTGTGCCGGTGCGGCTGGGCGCTATGGCGTTATTCATGGTTACTCGTCCTCGGAAGTGCCCTGGTCGCGGAACTTCTGCTCGGTGTCTTCGAGGACCTGCTCCAGTTCCTCCTGGGAGATGTCCGCCTGGACCGCAGAGCCCGAGGTGTCTTCTGCGACGGCAGCCTGAACGGCATCGTCCCGCCAGATCTCGACGAGCTTCTGGTAGTCCTCGTTGTCGACGTCATCGGCGCGGGTCACGAAGACGTTGATGTAGGGCTGGGCGGTCGGGTCGCTCGGATCGTCCTTGTAGATGGCATCGTCGGCAGTGACGTTGGCGTTCTTCAGGAAGTTGTTGTTGATGACAGCAACAGATCCTTCGTTGTAGGCGACCGCAGTCTGTTCCGCGGAAATTGCGCGTACCTTCACTTTGGACTTGCTCTCGTCGATGTCCGCCGGCATCGGGGCGATCAGATCGTCCTGTCGCAGCGTGATCAGTCCGGCCGCAGCAAGCAGCTTGATGGCACGACCACCATTGGTGGAATCGTTCTGAATGACGACCTCGCCATCCTCGATGATCTCATCGATGGTGGAGGCGTTCTTCGCATAGATGCCCATCGGGAAGGTCTCGGTTGCACCGAAGGGCTTGAGGTCGGAGTCGGACTTGACGTTGTACTCGGCGAGGTACTGGATGTGCTGGAACTGATTGGCGTCCAGGTCACCGTTGACCACGGCGTCGTTGACAGGCGGGTAGTCGGTGTAGGGGACGACCTCGATGTTGAGACCCGCCTTCTTCGCCTCTTCCGCGAAGACCTTCCACTGGCTCTCGCTGGCCTCGGTGGAGCCGATCTTGATGACGTCGTCGCCGCTGTCATCGCTCATGCAGGCGGTCAGGCTGGCGGCGGTGGCGACGGCGACGACGCCGGCGGTGGCCTGGCGGGCAACCTTCGTGAAGAGGTGCTTGGTCATGGTGTCCTCCTGGGGACGTCAAGGGTCGTGATAAGGCCCGGTGGTCTCTCATTCCCCGGGTTTCGGGGCAATGTTAGTAGGAGTACAGCAAAATGAACCGCTCTGTCTAGTTGGCGTGAACTGATCTCCGGGCTTTACCGGGGGAGGGGTGCGAACTAGTATCGAACACATGTTCTCAAACGGTGGTGCGCTCAGCTGGTCGCGCCTGGAGCGGATCCTCTCCGGCGTCGACACCGGCGCGCTTCACGCCGTCGGCGTCGGCGAGGGCGGTCGGGAGACGAGTTGGCAGGACGCTCCGGCCACGCCGTCGTCGCCCGCCGTCCCGGCTACGCCAGCCTCCACGGTCCGCTTCGCCGAGCTCCATGCCGCCGGCTCCTACAACTTCCTGCGTGGCGCCAGCGAGCCGGAGGAGTACATTGCCGCGGCGTCCGGCCTGGGACTCGTTGCCGTCGCCGTGGTCGACCGGGACGGTCTCTACGGTGCCGCCCGCCTGGCGACCGCCGCGGCCGAGGCGCAGGCGGAACAGGGTGTGTCCGGCCAGGCGCCGGCCACCGTCTTCGGCACCGAACTTTCCGTCGACGGTCTCGATGAACCACCGCTGACCGTCCTGTGCCGGGGACAGGAGGGCTACCGTCGGCTCTCCCGTGTCATCACCGCCGCGCGGATGGAGGACGTCGACAAGGACACCGCCTCCTACCCGCCGCTGGCGGAACTCGCCGACGCCGCGGACGGCACCTGGTACGTCCTCGTCGACCACCACCGCGTGAGTCGTGCGTCCGACGTGATCACTACCTTCGGCGCAGAGAACTGCCTGGTGGAGCTCTCGCTGACCGCCAGTCCCGCCGACGTCGACCGCAATGCCGCCCTCCATGACCTGGCGGAGACACACGGCCTCACCGAGATCGTCACCACTGCCGCAACCTGCGCCACCCCGGCCCAGGCGCGACTGGCCGGGGCGAAGGCCGCCCTGCACGACCGGCACGACGTCACCACCGCCGCCCCGCGCACCCACCCGCTCGGCGGGGCCTGGCTGCGCTCCGGCGACGAGATGGCGGACCTGGCCGGCGACTGCGACTGGCTGCGCGCCGCCGTCGACACCACCGTGCGCATCGCCGAGGAGTGCTCCTTCACGCTGAACCTGGTCGCCCCGAACCTGCCGCACGCCGATGTGCCGGACGGCCACACCGAGATGTCCTGGCTCCGCGAACTGACCCGTCGCGGCGCCGAGGAGCGCTACGGACCCCGTGCCGATGCAGCCCGCGCATGGGAGGTCATCGAGCATGAACTCGGGATCATCGAGAACCTCGGCTTCCCCGGCTACTTCCTCATCGTCCACGACATCGTCGACTTCTGCCGCCGTAGCGACATCTTCTGCCAGGGGCGTGGATCGGCGGCCAATTCCGCGGTCTGCTACGCCCTCGGTATCACCAACGTCGACGCCGTGGCGTCCGACCTCCTGTTCGAACGCTTCCTCTCCCCGGAGCGCGACGGCCCACCCGACATCGACCTCGACATCGAGTCGACCAGGCGCGAGGAGGCCATCCAGTACGTCTACAACCACTACGGACGTGACAACGCCGCGCAGGTCGCCAACGTCATCACCTACCGGCGTAAAGGTGCCCTGCGCGACGCCGCCCGGGCCCTCGGCCACGACCCGGGGCGCGTCGACGCCTGGTCCCGCCGGCTCGAGGACCCGCCGGAGTCCGTGGTCACCCTGGCCGCCATGCTCGAGGGCCAGCCCCGCCACCTCGGCATCCACTCGGGCGGCATGGTCATCTGCGACCGTGCCATCGCCGACGTCGTGCCGACCGAGTGGGCGCGGATGGAGAACCGCTCGGTGGTGCAGTGGGACAAGGACGACTGCGCCGCCGTCGGACTGGTGAAGTTCGATCTGCTGGGCCTCGGCATGCTCGAGGCGCTGCACCACTGCGTCGACCTGGTGGAGGAGACCACCGGCACCCGCACCGAGCTGTGGCAGATCCCGGCGGAGGACCCGGCGGTCTACGAGATGCTGAGCGCCGCCGACGCCGTCGGGGTGTTCCAGGTCGAGTCCCGCGCCCAGCTAGCCACCCTGCCACGGCTGAAACCCCGCACCTTCTACGACCTGGTGGTCGATGTCGCGCTGATCCGCCCCGGCCCGATCCAGGGCGGCTCGGTGCACCCCTACATCCGCCGACGCAACGGCGAGGAGGAGGTCACCTACGAACACCCGTGCCTGGAACCGGTGTTGTCCCGGACGCTGGGGATCCCGCTGTTCCAGGAACAGTTGATGCAGATGGCCGTCGCCGTCGCCGGTTTCGCGCCGGGGGAGGCGGACACCCTGCGCCGGGCGATGGGCTCCAAGCGCTCCCCGGAGAAGATGGAGCGGATGCGCGCGAGGTTCCTGGACGGCGCCCGTGACCTGCACGGTATCGGTGTGGACGTCGCCGAGCGGCTGTGGGACAAGGTCGTCGCCTTCGCCTCCTACGGCTTCCCGGAGTCCCACGCCCAGTCCTTCGCCTCCCTGGTCTACTTCTCCGCCTGGTTCAAGTGCCACTACCCGGCGGAGTTCTGCGTCGCGCTGCTGCGCGCCCAGCCGATGGGCTTCTACTCGCCGCAGTCCCTGGTGTCCGACGCCCGGCGCCACGGGGTGACGATCCTGCCGGTGGACGTCAATTCCTCGGATGTCGAGCCATGCGTGCAGGACGGTGCGATCCGCCTCGGCCTGGCCTCGGTGAAGGGGTTGGGGGAGGACGCCGCGACGGACCTCGTCGCCGCCCGCGACCGCCTGCACCGCTTCACCGGCATCGCCGAGCTCTCCCGGGAGGCTGGGCTGACCGTCGCCCAGGTGGAGGCGGTGGCCCGGGCCGGTGCCTGTGACTCGCTCGGGGTGAGTCGACGTCAGGCCATGTGGGCCGCCGGCATCGCAGCGACCGAGCGTCCCGGGATGCTGCCGGGGACCTCCTCGTCGTCCACCCCGGCGTTGCCCGGTATGAGCTCCTTCGAGCTCGCCGCCGCGGACATCGGCACCACCGGGGTGACCTCCGACGGGCACCCGGTGCGTCTGCTGCGCGAGCAGTTGGACGCTCTGCCGGGACCGTTCCCGGTCGTCCCGGCGTCCGGCCTGAAGACGGTGGAGGACGGACGCCGGATCCGCGTCGCCGGGGTGGTGACCCACCGGCAACGTCCGATGACCGCCGGTGGGGTGACCTTCCTCGGCATGGAGGACGAGACCGGCCTGGTCAACGTCCTGGTCTCCCCGGGGCTGTGGCGGGCGCGACGAAAGGTCGCCACCACCGCCCGGATGTTGGTCGTCCGGGGCATCGCCCAGAACGGCAGCGGGGCCGTCACCGTCGTCGCTGATCAGCTGGAGCCCTTGGACGACCACAGTGCACTGGCCAGCGCGTCCCGCGACTTCCGGTGACTCACGCAGCGACTACTGCAGGCCATGCCGAGGTCATTCGTCGATGGTCGCGATCTTTCTGGATATCCACCTACGTGCCAGCAACAACAGCGCACTGAGTACCACACTGACCCCGAACAGCGTGAGGAAGTAAGTGCGTTCGCCCGACGCATCGGACGGGTCGTACTGCGACGCCAGTGTGCCCGACAACGCGGTACCGAGGCTCACGGACAGCATCCACAGTGCGAACATCCGGGTGGGGAACGCTTGGGGAGCAAGGCGGGTGGCCAGCGAGTTGCCCACCGGACTGAGCAGAAGTTCAGCAATGGTGAAAAGGAACAGGATACCTACCAGAGCCAGAAGCGGCGTCGAGTTCGCTTCGCCCCCGGCGAACGGGACGAATCCCAGCATGGACAGGCCGATGATCACGATGGATACACCGAACTTCGTAGCGTAGGAGGGTTGCCGGTCTCCCAGACGGGTCCAGATCGCTCCGAAAACGCCGGCAAAGATGATGATCATCAGCGGGTTGATCGACTGGACGAAACCGGGGGAAAGCTCGACCCCGAGAATCGTGCGGTTGAGGCGTTCATCCGAGTAGACCGCGATGACGGAGCTCTGCTGCTGGAACATTGACCAGAAAAGGACCGAGGCCAGGAACATCGGTATGAACCCGACCAGTCGCGACCGTTCCTCCGGCGACACAAGCGGTGACCTGTACATCTGGACCCACATGATCACGGCGGTTACCAGAGCGACGAGTGCGGCAAAGTCAGACAACCGGCCGACCGCGAGGATCCCGGTGGCGAACAGCAGCACCACCGCAATCACGACGACAGTTCCGATGCCGAAGATGGGCAGATAGTGGTTTGTGGGGAGCGGATTCGTGACGCTCTGGTCTGTGGTCCCGATCGTCCGTCGACGCGACACGGAATACTGGATGAGACCGATAGCCATCATGACCGCTGCAGCGCCGAAGCCCCAGTGGAAGCCCTGCCAGCCCCAGAGTGCATTGCAGATGAGCGGCCCGATCAGAGCACCCAGGTTGACGCCCATGTAGTAGATGGAGAATCCACCGTCACGACGTTGGTCGCCGCGCGAGTACAGGGAGCCCAGGATTACCTGCGACGTGGTCTTCACCGTGCCGGAGCCGACCGCAACCGCGATCAGCCCTATGGTCACTCCGACGACCCCTGGGACGATGGCCAGGCTGATGTGGCCGAACATGACCAGGATGGCCGCGTAAAACAAGGTCCGTTCAGCCGACAGGATCCGGTCAGCGACCCATGCGCCGAACACGCTGGTGAGGTAGACCAGCCCGCCGTAGGCGCCCATGATGGATACGGCGACGCTCTGGTCGATACCGAGACCGCCTTCGCTGACGGCGTAGTAGAGGTAGTAGACGAGGATTGCCTGGAGTCCGTAGTAGCTGAACCGCTCCCACATCTCCACCCCGGACAATGTGGCCAGTCCCATGGGATGACCGAAGAATGTCCGTCTGGTGAGTCCATCTGTGGCGGGTGACTGGTTCTCTATGTCGTCGTGAGGGGTGTGGGACATGGTGAACCATCTTGCTCCGGCCAGTGGCTCGAGAGAAATCTTGCGGCCCACCGTAACTCAGAATTAATTGGTGAAGACACCGCCTCCTGCGACTTCCGGTAGCCGCCTACACAGCCGCGTGCCGGTGCCAGCTCCCGAAGTCCTCCGCCACCGTGGCCGCCAACTCCCGGTAGGCCCGGAACGTCCTCGGATGGAGCCGGTCCAGGTCGACCACCCCGCCCTCGGACAGGTGCCGGTCGAAGGGGATGCCGCGTACCGCCCGGGTCCGGGCGGCGAAGTGCGAGGTCAGTACCTCCGGGTCCACCGCCGCCTGACCCGGGTGTGCCCCAGAGACCACGACCACGGCATTGGCCACCAGGTCACCGTGCCCGTGGTGGTCCAGCCAGTCCAGCGTCGCCTCCGCCGAGCGGGCCCCGTCCAACGCCGGCGAGGTGACCAGCACCAGCATGTGCGCCAGGTCCAGCACCCCGGACATGGCGCTGTGCATCAGACCCGTCCCGCAGTCGGTGAGGATGATGTTGTAGTGGTGCTGCAGGATGTCGACGGTGCGCCGGTAGTCGTCCTCGCTGAAGGCCTCCGACACCGCCGGGTCCCGGTCGGAGCCGATGACCTCCAACCGGCTCGACGCCTGACTGGTGCAGGAACGGACCTGCGGGTAGCGGGAGGCGTCCGGAAGCTTCAGCAGGTCACGGACGGTCGGCTCCGCATCGTCGACCACCCGGCGGGCGAGCGTGCCGAGGTCCGGGTTGGCGTCCACCGCGATGACGCGGTCGCCGCGCAACGAGGCGAAGACGCCGCCCAGCGCCACGGTGGAGGTCGTCTTGCCCACGCCGCCCTTCAGACTGAGCACGGCGATGCGGTAGTCGCCCCGTAGGGGAGTGCAGATGCGTTCCTGGACCTGGCGTTCCGCGGCCTGGATCGTGGATTCGCCCGGATTGAAGCGTCCGCCGGTCGCGCGGTGGACGAGTCGGCGCCACCCCGACGGCGGTGCGGCGTCCACCGCGCCGATCATCGTCGAGGCGTCGAGATGTGTGGTGTGTCCTGGTTCGACAGGAAAAGTGGTGGTCACGAGAGTCCCCCCTGGTCGGCTGCATGATTCAACCGGGTGTGGTGATGAAAGAACAGTCCCCCCCCCCGGCCCAAGGCCGACAGTACCTGCAGGGGAATGCCCGCGGGGAGCTTTTCGCACAGAAAACTCCAGCCCCGTGGTCAGGGCTGGAGTCAGCTGGTGGTTCTCGTTGCGCTCAGGTCAGTATTTGTTCCTAGAACTCCCCGCAGTTGCTCGGGGCAGGCTTGTCGTTGAAACGGTCGACGAGGTAGTTGAACGCGCCGCCTGCCTGGGTGAGCATCGGGACCGCGTGGTTGATCACGGAGCCGGGGAGCACGGAGGGCAGCGGGTCGGTGTTGAACTGGACGTCGCCACCGGCCTCGCAGTAGCGGTCCGCGGCATCGCGGGCCTGCTGCCACGGGATGGTGTCGTCGTTCTTGCCGTTGACGACCAGCATCGGGGCGTTGAGGTCCTTGTACCTGTTGGCCAGCTTGTAGCTCTCCAGCACCTCCTGCAGTCGCTCGTCCTCGCGGGCGATCTCACCGAAGGACTTGCCGGACTTGGTCATCGTGCGGGTGTCGGTGAAGGCCCAACGTCCCACGACATCACCGATGCAGCGGTCCTTGGTGTCCTCCATGAAGCGCTTGCCCTTCTCGTTGAAGTACTCGTCCTGCAGTCCCGCGAGCTCAGGGTGGCGGGCCAGGGCGCCGTTGAGGGCGAAGCCGATCACGCCGGTGATGGCGTGGTCGTCCACGTAGTCGACGACCTCGGTGAGGTCGGCCGGCGGGGCACCGGCGAAGGTGCCCTTGACGTTCAGCTCCGGGGCGTAGTCCTGGGCTCGCTCGGCGGCTGCGGCCGAGGCACCACCACCCTGGGAGTAGCCGAAGAAGCCCAGCGGGGAGTCCTGCGGCAGGCCCAGCTGGGTCAGGCCGGCACGTGCGCCGTCGAGGGTGGCCGTGCCCTCCTCGAGGTGGTTCACGTAGGTGTGCTGACCCGGGGTGCCCAGACCGATGAGGTCGACCACGATCACGTTCATGCCCATGGCGCTCGCGGCGGCGTGGAAGGGGTACTCGTAGTTCAGGTTGACGGCACCGTTGCCGTCGTCGAAGCCGAAGAGCTGGTTGGACGACCGGGACGGGGCGCAGATGTCACCGGCGCCGCGGGTACCCGGGGTGGCGACGATGGTCGGGGCCGGGCCCTTGCCCTGCCACTTGCCGGTGGGCTTCAGGACGACACCGCTGGCCGCGACCGGCTCATCGTGCTCGTTGACCGTGTTGTAGAGAATCTTCTCGGCGCTGCCCGGGCCGCCGTCGGACGCGAGGTTCAGCAGCTGTGGGGCGTCCTGGGTGCGGAGCACCTCGCCGGTCTCGGACGGCAGGTTCTCCGGCGGGAGGTAGAACGGGTCGGAGCCGTCGGCGTTGGACTCGCCGGAGAACGGCGGTACATCGACGCCGGGCAGGACGGACTCACCGGACAGTACGCTGCCGGAGGCGTCGGGGTCGGGGGAACCCGGGGTCTCGTCGGCGACGGCGACGGCGGTGGAGGAGATGGCGAGGGCAGAGGTGGCTGCGAACGTCAACACAGCCTGTGACATGCGGGTCTTGAGGGGCTTCATGGGAGATACACTAAACCACGGGAAGCTGTTGTGTTGTTAAACTAGAAATTTCCCCCGTATCCAGCGGCGGAAAGCGTGGCAGAATTGATTCCACCTGCGTCGACCAGTAGAAATAGGGACGTGCAACAGACCCCTGAACCCCGCCCGGCCCACCGGTCGACCACCCCTGTGCCGGCACCGCGTCCCCGGGACGCCGCGCAGGAGGTCACCGAATGGCCCGACAGCTCCCTCTGGGCCGAGGCCGACCAGGATGATCGCTCCGATCATGCAGATCATGCAGACCGCGCCGACCGGCCCGGCGTTCTCAGCTGGTTCGCCCGTCCCCTCCGTCGCGGTTCTGCAGCGCGCCGTGCGGGCCGCTCGGCCACCGTTCTGGTGGCGGCGTTGATGGTCGGCGCCCTGGTCTGGGTCGGACACTCGCCAGCTGGCGAGAACACCGAGGCGCTGGACGCCTACCGTGAGCAGACCCTGCAGGAGAACGCCGAGGCCGCCGCCGCAGCGTCCGACGGAGCAAACAACATCGTGCCCACCGCAGTCGAGGCCGAGCTGGGCAAGGGCCCGAAGATCGACGGACCAGCCCCCGGTGACAGCAAGACGGTCACCGTGCGCTCCAGCGACCGTAACCGGAAGGGCGTCCTGTCACTGCCGGAGGACTACTCCGCCGACCAGTCCTACCCGGTGCTGCTGGCCTACCCCGGCTACAAGGAGTCGGCGGCCAGCATGCACAAGTACACCGGTTTCGACCGGCACCCCGCCATCGTGGTCTACATGCAGGGTGTGAGCGACTCCTGGGAAGGCGCGCCCTACGCCAAAACGAAGGACGGCGAGGACGTCCGCTTCACGATGGACATGCTCGCCGCGCTGAACACGACCTACAACGTCGACAAGTCCCGCATCTACGCCGCCGGCATGTCCAACGGCGGCGGCATGGTCGCCAAGCTGGCCTGTCGCAAGCCGGACGTCTTCGCCGCGGTCGCCTCGGTCTCCGGTGCCTACTACTCGGGCACCCGGGAGAACTGCGTGGAGGACACCCACCGCGCCCCGTCGATGCTGGAGATCCACGGCACGGAGGACGAGACGATCAACTACTCCGGCGGACGCCGTCACGGCGGCAGCTACATGGGTGCCCGTGACCTGGTGCAGCAGTTCGCCGACCGCAACGGCTGTCAGGCCACCCCGGTGACCACCGCCCTGGCCGGCGACGTCCAGCGTCAGCAGTGGCCGATGTGCACCGCCGGCACCTCGGTCGTCCACCTCCGGGTCGGCGACGGTGGACACAGCTGGCCGGGCGACGCCTCAGGCGCCTCCGGTGCGGCGTCCAGTTCGGCGGAGGCGACGTCCTACTCGCTGAACGCCACCACCGAGGTCTGGGAGTTCCTCTCGGGGCACCGGCTCACCTAGCCGGTCCTGGCCGGAACTACCTGGCCAGCGCGCCCATCGGGTCCCACGCGGGCAGGACGTGCGGGGTGACCTTTCCCTCGTCCGCGGCGGTGAGCACGTCCCGGTAGGTGCCGGGCAGCCGGTCGCGGTGCACGGCGATCTCGAAGACGTACTCCTCGAACCAGTTGTCGTTCATGGTCCAGAACCCCTCGTCGGCGGCCTTCGGGCCCCAGGAGTTCTCCACGCGCCACTTCACCGGGCGTCCGTCCTCGTCGACGTCGACGCCGGTGAAGACCATGGCGTGGGTCATCTGGGACTCACCGGTGAGCAGCCGCTGCTGCTTGTCCAGGCCCAGGTCCACGCCGTAGAAGCCCTCGTAGTCGTGGAGGTTGGCGTCCCACACCCCGGTCTCGCGGTAGCTCTGCGCGGAGGTGTCGCAGCCGAACCACACCGGACGGCCGTCCTGCAGGGAGGACAGCACGGCGTCCTTGATGACGTCGATCGGCGCGTTGAGGTAGGTGACCGGCTCCGCGCCGTCCTCGCCGATGGCGTTGCCGAGGTACTCCACGGTGAACAGTTCGCCGTAGGGGGAGCTGTCGCGCGGGTCGTTGACCACGCACACGTGCTCGGCGAGATCGTCGGGCAGGTGGGCGGCGGCGAACTCGAGCGGGGTGACGGTGCCGACGCGGTGGAACTCGTCGTCCTTGTCGCGGTACTGCCAGGTGAAGCTCTCCGGCGGTGTGCCGAGGTGCACGGTGAGGATGCGGTGCACGTCGGCGAGGGTGTCGCGGTGCACCTCTGCCGCACCGGCGGCGCCTTCACGGATCCGGGCGGCGCCGGCGCGCAGGGAGGTGGCGAGGTCGCGGTTCATCGCCCGGGTGTCGGAGGACGACCTGGTCTCCGGCATGGCGTACTTCGGCACCGCGCCGTACTTGGCGACCAGGGCGACGAACATGTTCCACTGTCCGCCGTCGTCGATGGGCTCGGCGAGCAGCTTCTGGACGGTCCGGTCGTCGATGTCGCGGTCGGCGAGCTCGACCATGGCGTTGAGGAAGTAGTTGGCCTTCTCCAGCTTGTCCCAGAAATGCAGGTAGGTCTGGGAGAGCTCCAGGTCCTTGACGCCGGTCTGGTCCATCACCGATCCGCGCAGGGTGTTGAGCCCGGCGAAGATCCAGCAGCGTCCGGAACGCTTCTGGTCGGCGACGGCCCAGGAGTCGATCTTCACCGAGGTGGTGTTGGTGATCGAGGTCAGGACGTCGCGGTCGAGGGTCACCGTCTCGACGTCCGCCGCGGTGGCGGCGTTACGCGCCTGGCGGAAGGACGCGTCGGCGCGCAGGGAGGACGAGAGTTCGGCGAGGTAGCCGGCGTCGACGCCGGGCGTTGTTTCAGTATTCGTAGTCACAGTCATCAGGCCATCGCATCCCAGATCGGAAGGGCAGTGGTCTCGCCGGCGTCGAGTGCAGCGAGGGCGTCGGTCAGGTCGGTCTTCAGCGTGGTGCGGAGGTCGGCGTCGTCCAGCAGGCGGCGGGGTACGACGACCTGGAAGACGTTGTCGGCGAACCAGTTGTCAGCCATGGTGCCGTAGCCCTTGCCGGCCAGGTCGGTGTGCTCGGCGTGGCTCTTGGTGCCCCAGGAGTTCTCGACGCGCCAGAGTGTTCCGTCGGTCGCGTTGGCGTCGTAGCCGGTGAACACCATGCCGTGGGTCAGCCGGGACTCGGCGGTGTCCATCTGCTCGGCCTTGGTGGTGGCGGAGTCGGTGCCGTAGAGGGCGTCCAGCTCCAGCAGCTCGGAGTGCCAGACGCCGGTCTTGGCGACGAACTGGCGGTTTACGTCGCAGGCGAACCACACCGGCTCCCCGCAGTCCAGCGAGGTGCGGGTGATGGCGCGCAGATCGTCGATGTCGGCGGTGACGTAGCTGAAGTCCGGGGTGCCCCACATGTTGTTCTCGTGGGAGACGTGGAAGGCCTGCCCGGTCTCGTGCCGCGGGTCGTGGACGACCGAGACATAGGTGTCGAGGTCGTCCGGGAGCACGCGGGCGGCGAACTCCTGCGGGGTCAGGGTGCCTTCGTCGTGGAACTCGCCGTCCTTGTCACGGTAGCGCCACGCGAACTCGGTCGGCGGCAGGCCGAGGTGCACGGCGATGACCCGGTGGGCGTCGGCGAGGGTCTCGGCGATGACTGCCTCGGTGTCGCCGCCGTTCAGCACGACGTCGCGCAGTCCGATCGCACCGCGTCGCAGGACGGTGCGCAGTCGGCCGTCGAGCTGGCTGGTGCGTCCGGACGCGAAGGTCTCCGGCATGGCGTACTTCGGCACGACGCCGTACTTGGCGACGAGGTTGGTGAAGTAGTTCCACTGGCCACCGTCGGACGCAGCCTGCTCGAGCAGTGCGGCGACCGTCCGGTCGTCCAGGTCGGTCACGCCCTCGGCGAAGAGCTCGGCCAGCGAATGCAGCACATGGTTCGACTTCTCGATCTTGTCGTAGAACTGCAGGTAGGCGTGCGAGAACTCGAAGCCGTCGCCGCTCTTCAGCCCCAGGTCGTCGGCGACCCGGTGACGGAAGACGTTGTAGGCGGCGAACATCCAGCAGCGTCCGGACTGCTTCTGGTCGCTGACACCGAGGGAGTCGAGCTTGACCTCGGTCGTCGGGTTCACGGAGATCACGGCGTCCCGGTTCAGGGCGACGGCGTTGACATCCGCAGCGGTGACGGCGTTTCGGGCGAGCCGCAGCGCAGGATCATCGGCCGGGGAGGTGAAGTCTCCCGCGGGCGGTAACGGAGTAGTGGTCATGGCAACCGTTATACGCTTTCGTCAGAAGGGGACCTCGCAGGGGTCGTTGGCTGCGGTGGTGCGCGCATCCAGCAGTGCGCGGCGAAGTGCGAGGTGACGTCCGGCCACGCGGATGTTGTGATCCCGGGTCGCCCGGTAGCGGTGGGACGCCTGTTCGGCGAAGGTCGTCCGCGCGAATCCGGCGAGCGGGCCGGTCGGCTCGGACACGTAGGTGTGGCCGTCGTCGACGCTGCTCCACATCACCGCGCCATCGGCGGCGCGGCTGACGTCCTGCCATCCGAGGGTCTTGAGCTGGTGGTGCCGCCGGCAGACCGGGTGCAGGTTGTGGGTGTCGGTCGGCCCGCCGTTCTCCGGGTTCTCGTGGTCGTAACGGTGGATGTGGTCGAGGTCGCACCTGGTGGCGGGTACCTCGCAGCCGGGGAAGGTGCAGGTCCCGTAGCAGGCGGTGACGAAGTCACGGATCTGACCGGTGGGGGTGTAGGTCTCCGTCACGTCATGTCCGGGGATCCGCAGGTGGGTGACCCGGTCCATGAACTTCCGGGTGGCGACCTTGTCGAGCCAGTGCCCGGAGTCCGTGGCGACGATGTCGCTGTTGATCTCCCGGTAGAGGTTCAGGGTGACCTCGACTTCTGCGGTGCCGTGGGCGAGATGCATCAGGGCCTCGGCGCGGTTGCAGCGCATATTGGCGCACACCGCGTCGAGGATCGTCATGAACTCCACTGCCTCGGCAGCCGGCAGGGTGGCGGTGATGACCGTCGACAGTGGGTCGTAGGTGTCGACGGACACGCGCCGGGTGGTGGAGGTAGCGGAGTCAGTCTCGTCGGCCATCGCGTCCGCGGCCTCTGCGGCAGCGAGCTCGATGGCGTCCTGCTCGGACTGGCGTTCGGGATCGAGGTCAGGTGCGGGTTCCGACTGTTCGGCGTCGCCGCAGTAATCGGCCAATGTCACCGGATCCATCGGAGGTTCGGTGTCGTCGACGGGACGGGCCAGGGCGTCGATCGTATGGAGCGCCTTGAGGATGTGGTTGAACATGGTCCGGGGCGAGAAGATCGACTGGCCTGTCCGCCGCGGGGTGAGCACCTTGATCAGGGCATTCTCAGCGGCTGCGGTGTCCTCCGGACGCACACCGTCGACACTGCGCGCGAGCTGCCGGAGGTGGTCGATGCTGAGCATCCCCGCCGACAGGTGCTGCTTCAGCCGGGGCATCCGACGGCACAACAGACCGATGTTGCAGTAGAGCTCCGCGCGGGCACGCGTCACCCCGAGAGCGGACTGGATGGAGGAGTAGTGGGCTACGACATCGTCCCCGGGCTCCGGGGTGCAGGAGACGGCAACGGTGATCATCGCCTTGTTGGCCTGCACCATCGCTTTCGCGGCAGGATTCGTCGACCGGAGCAGTGACCACGCGGGGACGGGGGAGCCCCAGGTCATCGGTCGGTCGACCGTGACAATCTGGAAGACCTTGGACGGACACGGAGAGTTTGGGAAACGGCCCCGTAGGGGGAGCAATGGTGGCGGCGTCGGCGGGGGAGGTGGTGGTGTGAGTGGTGAGTTCATGTCGATCACTCTATCCAACGGTCCGGACAGCAAATGCGCGCAATGACATGTTATAGAACAGGTGTTCGATACGGTTGAGAGAGTGCCTGGCCGCTGACCTGGCGTTGTGGCAGTCTGCGACGTCCCGCTACCCTTGGAGTCCATGACAGATCCCCGCGAGACAGCCCAGCGGTTCATCGATTTCATCGACGCCTCACCGTCCAGCTACCACGCCGCCGCCACGGTGACTACCGCACTGGACGACGCCGGCTTCCGACGCCAGGACGAGGCACAGGCCTGGGACTCTTCCCCGGGTGGCCACTACATCGTGCGGGGTGGGGCGGTGCTGGCCTGGCGGATCCCCGAGGGAATCCAGGACCAGGGTGCGGGCGGGACGGCGTCCTTCCGCATCATCGGGTCCCACACCGACTCACCGGGCCTGAAGCTCAAGCCGGTCGGGGAGATCACCGGTCCCGGCGGCTGGCGCCAGGCAGGGGTGGAGATCTACGGCGGTCCGATCCTCGCGTCCTGGCTGGACCGGGAGCTGCGGCTGGCCGGCCGCGTCGTGGTCGACAGCGGGGACAGTGGGACCAGCGTGACCGAGAAACTCGTGTCCACCGGGCCGGTCCTGCGCGTGCCGCACCTGGCGATCCACCTCGACCGCGCGGTCAACACCGAGCTGAAGCTCGACCGGCAGGCCCACATGCAGCCGGTCTTCGCCATCGGTGACTCCGCCCCCACGATCGACGAGGTCGTCGCCGCCGCCGTCGGCGAGGATGCCGGGAACGTTCTCGCGCACGACCTGATCACCGTGGACACCCAGCGCGGCGAGATCTTCGGCGCCGAGCAGGACTTCATCGCCGCCGGACGTATGGACAACCTCTCCAGCGTCTTCACCTCGCTCGAGGCGTTCCTCGCAGCCGAACCGGCCGAGGGCACCATCCCCGTCCTCGCCGCCTTCGACCACGAGGAGGTCGGTAGCTCGACCACCAGCGGGGCCGCCGGGCCGGTGTTGGAGGACGTCCTGACCCGCACCGCCGCCGCCCTCGGGGCGGACGCGGACGGAACCCGGGCGATGTTCGCCAGGTCGTCCTGCGTCTCCGCCGACGCCGCGCACTCCGTGCACCCCAACTTCGCAGGACGCCACGACGCCGCGAACCGTCCGGTGATCAACGGCGGACCGGTGTTGAAGGTCAACGCCAACCAGCGCTACGCCAGCGACGCATCGACGTCCGCGGCGTGGCGCGCCGCATGCCGGGAGGCGGGCGTCCCGGACCAGGTCTTTGCCGGCAACAATGATGTCCCCTGCGGTTCCACGATCGGACCGATCACCGCCACCCGGCTGGGGATCCCCACCGTCGACGTGGGCATCCCGCTGCTGTCGATGCACTCGGCGCGCGAGATGGCCGGGGTGCAGGACGTCCAGTGGTTCGCCGACGTGCTGCGGACCTGGTGGGAGCGGTGATGGAGATTCCGACCTGCCACATCCTCTTCGACCAGCCGGTGATCCCTGGGAACACCGGTAACTCGATCCGGCTGAGCGCCGGAACCGGGGCGGTGCTGCACCTGGCGGAGCCACTGGGCTTCAACTTCGACGACAAGCACGTTCGTAGGGCGGGGCTCGACTACCACGATCTCGCGGAGGTGCACGTCCACCCGTCGCTGGACGCTGCGCTGGGTGAGCTGTGTAGCGAGGGGCGTGGCGACGACGGTACACGTGTCTTCGCCTTCACCTCGTCCGCGGACACCTGGTACACCGACATCGCATACCGGCCGGGGGATGTCCTGCTCTTCGGCACCGAACCCACCGGGCTGTCGGACGAGGCGCTGGCCGACCCACGGATCACGCAGCAGGTGCGCATCCCCATGCTGCCCGGACGGCGCAGCATGAACCTGGCGAACTGTGCGGCCGTCGCCGCCTACGAGGCGTGGCGGCAGGCAGGGTTCCCCGGCGGGGTGTGACGGAGGTTAGGATGGTCTCCGTGACTGCGACAAAGCTTGACGGCAAACTGTACCGCGACGAGATCGTCGAGGATCTCACCCGCCGCGTGGCGGCGCTGAAGGACAAGGGCGTGACCCCCGGTCTGGCGACCGTGCTGGTCGGCGACGACCCGGCGTCCCACTCCTACGTGAAGATGAAGCACCGCGACTGCGAGCAGATCGGGGTGAACAGCATCCGCCGCGACCTGCCGGCGGACGTCACCCAGGAGGAGCTGCACGCCGTCATCGACGAGCTCAACGCTGACCCGGAGTGCACCGGTTACATCGTGCAGCTGCCGCTGCCGAAGCACCTCGACGAGAACGCGGTGCTCGAGCGCATCGACCCGGCGAAGGATGCCGACGGTCTGCACCCGGTCAACCTCGGCAAGCTGGTGCTCATGGAGCCTGCCCCGCTGCCCTGCACCCCCAACGGTGCCCTGTCGCTGCTGCGTCGCTACGACGTGGAGCTCAACGGTGCGAAGGCCGTGGTCATCGGCCGTGGCGTGACCGTGGGCCGTCCGATCGGCCTGATGCTCACCCGCCGGTCCGAGAACGCCACCGTGGTGCTGTGCCACACCGGTACCAAGGACCTCGCGGCGGAGACCCGCGACGCCGACGTCATCATCGCCGCCGCCGGTCAGCCCCACATGCTCACCGCCGACATGGTGAAGCCGGGCGCCGCGGTGCTGGACGTCGGGGTCTCCCGCGTCGACGGCAAGCTCGCCGGTGACGTCGCCCCGGACGTGTGGGACGTCGCCGGGTTCGTCTCGCCGAACCCGGGTGGTGTCGGTCCGCTGACCCGCGCCTTCCTGATCCACAACGTCGTCGAGCGCGCGGAGAGCCTCGTGGGAGTGGACCAGGTGTGAGTGACACCGGAGCGGGGAAGGTCAGCGCGGGCGTCGGCGGGGCGGACCCGGCCGAACTGGTCGAGCTGACCCAGCAGGAGCGGACGCAGCTGCTGCGTAACCCGCACGACCGTTACGTGCGGAACTCCCCGCTCAGCCAGAAGCTGCAGATGCTCCTGGTGATCGGCTTCGTGCTGGTCATGATCGCCGGCCTGGCGTTCCTCGTCGCCGACCGGTGGCGTCGCGGGACGGTGACCATCGGCTCGGCGATGCTGCTGCTCGGGCTGCTGCGCTGGCTCGTCGACGGGGAGATCCTGGGGGTCCTGTCGGTGCGCTCACGTCGTTTCGACTCGGCGTTCTGCGTGTCCGTGGGGTCGGTGATGCTCGCCGTCGCGCTGTCGGTCGACCCGCTGGGCAGCTGAGCCCATGGCCGACAAACCCGAGATCATGCAGGTGTCGGACGTTCCGCCGACCACTGTGCCGGGGTGGCGGCGGACGTTCGCCGAGGGGGAGCTGACGCTGGGGCTGTCACCGGTCACCCCGGACGGTGACCTCGAGCGGCAGGTGGGGCTGGTGCAGGCCGCGGAGGACGCCGGTTTCGCCGCGGTGTGGTGCCGCGACATCCCGCTGAACGTGGAGACCTTCGGGGACGTCGGCCAGATCCATGACCCGTTCATGTACCTGACCTGGCTGGCGGCGCACACCGAGAAGATCGCCTTGGGCACGGCGGCGGTCGTGCTGCCCTTGGCTCACCCCCTGCTGCTGGCGAAGCGTTCGGCCGGACTGGACCGGCTCAGTGACGGTCGCTTCCTCATGGGCGTGGCCTCCGGCGACCGGCCGGAGGAGTTCGCCGCCTTCGACCTGGACAAGGGCGACCGCGGCGAGGTCTTCCGGGAGCACCTGGAGGTGCTGAAGAAGGGGTGGACCTCGCAGATGCGTCCGGTGCGGTGGTCCCGCGGACGTATGGGCGGCGCCGAGGTCGTGCCGAAACCCTCGGCGTCGGGCGTCCCGCTGTTGACCGTGGGGTCCTGCCTGCAGACCACGGAGTTCAACGCCGCCCACTCCGACGGGTGGCTGACCTACCACCGCAACCTGCCAGCGCAGAAGGTGACGGTGGAGAAGTGGCGGGCGTCCTGCGAGGAGCAGGGGCAGGGGTTCAAACCGGTGGGGGAGTCGCTGTGGATCGACCTGGCCGAGGATCCTGCGTACCCGGCCGAGGGCCGTGACTTCGGGTTCCGGATCGGACGCGAGGCCCTGCTGGAGCTGCTGGCCACGCAGAAGGAGTTGGGACTGAACCACGTCATGATCAGTCTGCGGCACGGGGACCGGCCGGTGGAGGATTCCCTGGCGGAGCTCGCCGAGTACGTGGTCCCGGAGTTCCCGGCGCTGGGGTAGGGGCGGAGTCAGAGGGATCCGGCCCAGCGTGCGACGAGTCCGTCGTCCGGACAGGACGCCACGACGGCTGTTGCGGTGGACCGACGGACCTCCGCCGGTGCGTCCCGCAGATGTGCGAGGACGCCGAAGGCCACGTCCCGCCCACGTCGTGACGTGGCGGTCGGTGGCAGGCCCCCGGGGGATGAGCCACCCCAGGTGAGCAGGAGTGCAGTTGTGGTGGTGATGTCGGGCGGGGAAACTCTGTCGACAGCTGCACGGGCGGCGACCGGCATGTCTGCGCAGAGCAACACTGCGACCACGGTCTCCACGGCAGTTCGCCGGAAGATCAGTGGGGCATCGGTGACCCAGGTGAGGGTGTCGGTCAGGGCATCGACAGTTGCACGGTCCGGGGTCTCCCGGACCCGGACCATCGCGTCCAGCAGCTCGACGGTCTCCAGGGAGGCCGGGGTGGAGGGGGTCAGTGGGTCGACCGACAGGTCATCCACGGTGGGACGTGGATCAGGAGCGCTCGACCACGGGTCGGCGCGGTCCAGGGCGGACCGGGCGTGGTCGATCCACGCGCTGGTCGCTGAGGGGGCAGGCCTCGTCGTGTCCCTTCTGCCGATCCCGTCCTGCGGTGCGAACACGGTGTCCAGGAGGTCGGCGAAATCCTCCGCCGAGCCCGTCAGACGGGAATCGAAGCCCTCCCCGGTGAGGACGGTGGGGTTCATCCCCAGGCGGTCGGCCAGCTGCTCCATGATGTCGACGTCGGGGACGCTCTGTCCGTCCTCCCAGCGCGAGACCGAGCTGGGGGAGCAGATGCCGGCGGCGAGGGCGGTCTGGGACAGTCCGCGGTCGACCCGGGCGTGGTGAAGTCGACGTCCGAAAGCGGCAGGATCCTCCATGACCGCCGAGAGTACGTCACGCACCGACGCGGTTGCTCTGCTGGCGATGGACGGCGAGGGCGGCGGTGGCTCCCGCCAGGGAGACCACGGCGACGGGTACGGAGAGAGCTGCCGCGGAGCTGTTCCAGACCCCGACCAGCGCCGTCCCCAGTGCGCCGCCGAGCTGGAGCATCAGACGGGTGTGCGCCCCGACGGACGGGGTCTGCCTGTCGGAGACGACCTCGTAGGCGGCGGACAGGGCGAGCAGGGTGCATGCCCCCAACCCCAGTCCGCGGACGAGTGAGGAGGCCACCATCACCATGGCTGCGAGGGGGCTCCAGGACCCGACGATGTCGATACCGACGGTTCCGACTGCGGCGACCACCAGACCGGTACCGATGACGGGGAAGGCATCCATGTGCTTCCACGGACCCTTGATGAGACTGCGGGACGCCCAGGCGCCGAGCCCCTGTGCCCCCAGGAGGACCCCGGCGACCCAGGCTGGCTGTCCCAGGTCGGACTGGACGTGCAACGAGGTCGACAGCAGTGTCCCGTAGAAGACGCCGCCGACGATGAGGCACAGGAGCATCACGGTGGCGAAGGACGCTCCCCGGTAGAGGGACATGTCCAGCAGCGGGGTGGCGGAACGCAGGTCGAGTACACAGAATGCCGCGATGGCCAGGACCGCCACTGCGGTGGCCGGGAGGAGAACGTCGGCCGACGACCCGCCGATGGTACTGACCACCCACAACAGCCCCACCATGCCGAGGACACCGGGCAATGCCTGACCGACCCCCAGTGGCGACCTGTTCCCCCTGGAGGCCGGGGGCAGGACGCCTGGGGCGAGGACCAGGGCGAGGGCGGCGACCGGCACGTTGACGAGGAAGAGGGGACGCCACCCGACGGCGTCCACGAGGAGACCACCGAGCAGTGGGCCGACGGCCGGGGCGATGACCGCGGGCAGTCCGATGGTCGCGAGGGCCGACCGCATGCCTTCACGGCCGACGAGGTCGGCCGCGATCTGCTGTACCGCCGGCATTATGAAGCCGCAGGCCGCCCCCTGCAGGGCGCGGGATGCGACGAAGAGCGGCAGCGTCCCGCTGAACCCCACGAGGGCGGAGGCCAGGGCGAAGACCAGGACTGCTCCGGTCCAGACCTGGCGGGAACCGAACCGACGCAGGCAGGTCGTGGACAGCACGATGCCGGCGGTCGCGGCGAGCATGTAGACGGACACCCCGAGCTGCACGTCGCTCTCCGCAGCGCCGAGATCGTGTCCGATCGCGGGGAGCAGGACGTTGACGAGGCTCGAGTCGATCAGTGGCAGGACCGAGGCGAGCAACAGGACGACGGTGGCTCTGGGGGTGAGGGAAGGGGTCTTCACGTGAGGTCCTCCTTCGAGGTGACGAATGGACCTGCCCCATCGAAGTGGGGAGGGTGTGTCGGCGGCAACGCTTGAAATCCGGGGAGCCAGGGTCGTGACTCTTCCGCCGGTCGTAGGCCTTCTCTCAGTCGGATCTCAGCGAACCCATGAGGCGGCCACCCCTCGCTGTAGCTCGAGGGCGTACTTCGCGAGTCGTTTATTCACCGTGAATTGAATGATGGGGACCGAGGGCACGGGGCGGATACTGTCATTCCCCGACAGTAGACAGATCGGTCTGTAAGTTGCGGACCGCACACGAGAGGAAGTGCACGTGGCATTCAGACCCAGCCTGGGCGGTGTACTCGCCGCTGTCGGCCTTGTGGCCGTCGCCGGCGTGTTCGTGGCGCCCGGCGGTACCATCGACGACCCGGACTCCGCTGACGCGTCCTCCGGTGACCACCGGCTCAACATCGCCGCCTACTCGGCCCCGAAGCCCGGCTTCGAGGCCCTCATCCACGGGTTCCGTGAGACGGAGCAGGGCGCCGACACCGGCTTCGCCGAGTCCTACGGCGCCTCCGGTGACCAGTCCCGCAAGGTCTCCCGCCACATGCCCACCGACCTGGTGAACTTCTCCGTGGAGCCGGACCTCACCCGCCTCGTCGACAGCGGGCAGATCCGCGGGGACTGGAAGGAGAACGTCCCCGACGACGAGTCGGAACGCTCCGTCCCCTTTGGTTCCGTCGTCTCCTTCGTGACCCGCGAAGGCAACCCGCTGGGCCTGGAGAACTGGGACGACCTGCTGGAGCCCGGTGTCGAGGTGATCAGCCCCAACCCCGCCAGCTCCGGTTCGGCGAAGTGGAACTTGCTGGCCCCCTACTCCAGCTGGTTCTTCCAGGCGCTCGGTGGCGAGGCCGCCTTGGGCGGTGCGAGTGTCGAGGACATCGAGGCCGCTCACGACGAGGCCTTGTCGAAGGTGAGCACGCTGGTCGGTGAGCACTTCGGCATCCGGCCGAAGTCCGGACGCGAGGCCACCTCGTCCTTCGAGTCCGGCCAGGGCGACGTCCTGCTCTCCTACGAGAACGAGACGATCGAGCTGGTCCGTACCGGCGGCGTCGTCGACTACAGCGTGCCGACGGACACCTTCCGCATCGAGAACCCCGTCGCGCTCGTCGACACCTCCGATGACCCGGACGGCGACCTGGGGAAGGCCACCGAGTTCCGCGACTACCTCTTCTCCGACGAAGGCGAGAAGTTGTGGGCCTCGGCTGGCTTCCGTCCCGGGCCCGACCTGTTCAACGACAGCACCGAGGTGATCGACACCCTCCCCCAGGAGGAGAAGGACGCCTTCCGGGAGACCGACACGGTCTACACCATCGACCAGATCGGCGAGGCCTTCACCACCCTGTACCCGGAGTACGAGGGCAAGGACGCCTGGGACTCCTGGGCGATTGTCGACGACGTCCTGTTCAACCGTGCCGAGCCGGGAAGCGGTGAGGACGACGGTGCCATCACGACCATCTACAAGGCGGTGTGACATGGGAACCAATAGACTCGGCATGGGGGTCGCGGTGCTGTGGCTCTCCGTCATCGTGCTGCTGCCGCTGCTCGCCCTGACCACGGAGGCCTTCTCCGGCGGACTGCCCGGTTTCTGGGACGCGGTCACCTCCGACGGTGCGCTGGACGCGCTGCGGGTGACCGTCACGGTGTCGCTGGTCGTCGCCGTGGTCAACGCGCTGACCGGAACGCTCATCGCCTGGGTGCTGGTCCGGGACAACTTCCCGGGCAAGAAGATCGTCGACGCGATCATCGACCTGCCCTTCGCGCTGCCGACCATTGTCGCCTCGCTGGTGCTGCTCAGCATCTACGGCCCCGACAGCCCGATCGGCATCACCCTGAACGCCACCCAGCCCGCGCTGGTCATCGCGCTGGCCTTCGTCTGCCTGCCGTTCGTGGTCCGCGCGGTGCAGCCCGTGCTCATCGAGCTCGACCAGGACGTCGAGGAGGCCGCGGCCTCGCTCGGTGCGTCCAATGCCACGATCTTCCGCCGGATCGTCCTGCCGGCCCTGTGGCCCGCGGTGCTTTCCGGCACCGGCCTGGCGTTCGCCCGGGCCATCGGCGAGTACGGCTCGGTCGTGCTCATCGGCGGGAACATCCCCGGCGAGACCCAGGTCGCTTCCCAGTACATCCAGGAGCAGATCGAGTCGGACGTCCCGTCCGCCGCCGCCGCGGTGTCGATCGCGCTCCTGCTGATCACCTTCGTCGTCCTGCTCGTCCTGCGCATCGTCGGGGACGCGGCACAGCGTAAGGAGCAGAACGCATGACCCTCTCCAAAGGCAGTGTGCTGACACTGCGCACCGTCGCCCTGGCCTACCTCGCCGTGCTCGTGGCACTGCCGGTCGGCACCATCCTGTGGCGGACCTTCTCTCCCGGTCTCGGCGAGTTCTGGGACTGGATCACCACCCCGGCGGCCATCTCCGCACTGCAGACGTCGCTGATCATCGTGATCATCGCCGTGCCGCTCAACGTGATCTTCGGCATCATCGTAGCGCTCGGACTGGTCCGCGGGAACTTCCCCGGCAAGTCCATCGTGCAGTCCATCGTGGACCTGCCGTTCGCGGTCTCCCCGGTGATCGTCGGCGTCGCCCTCATCATGCTGTGGGGGACCGACGGCTGGTTCGGCGGGATCGAGAACCTCGGCTTCCGCGTGATCTTCGGACTGCCCGGCATGGTGCTGGCCACCGTGTTCGTGACCCTGCCCCTCATCGTCCGTGAGGTCGAGCCGGTGCTGCGCGAGATCGGCACCGAACAGGAACAGGCCGCCGCCACCCTGGGCGCCAACCGCTGGCAGACCTTCCGGCGGATCACCCTCCCGGCGATCCGCTGGGGCCTGTCCTACGGCATCGCCCTGACCGTCGCCCGCGCCCTCGGCGAGTTCGGTGCGGTCATCATGGTCTCCTCCGGTTTCGCCGGCGGTGGCCAGACCCTGACCCTGCTCGTCCACTCCCGCTACCTCGACGACAACAACGTCTACGGCGCCTACTCCGCGGCGACGCTGCTGATGATCGTCGCCGCCATCGTCCTCGTCATCATGACCCTCCTCCAGAAGAAGCAGCAGGTAACCAAATGACAATCTCCGTCTCCCACGCCGTGAAGACCTACGGCTCCTCCCCAGTTTTCACCGCCCTCGACGACGTCTCCATCTCCATCCCCGAAGGTTCGCTGACCGCGCTGCTGGGCCCCTCCATGCTTTAACAGTAGGA